>NZ_JBEPPM010000007.1:0-176295 GCF_040547315.1 Arthrobacter sp. UYP6
AGAGGAATACGAGCAGACATATTATGATCTACAAACCGGCTTGTTACCCGACGACGCCGCCAACAAACAGGCGGCATGATTCCCGGGACGGTTCACTATGCGGCGGTGAAGCTAACGTCGTCCCAGCGGGCGACGGTGGTCGCCTCGGTGTTATAAAGGCCATGGCTTGTTGCTGTGCGGTTGTGGGTATCGGTGAGCTGGAGAATTTGCACGCCGTTGACATAGCAGGTGATGAGGTCCCCAGCCAGGACAACCTTTAGAACGTCACCATTTGCGGGGATTACGTCGGTTGTGGTTGCCATTACGGTGGTGACATTGGCCACGACCTTATTGATTCGATAGGACCCCGCCCCTGATGCAAGGGTGCTAAAGGTGAAGTAATTTTGTGCATTGGACCAGCGAAAGGCAACACCGGCCTGCCCCGGGGCAGTCTTGACCTTCATTGTGGCCAGCAGCGTCCCGTTGGGCGCCTTGGAATCCACAACAACCTGCGCGGCGCCCCCTGAATCACGAGCAAAATATGCGGCCCCGGACGCGTCAATACCGGAAGTGATGCCCGCAGCGAGACTGCTAACCCAAGGCTTCGCTTCACGAGAGGTGAACCCAAGATTACTGGCTGATGCCCGGCCGAAGTCGTCCATGAAACCGTAAATGGTTCGAGTTGGCAGCGTTGGGTTATTGAAGAAGATGGGGAGCGTGAAGATCGGGATTGTTCCCATGTAAATAAATTCCTTACAGTTCGATGGTGGCTGCGGAGGATTGGCCGAGCTCATTGCTTGCAGTGACCCTGATGGTCATTGTGGTGCCGGTCCACGGCAGGGTCGCAGAAGTGTCCATGTCGTAGTAGCGCGTCACTCCAGTGGTGACGTACTCGCCGCCATCTACTGAGTAGTCCACGACGTAAGCGGTAACGCGTGAGGCTGAGGCTGTCCACTTGACGTGCACGTTCGAGCCCACGCGTTTGGCGCTCAAGTCTTCCACCCCGATGGGTGAAAAACCGGGGACATTGAGGACTGCGCGCCCGTAAGCGGCGAACATGGATTCCGCGTATTTGTGCTGCCCCCGCGGCGACAGGTGATCGTCGGTCGGACTGTTCGTGAGGTTTTTGAACGAGTAGGCAAAGGCCGCACGGGTGAGGCGCCGAGGTGTGTCCATATGCGCCTTGTCGATCTTGTGGGCAGATATTGAACCTGCAATGCCCTGAGGGGACATCTGACCAACAATGACCGGCAGATCAGGCTGCGAAAGTGCCGAGCGCAGGCCGGAAGCCAGGTCGTCAAAATAGGTGCCGTACTGCTCCTGAGTAAGGGAGCCGTCGGATAGTCCCTGGCTCCAAAGGAAGGCCACCACATTCGCCGTCTTGCCGGCGCCGGCAGCAACTACTGCCGCGGCTTTCGCTGCCATTGCCTGATCCACCATGCCGCGCCCGAGGTTCACCGGCTCGTCAGTCTTGTTGAGCTGCCAGCAGCCAACTGAAGCCGCCATCCCCGGGTCGGGCGTGAGCTTCGCCGTCGTATTGAACCCCGTCGCCGTGCAGGCCGCAGGAACCAGTACGACGATGCGGTCAGGGTGAGTCTCCGCCCAGAGACGGGCGAACATGAGACCGGGCCCGCCACCCTTGGCCGAGGTGAGCGGTCCCTGCCCAAGCAGTGGCTCCACTGCAGGGATAATCCGACCTGACTCCGGCCAGCGAGCTGCAGGGAACTGGAGGACACGGGGGTGCGGCGGGAACACGTCTGTCCCGAACGGTTTGGCTGACCCTGACATATCCGACTGTCCACCCAGGACGATGATGTCGTAGCCGGTCACCTCGGGGAGTCCTCCGCCGGCGATAGTTCCATTTGGTCGAATGCCCAATGCGACGTTCCCGGCTTTGTCTTCCGCGAGGATTTGGCTCCAGGTTTCGTCGGTTGCCTTTAGCTGGGGTGCGGAACTTTCAACGCTTGCCAAGCGGGCTGTGTTGCTTGATGCCTGAGCAATCACGCCAGCCATTGCCTGTACCTCAGGGATAGCCGCGTACACCGTTCCATCGGGGCGGACGGCAAGCGAGACCCGCCCCGCCCTGTCTTCGGTGATTACCTGCGCCCACTGCTCGTCAGTGTTCTTGAGCGCCGGGGTGAGTGACTCAACCTCCGTGAGGCGCTTCGCCTGCTTCACATCAGTGGCTGAGAGTTCCACAATCCTCGGGTTCGCATCCACAGCAGCCGCGGCAGCATCAGCCACGGCCCGGTCCCCGGCAATGAAGTCTGCCGTGATCTTCTGGACCTGCGGGGCCACCTGCGTGTTGATCCGAGCGTCTATAGCCGCCCCGGTCACAGGAGCGTCGATTACCGGCGCAACCGTCGAGTCTCCAATGACCACAGTCTCAGGAAGCTGTGCGGCCGGAATCTTCCCGTACACAAGGTCAGCCTTAGCCGCCAGCGCCTTTGCTTGCGCAGTCGAGACGGGCTTCTCCGTGTCGGGGGTGTTGTCGACATCCCCGAGCCCCACACGGGACTTCGGCAGCGTCGGCACTTGGCCGAGGACAAGCTTGCCCTCCACTAGATCCGCCTTCGCAGCAAGGGCCCGACGCTGCGGATCTGATACCGGCTTGTCACTGTCCGGGGTGTTGTCGACATCCCCGAGCCCCACCATCTGCCGGTTGGGAGTCTCCCAATAGGTGGCCGTTCCGGAGCTGTTCTTTCGGACGACCTGCCCCGCCGCCCCACCCTCAGGAACCCCGGCGCCGGGAGGGCCAGGCTCGCCGGGGAAAATTCCATCAAGGGGCAGCGGAACATGTATTCCGTCACCCAGGTCCACAATCGCTGTGCCGGTGTTGTAGGCGTCCTGCCAAGTGTTGGTGCGCTTCATGGGAACTCCTTAAATGGCCTGAAGGCGAATGTCGGTGATGTCCACACGGCTGCCCGAGACGCGCCCGCTCGTGGTGATGAGTGATTCCTCGTCAATGTTGGTGGGGATGACGAGGGGCTGCCGGACTTCGATCCAGCCCTGAGCAGCGGTGATGGTGTGGTCGCTCGTGGCGTACAGGCCGGCACCTGAGGCGACAGCGCGGGTGCGGACCACGGCGGTGCCGTTGGTGCGGACCTTGCACACCAGTTCGCGGGGGCCTCCAACGAACTGCTTCTGCCGCCCAAAGCCTGCATTTTGGACTAGCGATGTGCCGGAGGTGGTACGGGCGAAGGTGATGCCGCGTTCGGTGACAACATCGAAAGCGCCGGTGGCAGCCCATCCGGTGAGCCCGTCGCGGAAGCAGGAGTTACGCAGCAGGTTATGCCGCACATCCGTTTTGGCATCCGCAAGATACAGGCTGGATGGTGTTAGGACGGTGAGCTTGCCCTGATCCCGCAGCGTGGCAATGTTGGCTAGCACTTCATCCAGCTGGGATGTTGTGATGTACCCGGGCTGGTCGAGGTAGACCGGGTGGAGCATCAGCTCCAGACCCATGCCCTCGTTCATGGCACCGCGAATAATGGAGGCCACCCATGAGGGTGTCTGTCCATCAATGGTGGGTCGGCCGCCACCGAAGTAGACCTTGCCGTCCAGGTTCCGGTAGGAGCCGAATGAGTGCCCGTCACCCACCGCATGATTCGCCATGATCAGCTGGCCGGCCTCAGTGTCGTAGAACGACTCCGGGGTCTTGCCGGTATCGAAGCCCATGAACGCAGACCCGCCAACACCGGGCGGCGCCCACATCTCGATTTCGAGTTTCGGTAGCCCAGCCTTCATTTCCTCCAGGCCGGTAAGGATTTCTCGACGCAATGTGATCGAGTTGTCTGCTTCGCCATGGGTGCGCCCATGGAACGCCATCTCGACCCCATCATTGAGCGCCCACGACTGCAGCTCAGCGAAGGATGAAACGTTGCCCGGTTCGGCCAACCCAGCCGGGTTGATCATCTGACCGGACGGGAGGTTGTACTTCCGCAGGAGCGGGAGGATCTTCGCCTTGAAGTTTGCGAGCCCATGGTCATAGCGCAGGGCAATCGCCGGCAGGCCGCCGGTGCCAATCACACCGCCTCGGCGCATCTCGTACCGCTGGACTTTGATGTCCCGGGAGAACGCTGAGCGAGTGTTGTCCTGTATGCCGTCAATGCGGTTCACCATAGGCAGCCACTCGGACCAGGTTCCGGCGCTCACCGACGCGGTGGAGCGCGCCCATACTTGGAATGTCTGGCCGATGTCCTGCCATGTCTGCGTGGTGACGCCATTCTTGGTGGTGCGGACTTTCAAGTGCCCGGAGGCTGTGGTCCCCGCCGGCCCCTTGGGGAAGTTGATGAGGCTGGCAGACACGTCTCCGTAGCGGGAGTAGTAGTCGCCATTCTCTGTGAGGAGATTCGCATCGGCACTCCGGCCTAGTTCGATACCGTTTTCAATCCGGTCGAACCGCCCCAGTGCCGCAGCATCGCCGGGCTTGCCCTCAGGTCCACGGAGTTCTGCAATAGGTACCCATGTCATTTTGCTATCTCCATTCCGAGAGGACACCCGTTGTCGAGTTCATCCATTTGTGGCCGGGCTGCGGGTTGGGCGGCGGTGTTGGGCCCACCCAAATCAGGGACGGGTTGGCCGGGGTTTCAAGCAAGTCGGACAGTTCGCCGCCGGCCGACGGGACGAACAGCTTCCAGACGAGCTCGTCGCTGCTGATGTAGTTCCCGGAAGGGTCCAGCCATTCAATGGTGACCGTGTACCAAACGACGGGCCGGATGTTCGCGGTGGGCATCAGCTCCACCGTGAACGAGCCGGAATTGGCAGGCTTCACGATGATCGGCTTCGTAGCGAACAGCCGCGCCCCCGAAACGCCTGGGCCGGATGCAGTGAAAATGATGCGGGGCTGCAACTCAGGGAACGCCTGAATGCCGAAGTCGCTGAGAGCGCCTGTCACTTTAGCCATACGGTGCCTCCTAAAAGGGCAAGAAAAAAGCCCCACAATGGAGGCCGAGAGAAGGGGTGTCGGAGGGCTACTTGGGGGGCTCCCAATTTGAGCGGTGCAGGTAGCCGCTGGCATCTACATAAAGATTCGGCTGCTTGTCCGTCACGGGGAGGTTGGAGATTCGCCGCCCGCCGCCATCTACGGTGAACGAGTTGCCGCCCCACTGGACGGCCGCGCTGTTGCCATCAACCTGCAGGACGCCATTTCCTCGGAACATTTGGATACTGTCTCCGTTGGTGAATATCTGAGAGCTATTCGAGAAGGTGATGGCGCCAGATGCGACAGACGGATCCAGTGTCATGCCGCCGACTTTGACCTTGCCGCCGTTGCGGACGTCAAGGTCGTTCTGCAGGGTGGATCTGCCCTTGATGTCCAGCGTTCCGTCCACCGTTGTGTCGCCGCCGATGTCCGTCTTGCCGTCAAGCTTCGTCGGGCCGGTGACGGTCAGCTCACCCGTAATTTCGAGCGTGCCGGAGACGCGCTGCTTGCCGTCCACGATTAGACCGCCCGTGACGGTCATCGTGCCCGCGACTTCACCGACACCGTCAAGGAACCATGAGCCGGTGATGCGCTCCGTTCCCGAGACGATGAGCCCGCCCGTGACCGGGAGTGTGCCGGAGACGGCGAGTGTACCCGTAACGGACCCGTAGCCATTCAGGTAAAAACTGCCGTTAGAGATGTCCAGGACACCGCCGTCGTAGAACTCCATTCCGTCTCGACCGACAGCCGTATTGTTCCCGGTGGTGCGGTTCTTTTGCATCCGCCCCTCGCGCCGCCAGTCACCCAACTCTCCCTGATTCAGGTTGTCGATGACGCCCATCAGGCACCTCCCACTGGTTGTATGCCGAGCTTCACGGACAACCCGAGGTCACCGGAGTATTGAATAAGACGGTGCACGTGCAGCCCGTCAGGAATCACCGGATCAGCGGAAGACCAAAGGCGGACACTGCCGCCCAGTCGCAAGTCCGTGACCGGCACGTGGCCGTTCGCCTGAATGCCGAACCCCCACTGCTCGGTCGGGGTCTGATAAGTGGCGAGATGCCCACGGGTGTGCGCCTCAACTTCGGCCACCTTTTTGAGATTGGAAGACACCACGCGTTCAAGCGCATATCCGAGGCCGTCAGCCTGCACCCGCTTGTGGATGACGTTCTTCTCAGAACCCTCACCGCGGCCAACTGCAGAGGTGGTGACCTTGGAAGCGTCCTGCTTCCATTTCAGCCCGGTCACACCCGACTTCTCCGCGGCAAGGTTCCACTCCCACGCACCATCCTTGAGAGCACCGGCACGCATCACCCACTGGAAGGTTGGATCGTTCCCCTCAGACCACTGCGGCACGAAATCAACGTCCGGGCCGCCCTGGGTTGACATGATTTCGTCCAACACATCAGCCACAACCGGGAAGTCATAGCCGTAAAGCGTGCGGGAAGCCCCAGCCGTCGCTGTCGCGGGGTACACAATGGGGAGCAGCCAGTCATTGGACGGGAGAGTGAACCCCGCCTGCACAACCTTCGCGCACAGTGACGCGAGAGTGAGTCCGGACCACGTCAGCAGGCTCGCCGCAATGTTCGTGGCACCCCGGTCAAGTGCCAGCCTCGCAGCCAGCATCGACCAGATATCTGCCACGGTCAGCGTCATCGTGCCCGCGTCCCGGTCATACTCCCGCGCCCAGATGATGCCGCCATAGACCGCTTTCTTGTCCCACGAGAGGACGACCGTGCGCTTGAGGGGTGTTGTCAGGTCCATGTACTGAAGCTGAGACACGACCTTGTCCCGCAACTGGATCGTCACCGAACCCGAACCGGACACATTCAGCACCCGATCCCACGGGAAAGCCGACACAGGCAGCTTCTGTCGGCGGACACCGTTGTGAGTGTTGACGACCCATACGTTCCAAGCCATATTGCTCCTAGATGTAAGTGTCGTAGACGGTGACCTTCGCGGTGCCCGTACCCGTTGTTGTTAGCCCGGTGAGAACCTGCTGGCCTGGCGGTATCGTCCAGAGGTCCGCGTTGCCGGTCTGCCCGGTCCAGTAGTAACCGTTGACCTTGAGTAACCCCTCGCTCATATCCAGGTGGTGCGGATAAGTGGAGCTGACAACCGACGGCGAAACGAACGTCTTACCGCCCGGCCCCCAGAGTGTGTAACCCGCCGGCATATTCCCGGTGATGTCGAAAATCGGGGAAGCCTCCGCGTTGCCGTAATGGAACAGCGGCACCGTCTGGTTCGGGCTGATCGTGAAAACGTTCGCGTCGCCAAACTTTAGAGGGTCGGGCGCCTTCACCCGTGCCTGCCACTGCGCGTAAGTGTCCGTGATTGGCTCCATCTTGAAGCCCGACGCCCGCTTCACATCGGCCCATTGAGTCGGGCCATGCCCGGACACCTGCAGCCTGCCCTTATTTCGCAAGAGCCCCACGAAACGGTTTATGGCCTGATGCTGCTGGGCGTGCCCCTTGGTCCGGATACTGCCGCCGATGGTGACGTAGCGGGCGCCGTAGTAAACCGGCAAGTCATAATCGCCGTCCGCGTTCTCGCGTTCCTCAGTGCTGCCCTTGGGTTCCGGGGAGTACCACCAGCCGTCAAGAACTGAGGTAGTCCATACGCCGTAGCGGTCCTCCCCGCTCAACGGCTGCCCGTCCAAAATGATGCTCTCAGTCGCCAAGGCGCACCCCGTTCTTCTGCATCAGGAACTTGATGTCCGCGATAACTGCTTGGCGGACAGCGTTGACGTCCGTGGCCCCGTTGATTTCGATGGGCATGTCGATGACGAGGCCGCCACCGCTGCCGCCGTAGCCTGTTCCGCCTCCCGAAGGGGCGGCGAAATCCCGCCCGTAGGAGCTGACGGCCGACCCCTTAGGGAAGGAGCCGGCGTTGATGGCTGCCAGCTCTTCGTCGTAATGATCCGATGAGTTCGGGTTGATGACCCACTCGGTACCCTGCAAACCCAACGGTTTCCCGTTCACCATGCCCAGGACGTTGTCCTTGCGCACGTTCGCCGAGCGGCTGCCCGGCACACGGCCACCACCAGCGAGCCCCATGATGTCGGCGACACGGCCACCCGTAGCACCACCCGGCGGCGCCCACGGTCCGGGACCGCGAGGATCACCCGTGGGGGCGCTCGTGTCTCCGGTGCGCAGGGTATGCAGAGTCTCCGTGATCCATGTATTGGCGTACGTATTGACGGTCTTGCCGTCCAAGTTGGTCAGCTTCGTATCCAACTCCTCGATACCCAGCTTGGCTGCCGCATCATGGAAGAACGCCGTCGTGTCCGCACCTTCGGGGATGCCAAGCACCTTGCGCGCCAAATCGTCAGCGGCAGAGCCCTCAATGCCCATCCCGTTCGCTGCGTCTACGAGGCCGTCGTAGGTTGCTTGCAGGTTGGCTTGGAGTTCAGGCTGCCCCATTCCTTCCCGCGCCTTGGCTTCCACATCTGCCATGCCGGCCGAGGCGATGTTCTGGAACGCAGCATTTGCTGCGGCGCCAGCCTCGGTGGTGAGGTCGAAATCGGTTGCGGTCTCATTGAGTACCGCACCCAAACCCAGTGTGCCCGCATGGGCTGCTTCGGTGGCTGTCTGCATCTCCCGGAGAGCATCATGGAAGGCTGCCGTTGAGTCGCGAGAGGACATGGTGATCATGCCCAACGCAAAAAGGGCGGCCACAATGTCCTCCAGCGGGACCGCTACCTCTTCCGCCGCCCCGCCGACGCCCTCGAGGGCAGCTGCGGTTTCCTCGGAAGCCGCAGCAGCATCCAGCATCGCCTGCGGAGTTTCCCCCAGCGCCCAGTTGAGGAGGTCCTGTTCCCCGACGGTGACCTTAGCGTCGCTGGCCAGCTGCCGGAGAGATTCAAGGTAGGTGGGAAACCGTGCCTTGACGTCTTCAAGGGTGAGCCCCTGCGCTGCAGCGCTGTCCGCGATGGATTTGAATCCGGCAGAAGCCTGATCGAAGTTACCGGAGCTGACAGCGCCGGCCAACGTCTGGTCCATGGTGGACAGGGTCGTCGTCAGCTTCGCTGTGTCGTTGTCCACTTTCATAACGGTCGCGCCGAATGAAGAGATCGACCCGTAGACACCAGGGTTCTCCAGCTTGGCCAGTGCTTCACCAACACTGTTGACGTCTGCCAGAATGCGGCCGGTGTCCTCAGTTTTCAGCCCAGCGAACACACCATCCAGGGAGGCTGAGTTCTTCTTCAACCCAAGCAGGGCTTGTGAGAGTTCGCCGGTAGATACCGCGGCTGGCTGGGAAGCGTTATGCAACGCCGTAACGGCACCGACAGCAGCCATCACAACTGCCGCGATACCCATGGCCTTACCAAGGAACTTCATCTTCCCGCCAAGCTCCCCGCCGGAAACGCCGAGGGTCTTGAAAGCGCCCACCAGGTCCATGGCCCGCGGGAAGAGAACCAGGAAGCCACCAGCGAGCAGTGCGGAGACACCCACCAGGCCGCCAAGTACGGTGAGTACGCCCTGCACCGGGGCGGGGAGGTCACCGAACATGCTCGCAAGGGAAGCGACGCCGTCGGCCATGGTGGAAATGACCGGGAGTAGCACTGCGCCGGCGCTGATAGCGGAGTCCTTGATGTTGTTCCATGCGATCTTGATTCGCGAGTCAGCGGTGTCGTAGCGCTTGGTTGCCTCCACAATGTGGGCAATGTTCTCTTGCCAAGCTTTGGAACCTACCTCCAGTCCATCGGCCATCAGGGTGCCCGAGTTAGCAAGGGCCAGCATGACCTGCACTTCTTCGGTGCCCTTGATGCCAAGGTCTTTCATCACTTCGACGACGTTGCCGCCATCCTGATTGATCCGGTTCAGGCCCTGGGCGACGAGGTCCATGGCTTTGACGGGGGAATCCCCGAAGGCCTTGGAGAACTCCTCCGCGCTGACTCCGGCCGTCTTAGCGAAGCTGTCGAGAGTACTGCCGCCTTCTTTCACAGCGGTGAACATTTTCAGCAGCACACGGGTGGTCACACCACCACCGAGCTCGGCGCGGATACCCATGGAAGCCAGAGTGTTGGCCAGGGCCAGCACTTCGACCTCGGTGGCGCCCACGGTCGCGCCGGCGCCGGCGATGCGCTGCGCCATGGAGAGGATTTCCTTCTCCGTGGACGCGCCATCGTTACCGAGCGCGACCAGTGTCGCAGCAAACCGCGAGACGCCTTCCGCACCTTCCCGCTTGAGTGTGCCCATGACGTTGCTGATCTGGGCGATATCGGTGGCGGCTTCTTCGGCCGTCAGGTTGGTGGAGACGCCGAGGTCGATCATGGTCTTGGTGAAGCCGAGGACGTCCTGGCGGGCCACGCCGAGCTGGCCGGCGGCCTCGGCCACGCCTGCGATCTCGGTGTGTGTGATGGGCAGAGTCTTGGCCAGCCCGCGGAGCCCGTCCTCAAGCTCTGCCATCTGCTCGGGGGAGCCATCGACTGTCTTGGTGACGCCAGCCCAGGCGGACTGCCAGTCCATGGCGGCCTTGGCGGTCGCACCGAGAACGGCAACGGTGGAGACGCCGAAGACCGTAAGCGCGCCGCCGGCTTTGTCCCACGCGTCCCGGTTCTTCTCAGCAGACTCTGCCAGTTTGCTGAATCCGCCCGCCGCTTTCCCGGCACTCGCGCCAGCCTTCTCGGTGGACGCTGCCGCTCTGTCAGTAGCGGCTCCGGCCTTGGCCTGGGACTGGGTCAGCTGGTCGGTGGACTGCTTCGCTTTCCCCATGCTGGAGACGTAGGAGCCGACCCGGGCCTGCAGTTCGACGATGACGGAACGAGCGGTCATGTGTACCTCCAAAGGTGCTGTGGGGAACCCATGGCCTTAGTCGTCGGGGTCCTCCGACTCGGCGCCCCGGGTGTAGATCACGTTGAGAATTTCGCCCGCTTCGGGCTCGTAGTTCGCGTTGCCGCGGCGCTCTTTGGCCTCACGGTCGATGACCGCCTGCACTTGGCAGACAGACACCTTCTCCGGGAGTTCGAACCAGCCGTCGTTGTCCGGGTCGCGGCAGATGACCATGGGCCACCCGCACGAGCACATGCCGTCGAGGTAGATGGTGTAAGCCACCTCGAGGAGCCGGTCTTTGTGCTCGTCGTCGAAGCCGAGGTACTCGGAGGGGGAGCGGCCGTGTCGTTCCGCCGTCTTGAGTGCTGCGACTATTCCGGGGTGTTGGCGGGACCAGAGCGCTTGAGCAAAAAATCTGCGTCCACAGTGGGTAGCCCGGAGGTGGCCTGCCGGTAGGCGTTGAACAGCACCTCGATCTGCGCGTCACCGATCTGCTCGGCCAGCTTGAGGATGTCGCCGTAGGACATGCTGACCGGGGTCCGTTCCTTGCCGGGCTTGCGCAGGGCGGTAATGGACGCCGCCAGGATGCGGATGACGAAGTCCTCGTCCGGCTGCTTGGACGCCTCGTGCGCTTTGCGGACTGAGGTACGTTCGCCGGGCGTGAGCGCCTTGACGTAGACGGTCACCTTGGAGTCGAGGAACTCCTGAAGCAGCTCCGCGAGCTTCTCCTCATTGGCGCTCACGGCTTCGTCACCGAGGGATCCCTCGGGATCGGCAGCGCGGTCATCCTCTTCGATCTGGCGCTGCAGGGCATTGATCTCGCCAACCAGCCCGTTGCGCGTGAAGACGTCGGCGGATTCCTCGGGCCGGTTGGCATCGCCGAACCAGTCAGCGAAGTTGAAGGCGTTGGGATCGAGTTTCTTGGTCATGGGGTTTCAGGCTCCAGAGTTGGTGGGTTAAACGAATAGGCCCCCGGTGTGGAATCACGGGGGCCTAACTGTTTAGCTCGTGGATTTAGGTGAGGCGGTCGCCTTTGGCGGAATTACACACGAAGTGCGCCGCCTGAATATTGGAGTACAAATGGTGCCCGCCCTTGTTGAGCGGAATGATGTGGTCCAGCGAAGGGCTGAATGGGTGCGGGAACTTTTCTGCCATCAGGATCGGCAGGTTGCAGAGCTGGCAGGTGAATCCGTCGCGTTCAAACACGAGACTGCGGTCCACTTGTTCACTATCGCGGCCAAGCTTCTGGGCCCGACGGCGGTGAGCTGTGGCGCTCAGCTTGTCAGGGTTGGCGCGCTGCCAGGTCGGCCAGTAGTCAGGATTTTGTGTCGCCCAACTGGCTTGCCGTTTCCCTTTGCAGGGTCGGCAAACATTGTGCTCAGCGAACTCCGCGACTGGTGTCAGTGAACCGCATGACGAGCACTGTTTGTGTCCGTCGATCACTGGCACGTTGACTTTACGGAGGGGGACGTCAGGGCGAAGGTCGCCAGTGGTGCGCCAGCGGCGGTAGTGGGCGGGGCACCAGCCGCGCTTTTCCGCGATATTTTCGCAGTCGGCTACTGAGCAGTAGCGAGTGACGAATCGGGTAGTTTCCAGGGACCCTGTTCGCTGCCATCGCCGGTAGTGCGTTTCGCACCAACTACGGGCGATGACTTGCCTCTCGCAGGCATCAACTGAGCATGTAGAATTGGGCATATCAGCACTTCCTAAGAGTGTTGGTCGCCGCCCCGGATTGTTAGCGCAATCGCGGGGCTTTTGCTAATTCTAATTCTACTGGATAGCGGGCGAATTCGAGTTAATTCCGCCCGCTATCCAGTAGCGAATTAGTTGGTGCCGCCGACGACTCCGCCGAGCCATGCGTCCTGAATTTCGAGGGGTACCACTCTTTTAATGTAGCCGCCCATGTCGGAGGGCTTCTGCGGGTTGTCGGTGACGACCTCGTACCCGTCCACCTCATCCCCGGCAGCGAAGTCCGCGGTGGACTTCTTCGACGTCTGCCGCTCGTACAGGTAGAGGGTGGTGCCCTTTTCCTTGAGCAGCTGGTAGACCTCATCCTCGGTCTTGTGCGCCTGGTTGGTGGTCTCGTCGAAGTACCGGAACGGAGTGACGGATCCGGCGTAGTTGGAAGCGCCGATTGCGTTGGCGTTGCCTTCCTTGCACAGCTCCTTCTCCGCGATCCGGTCCGACGTCGTCGGGCCCAGCGCGTAGTCGCTGGACAGGATGCGGCAGCTGATGTCCACCCCCGCGGTCAGTTCCGCGATGGTCGGGGCGTACGGGTTGGCAGGCTTGGTGGAAAGGGCTACGACTTTGACGCGGCCGTCTGCGAGTGACTTGGGCATTTATGCCTCCTTGGGTTTCTCCGGCTTGGCCGGTTCCTGGATGGTGGTGGCCGGAGCGGCCTGCCCGCGCTTGGCGGGAGTGTGGGGTTCCGTGACGGGCACGCCGGCGGCGGGCTGCACGGGCTCGGTCACGGTGACGCGGTCGGCGCGTTTGCGGCTGGACGGGACCTCTTTGAGGTGGTCGAAGCTGTCCAGGTGGGCGCGGGGCACGCGGTGGGGGAGGATTTCGTTGGTGCGGGTGTCTCGGACGCGGATCCAGTCGTTGGCCATGCGGGCCTCCTAGGTGGTGTCGAGCCGCCATGGTGCGGGCAGCATGAAGCGGGCCGGGGTGATGGTGGTGTCCCTGATCGGGGTCTCCTGCTTGAAGCCGTCGGGGTTGGGCAGGAGGTAGTGGGTGCCGAGCGGCAGGTTGGTGAGCGTCCGGCGGACGGTTTGGGCGACGCTGGCGCAGATGTCGGGGTTGGCGCCCACTGAGGTGGTCTGGATGTCCCAGCGGAGGCCGCCGAGGTCCACGCGGGCAGACAGGTCACGCTCGGGTATCTCGTCGCCGACGCCGCCGAAGAACACGACGTAGGGCAGGATGTACTGCGCCGCGTCCACCGGGACCTTGTCGGGCACGTAGCCGTCGTAGACGGTGATGCCACGGATGGAGCGGAGCGCAGCCAGCACAGCGGCGCGGAGCGGCAGGGCGTCAGCCACGCAGGCCCTCCTCAGCGATCTGGGCCAAGGCCTGCTCGAACGGGCCAGTGTTGCGGTCGGCGGCCGGCCCCATGAAGGGCTGGGCTGGTGCGCGGGAGGTTCCCATTTCGAGGAACACGCCGTAGTTGGCGGTTGGACCTATCTCCACGGACAGGTCACCGGACTGGCCGACTGAGCGCAGGTCGGAGTGGCCGATGGAGGCCTTGAGGTTCCCGGTGTCCACCGGCGCCAGGATCTTCGCGTCCCGCACAATGTCCCGGGCCGTCTTACGCACGACGGTCTGGGCGAGCTTCCCGGTCGTGGCCTTTGCGCGGGCGATATCGGCGGAGAAGCGCCGCAGTTGTGAGTTCTCGATTCCCACGGCTGCCTCCTACGGGTTTTGCTGGGTGAGGTTGTCCACGCAGGTGAAGTCCCGCTCCCAGGGGAGGGAGCTGAACTGTTCGTTGGTGATGCGCAGGGCCCGGCCAAGGACGACGATGATGTCGCCGCGTTCGCCGGAGATAATGGCCGGGCCGCGCATGGGTGCGGTGACGAGGTACTCGCGGGTGTAGACGGGCTGCTCGGCGGCGACGCCGGAGCCTTCCCGGTTCAGGCCCTGCACGCGGACCTTGGTGTTCCAGATGACCTCTGCCGGGCCCCAGTCGTCAGGGACGGGGAACGGGGCGGGGCCTTCGCTGATGCGTTGGAAGACGGCGTCCGCGGTCATCGTCGCCTCAGCGGTGGGCCGGTGGTGCTCGGCCCAGTTGGGCGGGATCACGGGATAGCCAGGCAGGGGGCTCACAGGCGCCACTCCGCGCCCTCGGGCTTGCCGTACGGGTGGAAGGGGATTACCTCGAACACGTCGTCGGTGTCCGAGGCCTTGGCTTCCTCGGCGGCTGCACGGGCACGCAGCTCGGCTGCCTTCTTGCGCAGGTCGGTCGCGACCGCCGGGCCGTCCGTGGACAGGTCCTGCGTGCGGATCTTCTTACCCAGCAGGGTTTCCGAGGTGGCGATGGCATCGAGTGCATCGGCGGCGGCGCGCAGGACGCTCTCCGCGTTCATGGCGAGGTAGCCGGTCAGGTGCTCGTCGCTGAGCAGGAAGGCTGCCTCATCAAGGTCAGCGATCTGGAGGCGGACCTGCCCGATGGGCGTGGTGAAGTCGATGGCCATGAGTGCCTCCGGTCGCTATGAAGTTGGGGGTGGCCCCCGCGCTGGGATTGATTCGCCCTTTTGATCAGCGCGGGGACCGGGGTGGTGCTAGGCGCCGGCGGACGCCCAAACGCCGGGGGTGAAGCCCGGGTCGATGCCATAGACATCACGGCCGCGGAACCAGATGGTGTCGTCGTTGAACGAACCGTCTTCCACGGACAAGGCGCCGCCGCCAACGCGCTGGCCCTGGTCGGACTTGACGCGGATGTCCACGTTCTCCTCGCCCGAGAGCAGGGTGCGGATGATGGAGGGCAGGTCCGAGGTCTTGCCCTGAACCAGTGCCCATGCCGTGGCCTGACCTGCGCCGAGGCGCTGGCCGATGGTGCGGGATTCCAGCGGCGTCACGACGTTCCGGAACGGGTTCGTCTGGCGGGTCTTGGTGACCTTGTTGCCGTCCGTGACCTGCAGCTCGATCTCTGCGGCCAGCAGCACACGATTGACCTCGGTGCGCAGCGCGGGGCCGTGCACGAGGACCAGATCCGAGACGTCGACGAGCTCTCCGCGGTGGTTCTCGCGGACCGCCAGTTCCTTGATCGCAGCATCCAGTGCGTCAGGGCTGAACTTGACGGTCTTGACGTCCTTGAACAGGCCAGCGTTCCAGCCGTTGTCCTTGACCAGCAGGTCGGCGACGGCGTTGTTCTGGCCCTTGATGGAGCCGTTGGCCAGGAACTTCGGGAAGTTCGCCAGGGCGGAGAACTGGCGGCTGCGGCGCAGCTCCCACGTCAGGCCGTACGACTTGCCGTGCTTGGCAGCGCCGTGGTCGAGTTCGGTCTCGCTCAGGTCGCCCTGCTTGTACTCTTCGCCCTGCTTGACCGTCTCGAACGCGTCGCCGGACCACAGGTCCACCAGCTTGTGGCGGTTGAAATCGTCGACGGTGATGTCGACCAGCAGGGGTTCGAACTCCTTGACAGCGTCCTTCTGCGTCTGCACGGCCTGCTTCGAGAACGCCGCTCCGAGGAGGACGGGGAAGTCGGAAGTGGAGAACGCTTCGAGGAGCACGGCCTGGGCGAGGGGGCTCGCGCCGGACTTGCCCTTGGCGAACAGCTGCGCGGCTTCGAAGACGCGTTCCTGATGGGTGGGTGCCTTGCGGAACCCTTCGTTTACGAGGTCCATTGGTGGTTCTCCTTACGCGCCAGCGGCGGTCTGGGTGGTGTAGCCGATCGGGGCTACTTCGAGTGGGCCGGTGCCGGTGCCCTTCGTCCCCAGCGCGGTGCCGAAGAGGAAGTTGCCGGCCGCCGTGGCGGTGAGGGTGTTGTCGGCCTTGATGAAGACCGGGGCGCCGAAGGTGTTGACGGCGCCGGCGACGGGGACGTCGTAGCTGCCGTCGAGCCAGACCGTGGCCTGCCCGTCGGACTGTCGGTCGATGACGGTGACGCCGCAGATCTGGCCGACCTTCACCGGAGCGCCGGACTTGGTGCCTTCCGGGACGGGAACGCTGATGTGCAGGGCGTTGGTGTACCGCTGGTTCTTTGCCATGGTCAGTTACCTCCGAGGGCGTTGATGATGTCGTCGTCGGTCCGGGTCTTGGACTCGGTGACGCTGGTGGTGTCGCCGACGCCGGTGACGCTTCCGGCGCCGTGGGCGACCTTCCACTCTGCGGCGGACTCTTCGGCCTCAGCCTTGAGGGCTGCAGCGTCCAGCTGACCGTCGGCGGTGAGCTTGAAGGACTCGGCCAGACGGGCGGCGGTCTTGGGTGCTTCGACGCCATCGAAAGCTTCGGCGACGATCTTCGCGGCCTCAGCTTTCACGGCAGCTTCGCGCAGGGCCTTGTTGTCGGCTTCCAGCGCGGCGGCCCGGCTGGCGTCTGCACGGAGAGCCGACAGCTCGGACTCCTCGATGTTGGTAGTAGCCACGATGGGCTCCTTCCTGTTTTCGGTTACCCCAGCCGGGTTCGGAGGGGAATCTTTGGGGGCGGACTCGGCGGCCGGCACGCTGACCGGGTCGTACTCGACACGGCGGCGGACCTCCAGCGGTTCGCCCTGCAGTGTCACGTTCACGCCGGCAATGGAGTAGGCCTGCTTGAAGGTGCGGCCCTGCTTGTCGAAGTACACGGCGGCGTCGTCGTAGTCCTGCATCCACGCGTAGTCGTCCTCGGTCCGGTGCGCGTCGCGGACGGCGGCGCGCAGGTAGGACTCGACGTCGTTGGCTGTGGTCTCGGTGGCTCTGATGGAGCGGTTCTCGATGACCTTCGCCGACTCCAGCACCTCGGCTACACGGCCGCCGCGGCCGGCAACGGTCACGAAGTCCACCCGGTTGAAAGGGGAGGGGAGGATCCGTTCAATGGTCAGTCCGTCCTCGGACACCTCGGCCTGGGCGTTGATGGATGCGCCGATGAACTCGTGGAACTCCTCGACGAAGTCCTTCCATGCACTGCTGATCCGCGTCTCCGCGACGAGCTTGCCGTCCTTGATGTAGGCGTCCTCGAGCGTGACACCGACGAGGTTTCGGAGGTCACCGGCGGGCCGGTCGTGGCGCTCCGGCTCGGTGTCGTGGTTGATGTGGGACTGCGTGCCGCGGGGGAACACCTTGTCCTTGGCGGCCTGCTCCAGCACCTCGGGCGAGTAGTAGCCGCTGGAGCCCTGCCCGGGGGTGATGAGTTCCAGGAGGACCCGGCCGGGCCCGGTCTTCGTGGGGGCGACGGTCGATTCGGTGATGAGCTTGGACATGCGGCCTCCTGTTGAGCGTTAGGGCGGCAAGCGCCACAAGGTGTCTAGGGTGGAAGTGTGGGACTGGATGATCGGAACGACGGGCCGGGTGAGTGTCCCGGCCATGTGTGGGTGCTGCACAGTCTGCAGTTCGACCTCACGGGCGCCCGCATGTCCCGGCAGTGCCGGTGGTGCGGGGCGTTGGCCTACGCGCCGTCGAAGAACGACTAACCGGCCAATGACCGCAGGTCCCGCACAGGAGTGACGTGCATGGCGTCGCGCCATCCGTCCGTGCTGATCTTCGTGGACAGGTCGTCCCAGCCGATGGTGCCGCTGTTGAGCAGCTCGAGGCGTTCCCGGCCCATGATGCGTGCCTGGGTGTCCTCGGTGAGCCCGTCGAACCATTCCCGGGAGTCCTGCATGAGGTCCTCGGGTTCGTCGATGTCGAAGCCCAGTTCCCGCCAGCTCTTCGTTTTCGGGATGCGGTCGCAGCGGCCTTGGTGGTGGTCGATGGGCCCTTCTTCGCTCACAGGGTGGAGCTGTCCGTGCTGGGCGAGGCAGGAGGGACAGGTGCGAGCATCCAGTGAGGCACCCCAGAGCCAGCCGGCCATCAGGTCGGTGTTGGCTTCGTCGGCTGCCTTGGTGGCGGCCCGGTGGGCGTCGAGCATCTCGGTGCGGGCAATGGTGAGTGCCCGAGTGAGTCCGCCGTTGAAGCCCTTCTCCGCCTGCCGGACCATGCTCCGGGCCACTGCGCGGGGGTTCTCGCCGACGGCCATGCCTCGGATGAGGTTCCGCTTCATCACGTCGATGGCGTGATCGGAGAGCGGCAGGAGGCCGGTCACAATGTTCTGCGTGGTCCGGGCGACAATGGCATCCAGTGCGGTGTCCGAGACCCGCGTCCATGTTGGTGCCACGCTGATCAGGTGATCGGGCGGCAGCTGGGATATGGCCAGGTTGATCTGTGACTGGGCGGCGGCCAGCGCGGCGCGCATGACGTCAGCCTGGGCGGTCACGCCCGCCATCTGTGCCAGCTCGTCCAGCCGGTCAGCGGCCTGCGCCAAGGCTTTGCGGAGCCGGACGTTCTTGGCCGCCTGGGAGCCGGTGACGCGCCCGTTCTTCGCGGCCGCCATCAACTCCGTGAGGGCTGCATCAAACTCTGTGGACAGCTCATCCCACGCCATAGCCCAGGCACTGATGAGTTCGAGGTCAATGTCCGCGAGGATCTGGTCCAGTTCGGCGCGGCGGCTGGCTGCGAGGGCGAGGGTCGTCTCGGTGATCGCCATCCTCGTCCTCCAGATCCTCGATGAGTTCGTACTCGGCGGCCGCGTGCCGGCCCCACTTGCCTTGAATGGTGAAGCGGGGCCGGCTCACTTCCAGACCCTACGGACGGGGCCTGGCCGGTGGGGCGGAGGCGGCGGTGACCCGGGCGTCTTCCAGACCGTCGACTGGTTCCGGTGCTGCATGGCGTTCAGAACCGCCTGACCACTCAGATACGAGATCAGAAATCCTGCCAAGCCCATGGCAAAGGCCATCATCGTGCCGCCTCCTTGTTCTCGCCGCGGCGGAACGCCTGCACTGCTGCGTCCCCGGCGCTGGCTTCGGGGTCGATCCAGTTGCCGTCGTCGTCGGTCATCTCGTCCAGGATTTCGTCCACGTCCCGCACGCCGAGGGCACGGAGCATGAGGCGCAGGGTGACGAGCGGCGGCATCTTGCCGGTGCCGTCAGCGTCCACGAGTGCCTTCATGATCGTCTCGACGGGCATCTCGTTGATGTCCGGCCAGATGATGTCCAAGGTGCGGTCGGTGTTGCCGGCCAGCTGCACACTGAGCGTGTTCTGCTCCCGGGACACGGTGCCCTTGAGTGGGCCACGCGGTGCGATGACGGCCTGGTCGATGACGTAGCCGAGGATGGCCCGGAGTGCTTCGGTCCACAGTTCCTGCCGGCCCTTGAATTCCAGCATGGTGGGCTGGTTCAGCGTCTCGGCGGTGGCACGCGCCCCAGTCTGGCCGGGATCCGCGAGCAGGGTGGTGACGGGCAAGCCCAGCGCGGCGGCAACCATGGTGGCAACCGGGCGTCCAGACTCGGAGTCGATGGTCGCACCCGTCTTGGGTACGGCCTCGATCTTCTGCTCCCCGCCCATCTGGACCGTGGACCCGGCACCCATGTTCTGCAGTCCAGCCCGCTGCTGCTGGGAGATTGGGGTCTTGGACTTCGACATCTGGAACGCGATGCGGGAGAGGGCTTTGACGAGCAGGACCCAGTCCTCGAGGAACTCCTTGTAGGCACGCGCCCAGGGGAGTGCGGCGTAGGCGTCGCCGATGCCGAACTTCCAGCCGTCGAGGCCGTTATCCTGCAGGTGGTAGACGGGGGAGTCCCATTTGATTTCGTAGCGGTTCTGCCCGTCGGTGTACCACTTGGTGCGGGTGAGTGGCCGCCACCGGATGTCCGGGTAGTAGGCGGTGTGCTGCATGTTGTTCTCGACCCAGTCGCGCCGGTAGAACATGGTGACCATGCGGTCTCCGGGGACGGTGACCTTTTCCGTAATCTCGTCGAACGGAAGGGTTCGCGCCTGCACCTTGCCGGTGAGCGGGTTGGTGAACAGGGTGATGAAGACGTTGCCGTCGGTGCCGAGGGAAGTTTCCAGCCGCAGCTTGGCCTGGTGGCCGGTGAGTGCGGCCCGGTTGGTGTCGTCGTCCAGGAACTCCTGCACGACGTCGTTGACCTTCTGTGTGCCGTGGTTGCCGTCGCCGCGGGCCGTGATGCCCACGCCCTGCCCGTGCACGTAGGAGGCACGGATGGCGAGGCCGCGCTTGATGAGCGGGTTCGCTACGGCCATCATGCGGGACAGCTCGGCGGCTCGCTTGAGACCGTCGCGGGTGAACTCCTGCGCGAACTGGCCGGTGAGCTTCTCCCAGCCCATATCCTCCATGGCCAACTGCATCTGCACCATGGACTCGGCGAGCTTCTCAGCACGGTACTCAGCCGTGGCCAGCGCACCCTCATCCACGGTGCTGGTGATGGCGGATTCTTGGAGTCCGAAGAACTGGGCGATCTTACCCATGCGGGCCTCCTCTGGTCAGTACGGCGAAATGCTCCACCCGGTAGCGTTCTGGAAGTCGTAGACGTCCGGTTCAACGACGTCGTTCATCGCCGCGGTGAGCGGCATGAGCAGGAGCCGGTTCACAGCCTGGGTGAACGTGTCGATCTGGTCATCGTTGGCGCCCGCGGGGAACGACAGCGCCTCCTGCAGGAAGGTCTCAATCCAGGGGCATAGCTTCACCGTCGGCAGCTGCACGTTGCCGGACCAAACCAGCGGAGAGACAGCAGAGGCCCGGGCGTACTTACTGCCCTCAGGCTCGATGGGGATGAGCCCCATGACCTGCCCATGGAGTGCATTGATGACCGCCGGGCCGTTGGCGCGGTCTTCGATGAACTTGGCGATGGCTTGCGGCCATCTGGCCGTCATGCTCTTGATGGCTTCGATGGTCTCGTTGAAGTTCATGCGCCGGCGGACCTGATCCAGCAGATAGGCCGTGTTGCCGACCCGGAGCCATACCTGCCCCACGACGTAGTCGCTGGAATCTTCGCCTTTGAATGCAAGGTCCCAGGACTGCACGAGTTCGTGGTCGTCCCTGCCGATGCCAGGGACGGTTCGGGAGCCGTCGTCATTCTCCACCCAGAGTGGCACCTCGTAGTGCGTCCACTCGGTGGGGAATACCCCGCCTTCGTCGAGGGTGGGATTGCCTTGGTAGAGGGACTGCCAGACTTTGGGACCGACTGCGACCTTGATCTGTTCCCACTGCTTGGCCGTGCGCTTACGCGCTGAATCCAGCCATTGGCCGGGCTTGCGGCCCAGCGGGTCGTTCTCGACCGCTTCGGCGGGGATGTTCAGGACCGTCCATCGCCCTGCGTCTTCGGCAGCCAGGAGGCGTCCTGCCAAGTCGTCCGCGTGCCATCTGGTTAGTACCAGAATGACTGGGGCGCCCGGCGCGAGGCGGGTGTTGGCGACAGACTGCCAGAATCCCCATGCTTGGTCGCGGTAGGTCTTCGAGTTCGCCTGTTCGAGGTTGCTGATGGGGTCATCGATAAAGAGCGCATCCACGGGGCGGCCAGTCAGGCCGGCACGTATGCCTCGGGCGACTACGCCGCCGCGGTGCCCGTCGAGTTTCCACCGACGAGCCGCCCCGTTGTCGCGGGCGATCCGGAGGCCGAGGTCTAGGGATTCGTCGTCGCCGTCGTTGCTCGTGATGTGGTTGCGGATGTTGCGTCCGAACTCGTCGGCAAGCTCAGAAGCGTAGGAGATGATGGCGATACGGCGGTCCGGGTTCCGGGTGAGGAACCAGAGCGGGCCAATGGTCGTCACCCGGGTCGACTTTCCTTCCTGGGGAGGAAGGTTGATGATGAGCCGGTCGATTTCCCCTGATTCCACTTTCACCAAGGCGGCGTCGATGAGGTCGAGTGCGGGGGTTTGCAGAGTGGTGGGCTCGATGGCCTTGGCGAGGTCGCCGGGGGTTGCCCAGTCGTGCTGCGGCGCTTCGAACATCCGTGCCGCAGCTTCGGCCCACGACAAACTCACAGCGACTCCTACATGGTGGGCGTCCTGTCGGCATCGTTCCGGGTGAACAGCTCGTTGCGCTTGGCAATGGCTACCCGCTCGGCTTCTGCCAGGTCTTCGTAGAGCCCGAAGTAGTGGGACTTCTTGTTGTGGCGGACCTGAACTACCCACCGCTGCCGGTCTTTGTTCCAGTAGACGCCGCGAACACCGGAGCTGCTGCCGTTGTGTGCGGCGCGCTGATGTTCCATGTTCTGCTTCTGGGTGGCGAGGCGCAGGTGTGCGACGTCGCAGCAGGAGGGATTGTGGCAGATGTGGTCTAAGTACAGGCCTTCGGGGATGGGGCCGTTTTCGAGTTCCCATGCGAAGCGGTGGGCCAGCATGCCTCGGCCCTTGTTGTTCAGCTTGCCGTAGCCGAGCCGGTCGCGGTGGCCCGTGTATTCCAGGCATTCGCCCTTGCGCTCGGTGCGGTAGCGGAACCCCTCGACGGGATCACTGAAGCGGCGGCGTGTAGTCTTTTCCATATCGACTCCTTGAAAGTCGGTCACGCTCCCGGATGTTGACGCATCGCGGGAGCTTTCTTTTGGGTTTGGTTGACGGTTACTCACTCATCCCGCGGGAGTGTGGGTGGGTCGGGGGTTTTCACCGTCAAGAATTGGGTGAGGCCCCGCGGTCATGGGGGTAACCGGCGGGGCCTCGTGTGTGCGTGTCTGGTGGTCTCAGGGCCAGTACTCGCACTATGCCTAAAGGCTACGTTGCAGTTTTCAGCCTGTCAAGTATTGCAAGGCGTGAAGGCAAGCGTTACGCGGCAAGCTGGGTGCGCCTGTAGCTGGCCGCCTTGGTTGCTGCCCATAGGTCCCGCACGTCGGACACGAGGTAGATCATGCGCCGGGTGGCGACATCGCAGGCGACGGGATCCAGTTTCTTCCGGTTCACCCATGACCGGATGGTGGCCTGGGGGAGCGCTTCCCTCGTGACGGGGTCGGACAGCATGCGGCTGATCTGGGCTGCGGTGCCGTGCTGGTATTCGGCGGCGGTGAGTGCGCGTTCCCGCCAGTCGCTTACGTCCCATTCCTGCCCGCAGGTGCGGCACCGGGCTATTGGTCGTCCGGCGAGGGCGTAGAGCGGCTGCTCGCACACCGTGCCGTCGGTCTCGGTGGGGCACATGCCGGCGAATACCTTCTCTCCGGCGCGGTCGGTTGCGTGGTTGCAGGCGTTGAGTGCGTCCCTGAGTTCCTGCAGGAGGTCGGCTGCCCAGTCCTGACGGCGGAGGGTTCGGAGGTTGGCGACGAGCCAACCTGCCAGTGCCGCCGCGGTGCCGTGCGGTGTGGGGCCGGGCATGAGTGCCACCCAGCCGCGCAGGACGGTGAGCAACTGCTGGCCCTTGTCGAGCGCATTCAGGTTCGCGGGCTCACTGCCGGACGCTTCCCCGCCCATGCCGCCAACACTGCCCGCGCCGACGTCGAGCTTGCATGCACTGACCTGAATGTTCTGCCAGGCGCCGGGAACCTCACGCAGTGCTGCCTCGAGACGGGTGGTGTGCTCATGGCAGAGCATGATCCCGCCGGATAGTTCCACCTTGCAGCTGGCCGCCGTGCACCCGCTCATGCGGACGCCGCCAGCGGGAGGAGCGGGGCCCACAGCTTTTGCATGTAGAGCGCGTGCTTTGTGAGCCATGCACGGACGGCGGTCTCGTCGGCGGGCGTGACCTTGATGATGGTGCGCGCCATGATTCCCTTGCGCGGCATCATCCAGAACAGTTCGAGAACGTGGCTCTCTTCGCCGCCTGCGTAATCCTCGGGGTATTTGAGATGCCACGCGTGCCAGTCCCAGCGGTAGAGCAAGTTGAGGCCCTCCATGGAATCATGCATGCCCTGCCCCTGCTCGAAGTCGGACCAGGATTCGTGCGCCTCGTTGTAGGAGCCTTGCTGTGCTTGGGTTGCCCAGAAGGATCCTTCCGGCCCGTAGTAGTCGTGCTCGACTTCCCACAAATGCTGCTCAGTCATGCTTCCCCTAAGTCTGTCGCCCGTCACTTCCTATTCTACCAAGCGATACAAGGTATTCCGGGCATTATTCGGCCGACAAAGCCCGCAATTGTTGGGGGACCACGGTCTGCACCAGCTGCCACTGGTCCGCGGACAGGTTGAGGGCTTCGAGGATGCCGCGGATGACACGGGCCACGAGCTCACCCTGGGACTCTGCGAGTCGCACCTTACGCTCCTCGATCCCGGCTTTGAGTGCCGCGGTGGTGACCTTGACGAGGTGCTCCCGCTCCCGCAGGTACAGCTGGTACCAGACGGACGGCTCGGCCTTCTCCGTGGTCTTGTCGATGGGGCCCTCCGGGCCGACGCCTTCCTCGTGGGAGACCTTGCCCCACGCCAGGTCGTCGCCGTCCAGCTCAGCGACCTTCTCCCGCAGCCACTGAACATGAGCGTAGGTGACAGATATTTCCTCGAGCAGCGCTTTGCCCGGGTCCACGTCCTGGTATTTATCGGTGATTCCAAGCGTTCTGACGGCTTTCTCCATGTTCCTGGTCGCTTCCTGTTCGGCCAGCCGGCGCTCCGCTGCCTTCTTCGCCTGGGGGCTCCCGCCGCCGTGCTTCTTACACCTCACGCCACCTTTGGCTGGGGGTGCGCCGCAGGGGTTGAGGTCCTTCTTCTTCGCCCCGCAGATCGTCCGCCCGTTGACGACTTGGCCGGGGGCGTATTTGGGGCCAGTCATGGCCGCCACTCGGGTTGGTAATCGCAACCCTCCCGCCGGGCGCAGTAGGGGTACTTCGTCTTCCAGGTGTAATGGACCTGATGGAAGCCCAGCCAGCAGAGGAGGTGCTTCATGCAGCCCACTCCTCGCGGTAGTCCGGATGCTCGGAGTACACGCTGGCGATAGCCCTGAACATCACGTAGGCCTCGCGGGTGCCGCTATAGGTGCCGATGAGCCAGCGCTTGAAGGTGCACTCTGCCTGGACGCGTGCGGGGTCATGGCGTGCGATGTGTGAGGTCTGGTAGACACTAGCGCCCTGATCGTCATCCCAAACATCAATCATGGGGTAATCCCTGCCGACAACTTCCACGCCGGGCATGTAGCTGTCCCCTGCCTCACGAGTAGCCGCTCGCCAACTCCTGCCCGGCTTCCCGGCGTGCATCGCTACAGCCTCATCCTCGGCGATGCGGGCCAGCAGGAACTCTGTGATGGTCATGCGTGAAACCCCTGCACTCGGCGCATTTCCTCAACGAACATCTGTGCCGCTTCCGTCAGGTCGGCTGGATCGTATTCGGCGTCGAGTTTCCCCTCGGCGTTGGTGAAGAGTTTCAGCTTGGCCTTGTCGGGTGTTGAGATAACAACCACAGCCGGTTCCGCATAGAGGGTCAAGTCATGCATAAGCGTCTCTGTCTTCGGTCGTTCACTATTGCTGCTCATGGTGCTCATCGTAGTCACGGCACTCTCTCCGGTTCCTGGTGGTCTGGGCAGTCGGCCCCGTAGCGGGTGTGGTGGTACTCGGGTTCGGCGGCGCATAAAACCTTCTCCTCGATCCAGTCGCAGGTGCAGCCCGGCGTGCGCGTGGGCGCCGGGACGGGCGGGAGGAGGCGGGCGTAAGCGGCCTGCCAGTCCCATTCCTGGCCGCGCTCGATCCGCCGGACGATCTCCTTGGCGTCGGTCACGCGTCCTCCTCCTGCGCTAGGCTCGGCCCATGAATAACTTGGGGACAACGGGACCCAACCGCCGTGGCTGGGGCTTCATCGCTGCCGGTCTGCTGATGATGCTTGCTGGCGCCGGGGGTGCGGTTCTGGCTATCGGCTCCGGCGACTCGGTGAGCGCCTTTGCTGGCGGCATGGTTCTGGTCGGTTTCGTGCTGCTCGTGGCCGGCCTCCGCCGTCGGGCGCTCGGGATCCTCGAATCCCGGTAGCCGTTCGGGCGGTGTCCACCCGCCGGCCACCAGCGCAGCCATGGCGTCCTTGGCGACGTCGCACCCGTCCACCAGGTGCGATGACACCATGACCGTGACCAACTGGCCCATTAGGCTGCTCTCTCGTGCTTCAGATTCGCCGGGGCGGTGCAGGTTATGCACTCCTCAACGACGTCGCTGCCGTACTCGTCGCCGTAGTCGATGCTGACGACGTCGGCCCAGCTCCGGAATCGTCCGCAGACGTTGCATTTCGCCGCGCTCACGCTTCCGCCTTCCGGTTGTGGATGGCTTGGACGAGTGCGCGGCCTTCCGGGTCTGCCATAGCGGCAGCAAGCGGGTCCGGGGTCTCGGCAGTGCAGACGCCGCCGCAGTTTCGGCACTTCACATCGTCAGGCTTCGACCACACGCCGTCCTCCGTGGGGCGCCCGTCATCCAGGAGGAAGGGGCCGCTCCACTCGTGTTCCCGCCCAAACTGGCAGGTGTCTCGATGGGTGGGGCAGCAGGTGCGAGGGGCAGCAGTCCGGCTCAATCGGTGGCTCCGTTCGTGGAAGGCCAGTCTTCGTAGGGGTTGAGCGTGTCAGGGCTGGCGGCGCGCCCTTCGGCCCAGGCTTCCGCCAAGCCGTCCTGCGCCTCGCGGTACAGGTCCGTCGGGTCGACTGCCAGTGTGGCCTCGGCGCGCTCCCGCAGCCACGCCTCGGGGTCTTCCAGCGCGGCGTCGTAGGAGGCTGTGACTTCACCGCGGTTGCTCGGCCCGTCGTAGGCGATGATCCCGGCCGCTTCGCCGTTGACCAGCCAGTCGGCAGCGTCGGTGAGGGCTTCCGCCTTGGCTTCCTGCACGTTCCCGTACCCGGCCTTCGCCAGCTTCTCGGCGAGGTGCGCGGGGTGGTCGGTGATCGGTTCCCCGCAGGAGCAATGGAACTCGTAGCCGGGAGTGATCCGGACATCCATCCGGTGCAGGGCGATAACGCTAATCATGTCCGTGTTCATGGGGTTACCTCAGCTTCGGGCTCAGATAAGACACTTGCGGGGAGCCGTGGGTCGTGGGCGCCAAGTGATGGGCCAGCCTTCTGCCAGCCGGCGAGATTCCATCGCTCGAATACACCCCCGATGGCGTCCCTGATCACTGTCTCGAAAGGCAGCGCGTCCAGTTCCTCGACCGTCGTGATGATGCGGGGCTTGCGGTAGTCCTTGGCGATGAGTCCGTCCGCGATGCCGTGGGCGTAGGTTGTGCCGGCGGTGATGCTGAGAGCGGCCTCCCAGTCCACCAGCGCCTCGGCTTCGGACTGCCGGGCGTTGTCGGCCAGGAAGATGTCGAGGGCCAGCTCGTCGCGCTGGGTTGTGTCTATGCTTGTCATGTCGAACTTCCTTCTTGTTGCGTTCGGCCCGGCCCCGGACGTGACAGCGTCGCGGGGCCTCTTACGTATCCCTCAAGTCTACCCTGTGTTGCTTGCCAAAGCATCAAGTAGTGCAGGGTATTTCAGTGATGGTGAGGATCATTTCCTTGGGTTCCCCGGGCCGGTAGATGATGGCCGGCATGGGCTTGACCATGAACTCCGGGGTGTCGTCCGGAACGATCTTGTGATCCCATGCTTTCGTGCCGGCCAGCGCATCGCAGAGCGGCTTGAGCGTCCAGGTGAGGTTGTCGACGTCGCGCTTGATCCTGTCCGGAACGAACCAGGTCAACTCCACCCGGCACGCGGCCAGCGGCGGGATACCGGCCTGCCGGGCGAGCAGCCCCATGGTCTGCCGGGTCCGCTTCACCTTTGCGGCGTGCGCGTACACGTTCCCGTGCCCGCCGTTCGGCTTCACCGGAGGTGTCGCCCACGGGAGGATGATGCTCCAGGAGCGGGTCACGCCGCGGCCTTGGTGGTAGCCGGCAGCGGGTGAAAGGTGCCGTCCTTCCGGCGCCACTGCTGGCGGAAATGAACCATGGCGCGCAGCTCGGCGACGTCGCGAGCCTCTGCGTCCGAGGCCCAGCAATCGTAGCCACCCTCGGAGATGTTGCCGTCACCGTCCTCCGGGCACCAAATCTTCCAGACGGCCAGACAGTGGGAGCACTGCTTGAAGCGCTGGGCGACGTCGTAGTAGACGACGAACTGAGAGGTGTAGTGCTCGCCCGGGTCAATCCGGCGGCTGCAGGTGGCGCACTGGTGGGGTTTGCGCGCCTTGATGGTTTCGACCTTGCCGAAGAAGTCACTCATGCGGTCCTGCTTTCGTGTGAGTTTGGTGAGTTCGGTGTGTTCCCGCGGAACGCTGTGCGCCTCTGTGCGGGCTTGGTTTGGGCTGGGGTGGGGAATCACCCCAGCCGAGCAGTCAGGAAGTCTCAGGCGGTCATCTGGCAAGTGTCACGAGGTGTGCCGGGCATGGGTCTGTGGGTGGGGTTCACGCTACCCCCTCGGTGGTGGTGCTTGGGGTGTGGTCTAGACCGGTTGCGTTCGCCCCTACGGGGAGGGTCTGGATGTGCTCAGGGCGGACGTACACGGGCTTGCGGCGCAGGTCATAGGCCACGAGGTACGCCGTGAAGCGTTCCTTGGCTTTGAATGCGATCGGTTCGTCGTATCCGTTGTAGTGGTTCTCGCCGTTGGCCAGGATTCGCTTGCCGATGATGATGCCTTCACCGCCATCGGTTTTTCCTCCTTCGGGGAAGGAGTACCTGTCGGATGTCCAGACCTTGATGGTCTCGGCGTGAAATCCTTCACCGACACGGGTTTTGCGGATCAGGTGTTCGGTGTAGGCCACGCGCTGACCCAGTTGGTAGTCGCTCATGCTGCTGTCTCGCTTTCGTTGAAGTGTTTGCCGATGTGGCTTTGTGGTCGTTGGCCGACTTTGTGGTCTGCCCAGCAGCACCGGCAGTTGTGGGCTTCCTGTTCCGGGTGGTCTTCGCAGGCTGGTTGCTGGGGGAGTGCGGTTGGTTCGGTGGCGGTGCTGGTCCAGTGTTTGCCGTCTGCGGTGTACAGGTTCGGTGTGCGCTTCGCTGGCCTGCCGTCGGGGCCGGTCTCGGTGGCGTAGGCGGCAAGGGCGCGGAGTGCGTGGCCGAAGTCCTGAGCGAAGACGAGTCCTCCAGCCTGGTTGGCTTCGAGGAGCATCCGTCCGGGCTTGTTGGGGATCCAGTCCGGGCGCATGGCCAGCATTACCGAGACCAGCCGTTGCCCCTCCTGATCAGTGAGCTTCATGCCAACCTCGAATGGAATTCAAGGCGGCGTGCGTCGCGGGCTCCCCGCGTTAAGTAAGTGACGATCGCCGCTTTTCTCTCCCCAGATTCTCTAAAAGCCAACAACCCCCAAAAGGTGAGTATTAAGTACTTGGTCTTGGTCTTGGTCTTGGGCATTGTTCCTGACGCGTTCCTGACGCGTTCTGTCCCACGGGACAACATGCGGGACATTAGCGTTCCTCCTCCGTTCCGTTCCTGTTCTGCCGCCATGCCGCTTTCCGTTCCCTGGCCTTGGCCTTGTCGATCTCGACCTGCTTCTTCGTGCGCTGGTATTCGTCCCAGGACAGGAACCGGTAGCCCTCCTCGTCATCCACCCAGAAACCGGCCTTGATGAGCTTCTGCGCCAGCTGCTTACCCTTCGGCCACGAGTCCACGTACCAGGCCGGCACGACGCCGTCGGTGAGGTAATCCGTGCAGTAAGTACCGCAGACCAGCCACAGGCCCATAGCCTCCAGGCCGGCCTTGCGCGGCTTAGGGTGGGAGTGCATTCTGTCGTCAGCGTTGAACCACGCCATCGGCTAGGCTCCTATGGTTTGTTTGTTATTTCTCACTGGGGGCACCATGTTCGAGTATTGGGTAGGTCTTGTTGTTTCTCTTGTGGTGTTGTGGGGGAGTTTTTTCCAGCTCTTGTCACAAGCTGACGAATTCGCTGATGTCCTGCCGGAACAGTTGAGCGATCGTGCTAGGCAGCGGCGCAAGCTGGCGAACATTGGAGTGATAGGAACCTGCATCGGCAGTTTCCTTGCATTTTTTGCTTCCGCATTTGCCCTCCTGGAGGGTGCGGAAGCCGTAGAGGAAGTCTTCCCAATTGCCATGACGGCATTCGCACTCGTGTTTTTAGCGGCCACAGCAGTTCTCATATGGCAGATCTGGAAGTGGGGTCTGCGGACTGAGTCAGGGACTGAGGCCAACAAGACGGCAGGGTCGGCGGCATGATTTCTGCTTGGAGTACGCCCGTCGGCTGGACCGGAACGCGTGACGAAATCGCCGCAATGTATGGCGGCAGTAAATACGGCGGGATGGAAACCCCGACGGCCACCCCGAATGTCCTTCTGTTCAGCGATCCAAAGGTCGGCCGCGAGAACGGTTACGAGTTTGACGGTTGGTCGGCGGCCGGCGACATCTTCTCCTACACGGGCATGGATCAGGTGGGCCCGCAGAAGATGCACAAGGGCAACCGCGCCCTCCGCGACCATAAGCTGAACGGTAAAGCTGTCCGTCTCTTTGGCGTGAGCGGTAAGGCTCCATCCGGCAGCGGCCTGACTCGCATCTACCTCGGCGAATTCGAGATTGACGACGAAATTCCGTTCTCCATCGAAGACGCTCCGGGCGCCGACGACGTCATGCGGACGGTTTTCGTGTTCCACCTCCATCCCGTCGGTGAAGTCCTCCGCCGCGACGAGGATGTGTCCTCTGTAAGTGCACCTCTCACCGATTCTGGATCGGCTACGGAAGTTCCGCTGGAAAATCACATGGTTGAGGAGTTCCAACGGCCCGCGGTGGAAGCAGGCACCGGTGTGAAGCGCGAGCAGGATCTCGTGAACGCTTTCCAAGAGTTGCTGCTTGGACGCGGCCGCGTACTCAACCGTTTCAAGGTGTACCCGAAGGGCAGCACCATGCCGTTGTTTACGGACATCCACGACCAGACGGAGGGCATCCTTTACGAAGCCAAGGCTGATGCCACAAGGAACAGTATTCGCATTGGGCTCGGACAGCTGCTCGATTACCGCCGTTACGTTGGCGACAGGCCGTGCCGGCTCCTGCTCCCTGCGAAGCCGAACGATGATCTGCTCGAACTCCTGGGCGACCATGACATCGACGTCGTATGGCGGGCTGACAACGGGCGAGCCTTCCATCTGTACGTGAAGGGCCAGACCGCAGCTTTCTAGAGTCGCAGCGTTCCTCATCATGTTCCTTTCTTGGCGTGCCCGCGGCAGTCTGTGCAGTACTCGGAGCTGGCCCGGCCTTTGTAGTCGATGCCGCAGCGCCGGCAGATGTGCTCTTCGCTGCGGAGTTCCCGGATGGGCTGGATGCGGGTGGCCATGATGCTCATGCGACTGCCCTTTCGGTTTCGTAGGCTTCGGCTGCTGCTTCCGCGAGCCGGAGAGGGCCAAGCGTGGCGTTGTCGGGGTGGAGCCTCATTGCCTGGTCGTAGGAGCGCCGCGCTTCGGCTTGGAACTGTTCGGGCGTCATGGGCCGGTATGGGACGGCGTTCCGGAGTCGGGCCCTGAGAGCGATGTGCCGGACGTGCGATGCCTCGGCCTTGGACTCGGCGATCTGCTTCTGTAAGCCGATCAGGTGGTTCCGTGCCTCGATGATCTGGACCTCAAAGGAGCGGAGCACGCGGAAGGGTTGCACCTTCGACGCGCCGCGGACGTAGCTCATTCGGAGCACCCCCTGCATTCCCCGGTTTCGGTGAGCGCGTAGCTGCAGCTGGTGCACTGGTTCTCGACAGCGGGCCGCTGGCGCTTGGGCGGCATGGCGACGGGCGGACGAAGGGCGAGCGTGGGAACTGACATGGTTTATCTCCTGAGACTTGGCAGGTTGCCGCCCACCACGAGGGATGAACGGCAACCTGACGGGGGTTGGTTGTTTAGAAAGGGGGATCGTTCGGGTTCTGCTGGCCGCCGGCGGGTGCTCCCCATGCGCTGGAGGAGCCGCCTCCGCCGAACCCTCCGCTACTGGCACCTGCCGGTGAGGATCCGCGCTGGGTGCGCGTGACCTTCGCAGACGCGTAGCGCAGGCTCGGGCCGATCTCATCGACTTCCAGCTCCGCGACGGTGCGCTTCTCGCCTTCCTTGGTGTCGTAGGATCTGGACATGAGGCGCCCCTGGGCGACAACACGCGTGCCCTTGGTTAGGGACTCGGCCACATTCTCGGCCGCTTCCCGCCAGACCGAAGCCCGCAGGAACAGGGTCTCCCCGTCCTTCCACTCGTTCGTGTTCCGGTCGAAGGTGCGCGGGGTGGATGCGATGGTGAAGTTAGCGACTGCGGCGCCGGACGGCGTGAAGCGCAGCTCCGGATCGTTGGTCATGTTTCCCACTACGGTGATGGTTGTCTCGCCGGCCATGGTTACTGGTCCTTTGCTGCGGTTGCGGCGGCCGCGATGGCGTCCAGGGTGTCGGGTGCTTCTTGTGCGGCGGATGCCGCCGTCCAGAGAGCGCGCAGCGCGGTCACATCGCCGGCGGCTAGATCAATCTCGGCGAACCAGTCACGCTCGGGCGCGAGTTCTCCGGTCTCCTCATCCACAGGTTCGGCTTCGGGCTCCGGTTCCTCCTCGGGCGCCGGCGGATCCGCGACGACGTCGGGAACCTCGGGTGCCGGGGCGGCGGCGCGCCGCTTGATCGTGCGGGCCGGCTTCACGATGGCTGGCGCGGCGGCCGGGGTCGCGGGGGTCTCGCCGAGGTCCTCCAGCTCGACGTCCTCCACCGAGTAAGCGGCGACACCGGTGAGTACATCCGGGGCGATGGTCCGGCATGCCTCGGCCTGGGCCTTGGCCGTGAGCATGGCGATGGGGTCGGTGTTGTACTTCTTGTTGCTGAGGTATCCGGCCTGCCGTGCGCGGTCAATCGTCCAGGTGAACTCCTGCCACTCGGCCTGTCCCTTGCGGCGGCCAAGGATAGTGACCGCTTCCGGTGTGGCGGACGTGCGCCGAATGTCATGGCCGGCGGAAAGTACGAGCGCCACCATGGTCCGGGCGTACATGGCCGGGCGGCCCTGCACCACGAAAATGTTGGACAGGGAGTTCATCGGGTCCAGTCCGAGGGACTTGCCGGCCAGAATAGCGGCGGCAGCTGCGTCCGGCTTTCCACGGAAGGACGCCGGGACGAACTCGGTGCCGCAGAGTGCGGTTCCGAGACGGTGGGCGGCGTCGAGTTCCTGCGCCCATTCCAGCAGGGACACGGTGGTCGCAGTCAGGTTCAGAGCCGGGGCGCCGGCGGCGGACGGGACGGCGAGGCCGCCTGCCTGGGGGAGTGTTGCTACTTCGGTCATGACTGGGTTTCCTTTTCATTTGCTGCTGCTGCGACGGCTTGGGTGTCTGCCTCGATCTGGCGCTGCGTAGCCTCGGCGATCTTCATCTTGGGCTGGCACTCGAATCCGGAGCGTTCATTGATGCGAGAGGCGAACTTACGGAGGACGTCCGCCTGGGCCTCATCGAGGTTCAGGACGATTTCCGTCTTGTCGTCGCACCCACTCAGGGTGATGTAGTAGTCGGCGCTCATGCCTCTATTGCTTTCTGGAATCGGGTGCTGATGTCGGCCTGCATGGTGGTCAGGGCTTCGATGAGCAGCTGGACTGCTGCCTGGTTGAGGAATACCTCGTGATAGGTGGTCATCCCTTCACGCCGCATCCACGTATTCACGGCGATCTGGTCATCCTCGTAGTAGAGGGCGAGCCCCCTTTCGTGTTCGTGATCGACGAATTCGAACGGGGCGGTCATGCTGCTGCGCTCATTTCGGTGTGCGGGATGGTGAGGGGTTCGCTGATGATGGCGTCCCGCTCCTTGGTGGTCTTGTGCGTGAAGGCCGCGGCGAGAAATAGTGCGTAATGCCGGTCGATGGCGGCCCGGTCGGCGCCCAGCTCGTAGAGGTGCGTGCCTTCGGATGTCACGTGAGCGACGTAGGTGGCGTGCACTTCGGGCATGGGCTGCTCGTTGCCGTGCTCATCCACGTAGAACTCGGCCTTGGAGTAAGCGCCGGTCTGCAGCGCGGTCTCCCCGTAGACGCCCCTCGACGTCTTCAGGTCGATCTGGATCAGCTTTCCGCCGGCGAGGAACGGGGAGGTGCAGAGCAGGTCGAACGTTCCGGCCCACCAGTCCTTCCGGTTTCCGACCGGGCGTTCCGCGAGGACGGGCGTGATCTGCCAGTCGTCCAGGAACTTGACGTAGCCCTCCACGAATCCGAGCAGTTCCTCGGGGACGTCCGGAGCTTCACCGGTGGAGTGCAGCGTCTCGGCCAGATTGTGGACCGCGGTGCCACGGACCCCGGCCTCGTCGCGGGCCTTCGTGGGCAGTTCCTTGAGCTCGCGCACGGCGGCGACAGGATCTCCGGCCAGCAGGGTGTCCAGCTGCTCACGGTTCTCCGGAGCAGTGACCCACTCGGCGACGACGCGGGGTGCCCAGCGCACGAGTGCCGGCTTCGGGATGCCGCCGCCGATCAGGGTGGTGACACCGGTGACGGGCAGGAACTTATTGTCCGCGCCGATAGGGCCCGGCTTCTGGGAGAGCTTGTACCGGTGGCCGTTGTGCGTGAAGACCAGTCCGGCGGGAACCGGCGCGGGGCGCGGGGTGGGGCGGGAGATTTGAGTTGTCATGATCAGTTCCACCAATCTGTTTTGGGCTCCGGTGTGTAGAAGAACCCGCCAGTGTTGTTGTGTACGCCGCAGAACGCGCCGTCCTTCTCTGCCTGTTCGGTTATGACCTTGCAGTCACACCGGTACGGGTCCGGGCTCATGCCGCGACCGCGCCGTCTTCGATGGTGATTCCGAAGTCACCGGTCTCGTCCACCATCTCGATCCACACCTGGTAGTCGTTGTCGACGGCCATTTCCTCGATGAGCTGCAGGTTGGTGGAGTCCAGCAGGGACCCGTCAGCAATGCGGATGACGCGCAGCCCGGGGTTCAATGCGATGGCCATGGCGAGGGAGACACGCAGCTGCTCGGCGCCGGACGCCTGCTTGAACGGCACACCCTGGTATGTGACGCCGTCAGTGTCGAAGCCGAGGCCGTCCACCGGGAACGTGGCTGTGGCCAGCCCCTCAGCCTTGCGCTTGTCGATGGAGCCCAGCTGCGCAGTCAGGAACTCCGCGTCACCCTGCAGTGTGGACAGCCGGTCGCTCAGTTCGCGGTGAGCCTTCGCCGCCCGGACGCCAGCGTTGATCTTCTCGGCGTTGTCGATCTGCGACTGGATTGCCTCGAGGTCGGGAGCCTCAGTGGCCGCCCAAGCGTTGAACCGGTCGCGTGCATCGGCCAACACCTTCTCTGCGTCCGCAAGCTGGGCTTTCAGCGCCGTCACCTGGTTGAATGCTGCGTCGTAGGCGCGGTTGACCTCGGTGCCCTGTGTGAGTGTCGCCTGCGCTTCTCGGTACTGGGTGAGCAGCGCGGAGACGCTGACCTCTTCGGCAGGCACATCTTCGGGGATGGTGTATCCGGCGGTCTGGCTCTGCAGCTCCTTGACCCTGCGGTTCACATCGGTGCGCTCCGTGAAGACCTTTGCACGCTCCACCTCGAGCTTGGTCGGGTCGAACGGTAGCTCGACCAGGTCGAGCAGGGTCTTGAGCTGCTCCTTCTCAGACAGCTGCGTGAAGGCCAGCGGGTCCAGTGACAGGCGGCCGAGCAGCTGGTCCAGCTTGGCCTGCCCCTTGGAGAAGGTCGCGCCGTCCTTGCCCTTCACAGTCAGTTTCGACGTCGCGCCGGAGAACGTGCGGGTGGCGATCAGGTCCTCCGTTTCCAGCACGATGAATGCTCCGTCCTCGCCGTCACGGATTGGGCGGGGGAGTGCCTTCGTGTTGTTCCCACCAAGCACCGCGGTGATGGCGTCTAGGACCGAGGTCTTGCCCTGCCCATTGCGGCCGGCAATAACGACCAGGTTGCCGTCCGGGCTGATTTCAACGGCGCGCAGACGCTTGAAGTTGTTGGCTTCCAGCTTGATGATCTTGCTCATTTGTTTCTCGATTCTTCGTGGATTGGGTGGGTGCAATTGGTGTCAGGAATGGTCTGGATTTGCGGGCCGTCCGGGCCGTGGCTGTGGACGATCCGGCAGGTGCAGGCGGTCATACCCGCCGCCAGGGTCGGCAGACGCCCATGATGCTGGCGACGAAGCCGAGGAGGATCACGCTGTCCGGGATCATGCTGCGGCGCTGATCTGGTGAGCCGCAGCAGAGAAACGCTTCCGGTCGATGTGGAGGCCGCTGGGCTGGAGCTGCAGGCCCTCGGACTGCTCGCCGTAGCGGTTGATGTGGGCGGACTCGAGGCCGGCAGCGGTGAGTGCGCCATCCACGGCCACGTTCAAAGAACCCTCGTAAGCGTCCCGGCGGTCGTGCGGCTGGTCTCCCCAATAGATGTCCATGAGGCCTTCGAATGCGTGGAGTGCGTCCACGATGTAGTCGCGGAAGTCGAGGGTGTCGTTCCCACCGATCTGCCAGGCGAGTTTGCGGGTGAAGTCCCGGAACACGCTGTTCTCGGGGTCGACCTCGCCGTTCTCGACGCCGTGCTTGTTGTGGAACTTCCCGGTGAGCTGGCGGACAACAATGTCAGCCTCAACACGGTTGAGCGGTTCGGTATGCTGGGTGGTGGTCATCAGTACTCCTAAAGGGTTGATGGCTGTGAAGTCCTCGGGTCGCACCCCGGGGGCTTCTTTATTTGGTGGGTCAGGCTGCGGCCTGCAGGGAGTCCATGTAGGACTCCAGATCTGATTCCCGGTAACGGACCAGGCTGTGGCGTTTGTTGCCGAGCTTCACGTAGGCCGGCCCTTCCTGCTTGTACCGCCAGTTCTCGACAGTGCCGGGTGCTACGCCCAGCGTCTGGGCGACTTCCTCGGTGGTCAGGAGCTTTCCCATCAGGCAGCCGCCTCTGCCTGTGAGAGTTCGGTTTGCAGTCGCTGGAGACCCTTGGCCGTGATCCGGAGCTGCGGGGGAGCGAGCATCTCGCCGGCGGAGCGCTGAATGACGAACGTGCCGACCTTTTCCGTCAGCAGGCCCTGGTCAACCCGGTTCTGGTACGGCCGGTTGTTCGCGTCGACCCAACGGTTCGCCCTCAGCCATCCGAACAGACGGTTCCGGCCGATCTGGATGTTGTGGTCCCGGCACAGGACTTGGGCTGCGTCTCGGACGTCGAGGTCTCCCTTTGCACTGGCGAGCTTCTCCCACGCTGTCGCCGGCCCGGCCAACTCCTGCACCTTCGACTCGGCCAGCTTCCGCGCCTGGTACTCAGCGATTCGGGCCACCTCCGCCTCGCGGGCCATGTCAATCAGCTCGAGGCGAGAGATTTCCTTGACCGCATATGCGCCGGTCTTTCGGATCTGCGGGAGCACGTCGTGAGTGATCCACCGCTTGAAGGCTTTCGCCTCCGGCTTCCGGCTCCGCAGGACCAGTGAGTACATGCCGGCCTCTGTTACGTAGGCCATCTGCTGGGCGCCACCAAGGGTGTCGGTATTAGCGACACCCTTCTCGTCATCATCAAGTCCAGCGAGCGTGTCGCGGGGATTGCGGATGTCAAGGACGGCGCAGAGGTCGTTGGCGATGAAGCCGGGTTCCCCATCGACGGTGACGGTGCGGACCGGGTGGTCCTGATAGTCGAAGGCTTGGATCGTGCTCATGTCAGTCTTCTTCCGGTTCGGTGAGCGGGAGTTTCAGTGTCCGCTCGAGTTCGAGTAGTGCGTTGTGCAGGACATCTGCGCTTGCCTGGCCGAAGCGAGAGTCTTCGATCAGGTTCCGCAAGTCCTGGGTGGGTGTGGCTGAGACCATAGTTTTCATGCGGCGATCGGTTCCCTATGGGTAACACTTCGTGAAGCACTGGTGGATATTTCGGGCACAAAATAAATATCCAGGGGTACGTCGAGTGCCTCGCAAATCAACTCGGCAGTCCGCCCACTCTGCACTGACTGGGTCCGGCCAAGAACAAGGTTGTCGATGGTGCCCGGCGAGACCTCCGCATACTTGGCCAAGCGGCGGTTCGAGAATCCCTTTCGGTCCATCCGTTCGATCAGGCTGTCTCTGGCTACCAGTTTCATTCGCATACCTGTGGGCCATCTCCTTCGGGTGGTGCGGGCGGGCTTCCTTATGGTCAATTCAACCACTCCTTAGGCGGTGTCGTCAAGTACTAGGTAATGAAACAGTACCTAAGGTTAGGCAGTCTGACAAGTCCCAATTACAAGTTCCTTTTAGGGCCCAGTAAGGACGGGGAAGAATCTTCAACAATTTACTTAGGCATCAAGCGGCGCTGGATGGTTAACTACCCTTAGGCATTGCCTAACTTTTACTCCTCGCCAAACCCCCGAACTTCATGGAAGCTGTGGATATGCAGAACGAATTGACGCTCAGTCGCCTCATCAACCTGGCCCGCCGCGGCGGCGAGGTTTCCTATGAGCGACTGTCGAAGGCATGCGGGGGAACGCCCACCGCCAAGCGTCTCCATCAGTTCGAGAATGGTGAGCTAAAGAATTTTCCGGACCCGGAAACTCTCCGTGCTCTGGCGCGAGGAACCGGATTCAGCATCACGGAAATCATCATGGCCGCCGGTCGCTCCCTCGGGCTCCCGGTAACGGATGATGACCCAGACACGCTCCGCATTTATGGCATCTCACAAGCGCCGGAGAAGGTAGTCAACCTGCTCAGAGACCTGGGCCGGGAAGTTGCCCAGCTGGCCGCCGAGGCGTCAGCGGCCGAACCAGCAGCACACGAAGACCTCACGAAAGACATGCTCGGCCTGGCCGCCCACAAGGGCGACCGGAATATCAGCCCTGACGAACTGCCTTACGAATAGGAAAAAGATGCTCGAGTCCTTCCCCGCCCAGGGAATCCAGAACCTGCTGCTGAACCGCAAGGGGGACCGCAGCTACGACCGGCTCGCCCGTGACACCGGCGGCGCACTATCCAGTAAGCGCCTGCAGCAACTGGCCACCACGCCCATGCGCAACTTCCCGGACCCCAGCACCATCAAAGGACTGGCAAAGGCCCTGCACTCCACCAACAAGGAAGTGCTCCACGCCTGCGCCGAGTCCATGGGTATCGAGGTCGCGGGCGAGGAGCGCACAAGCCTAGAACTGCCCGGCGCCCGCACCCTGCCTGCATCCTCTCAGGAGCTCCTACTGGCGATGTCCGAGGAGATGCAGGAACTCAACCAGCACTCGGAAATCGTCGCAAGCTGAACTATTACTCGAGTGTCACCGGAGTCACCTACCGTTAATGCCCATGAAGCTAGACAAAATTGCAGCTGACTTGGGGGTCAGCGTCCGGGAGGGTCCCGTGCCCACCGGGTGGTGGGGAGCCTATGACTGGCGAGACCACTCCATCACCCTCGTCCCAGGGCTGGCGCCCATCCAGTACAAACACGTATTCGCCCACGAACTCGGGCATGCCTTCTATAGGCATGTCGGCACCTCGCACAGGATGGAGGAGCAGGCCTCGATCTGGGCAGCCCATCAACTCATCGACACTCCTGCGTTCCTCGAGGCAGCATTCGGTGCGGACACCCACATCGGTATCGCAGCAATCCTGGAGGTCATGCCGGCCGACGTCGAGACATATCTCGGCTCAATGGATGACCGAATATTCGAACAACTCATGGAAGTAATGAGCACCATCAAATCCTGTTAGGAGCAAGTCATGCCACGCACCGGGCGTCCAACGCTGGCGATTGGGTCTCATGGGAATATCTCCGCGAAGGAGATCAAGGAGAAGACCAAGACGACGCCGGCCGTCTGGCGTGCGCAGGCCTGGGCCCGGGGCCGGGACGGGAAGCGCAAGCTCATCACCGCCCAGGGGCGAACGAAGACGCTGGCAATATCGGCCCTCAATGACAAGCTGAAAGCCGCCAACGGCGGCGGCGACCGCACCCTCAATGCGTCCTCCCGGGTAGAGGATCTGGCAGAGAAGTGGTACCCGACGTTGAAGCGGTTGAAGCGCGCACCCGGAACCATGGATGTGTACAGGCAGGCACTGGATGCCCACATCATTCCTCTCCTTGGAGACATCCGCTTGCATGAGATCACGACGGGCAGGATTGAAGACTTCATTACTGACGTCAGCGTCCCCCGGATGGTGAAGATGGTTCGCAGTAACGGCCGGCCGATGGCGGTGCAGCGCGGCGGCCCGCACGCGGCGAAGGCTTGCCGCGTGGTCCTGTCCTTGATGTTTTCCCTGGCGGTGCGTTACGACGCACTTCCGTCGAATCCTGTGCGCGAATCAACCCGTCCGGAGCTGCCGGAAACTACGATCCGGGCGCTCACCCTGGACGAGGTGAATCTACTGCGCGTGAATGTCATCAAATGGCAGAAGTCGGACGGGCATAAGTCTCAGGACCTGTCCGACAAGGTTGACCTCTTTGTCGCGACGGGCCTGCGCCCGGGGGAGTTATTGGCGCTCCGGTGGGAGGACGTGGACCTGCGCGCCATGCCTCCGACGATATATGTCACGGGTACAGTCCGCCGGACAACGAGCACAGGGCTGTACCGGCAGCCCTTCCCGAAGTCTGAGCATGGTGTCCGGGTGCTGACCTTGCCGACGTTTGCGGCGACGATGCTGGCCGGTCGCAAGCTGGCCGATGATCCCGTCAAGAATCCGACTGGGCTTGTTTTCCCTTCGCAGCGCGGCGGTGTGGTGGACCCAGCCAATTTCCGCCGGCAGTGGCGGTCGGCCCGCGGGGAGGAGTTTGAGTGGGTAAAGCCGTCGTCCTTCCGGAAGGCTGTGGCAACCCTGCTAGAGCGCGAGTCGGGCTCCGTGGTGGCGTCGAAGCAGCTGGGGCACTCCTCGGATGCGATCACGCGCCGCTATTACATCGAGCGGAACCAGCTGGCGCCGGATTCGACGCACGTCCTGGACCAGTTCGCGCCGCTCCCGAAGCGGCTTGGCTAGTCTTCATTTGGTCATCACAAAGTCTTCACAAAGTCCGTGGATGCCTGTGAACTCGCGTGGTTTTGTGTGGAGTCTTCAGTGGCCCAGCGGTCCGCGCTTGTGGCCTTGCGGGGACTGCTGGGGTTATGCGTGGAAACGAGGCGCATAATCCGTGGGTCGTGGGTTCAAGCCCCACCAGCCCTACGCGCAGGAAAGCCGCGGCACAAGAAATTGGTGCCGCGGTTTTTTGCTGTCCGGACCGCCGGATCCAACGTGTTGTACATCATGTTACTCGCGGGTAACATGGGGAGGACCGGCTTCACGGCCCCGGATCACTGATGATCAGCAGCGAAGGATAATTCTCCATGGCAACTCTCGACGTCGACAACCTCCCCTACGCGGACGGCGACTTCTATGCATTTGAGGACCTGCTCTCGGACAAGGAGCGGGACCGCCTCCATGAAGTCCGGGCGTGGCTGAAGGCCGAGGTAACCCCGCATGCGGCCGACTGGTGGAACGCCGGGGAATTCCCGCACCACATGATCCCCAAGATTGCTGAACTGGATGTCATGAGCCCGGTCTACCGCCAGGGTCACTCCAATCTCTTCGCCGGCCTCTGCCACGCTGAGTTCACCCGCGCCGACACTTCGTTTGCCACCTTCATGGGTGTGCACGACGGACTCTTCACCGGCTCCATCGAGGCACTGGCGTCGGAGGAGCAGAAGGCGGCCTGGCTGCCGGACATCTATTCGATGAAAAAGATCGGCGCCTTCGGCCTGACCGAGCCGCTGGGCGGATCCGATGTGGCCGGCGGAACCCGTACCACCGCGCGCCGCGACGGTGACAACTGGATCCTCAACGGCGAAAAGCGCTGGATTGGCAACGCCACCTTCTCCGACTGGGTAGTCATCTATGCCCGGGACCTGGCCGACAATCAGGTCAAGGGCTTCCTGGTGGATACCAAGACCGAGGGCTACACCGCCACGAAGATCGAAAACAAGATTGCTCTGCGCACGGTCCAGAATGCTGACATTGTCCTGGACAACGTAGTGGTCAGCGATGACTTCCACCTCAAGGGCGCCAACAGCTTCCGGGACACCAACAAGGTCCTCAAGGTCACCCGGCTGGCTGTTGCCTGGCAGGCAGTGGGCCAGCAGATGGCCGCCTTCGACGTGGCCCGCAAGTATGCCGTGGAGCGCCATCAGTTTGGCAAGCCGCTGGCCTCCTTCCAGCTGGTGCAGGAACAGCTCGTCAAGATCCTGGGCAATACCGTCAGCTCTCTGGGGATGATGGTGCGTCTGGCACAGCTGGAAGACCTCGGTCAGGCCAAGGACGAACAGTCGGCGCTGGCGAAGGCCTTCACCACCGCCCGCATGCGCGAATCAGTGGCCATGGGCCGCAGCATCCTCGGCGGCAACGGCATTGTCACGGACTACGGTATGGCCAAGATCTTCGCCGATGCCGAAGCCATCTACTCCTACGAAGGAACGTACGAGATCAACACCCTGGTCACGGGCCGCGCGATCACCGGTGTGGCGGCGTTCGTTTAGGACCCTTCTGGCATGCAGCGCGGCCGGTCCCTTCGGGGCCCGGCCGCACTGCTTTTAAGCACTTGCACAAAACTGCACTCGCACAATAAATGCACTGCCTGAGAACCGCACTGCCTGAGAACCGCACTGCTTGAAAACCGCACTGCCAGAAAACGGCGTTCCTTAAGCGGCGCTGTCTCAAAACTGCAGGGGCAGGAGGACGGACGGCCGACGGTCCGTCACGAAGTTCAGCGGATTAACGTACTCGCCGTTGAGCCGGACTCCCCAATGCAGGCAGGAGGCCGGGCAGTGGGCCGACGATGGCGAGCCGGAAACGGTGCCGATCGCTTCCCCTTCGGCTACCGTGTCCCCGGTTCCTCTCGACGCGTCCACCGGTTCAAAGCTTGCGAGCAGGCCACCGCCCAGATCCACGGTCATGACCGGACGGTTTACCACCCATCCGGCAAAAACCACGGTTCCGGCCGCGGGACTGAGGACAGGCGCTCCGGGAGGCGCAGACAAATCCACTCCCCGGTGGCCGGCAAGCCACCGCTTCGGCGGCGCTTTGAAAGGCCGCATAACCTTTGGCTCGGGGGAGAGCGGCCAGCTCCATGCCGGCTCATACGCAGCCGCGGGCTGTGGGGAAAACGGGCCGGCCCCAACTTCTCCGGCAGCTGGAAGGCCGCCTCCGGCCAGCAGTCCAACCAGCAACAGGGCGGCTAGCCTGCTCGGCGGAGGGGCGATCCGTCTGCCGGCAGCGGCTGTCCAGCGGAATCTGTGCCGGAGCGGGGAAGTGTCCATGGAGCCATCGTGCGGTAGCCGGCCGCCGTCGTCGGGCCTTCACCGGCACTGGTGGATAACTTTGCCTGCACCCGCCCGGTTTATGCACTGGGGGAGGACGGAAGTGCCCACAGGCTGGTGTATAGTTGACGAAGCAGTTTGCTGTGCCATGTTCCCTGCCTGCAGGGAGGAGGCCGTCCCGCGTTTCACCGATACGCAAGCGGTTTTCGGCTCAGGAGACTGACTACGCGTGCCCCAATTATCCGTGACTTTCCTTCTGGAAAACACGGGTGCCTTTCCATCGGTCCGGTAAGCCGGCAGGGAAGGCATGCTGATTCAGCTGATGGGCGCCAGGAGCTTCGCCCGCCCGGGCGTACAGCTATCAACCGTCAATTGGCAGCAGGGTTTCCGTGCTTCGGCACGCCTACTGCTGCCGGAAGGAGTGACGACATGCCCGTCGTTACAATGCGCCAGCTGCTCGACAGCGGCGTCCACTTTGGACACCAGACCCGTCGCTGGAACCCGAAGATGAAGCGATTCATCTTCACCGAGCGCAACGGCATCTACATCATCGACCTGCAGCAGTCGCTGTCCTACATCGACCGTGCCTACGAGTTCGTCAAGGCCACCGTTGCCCACGGCGGAACCGTTCTCTTCGTCGGTACCAAGAAGCAGGCTCAGGAAGCCATCGCCGAGCAGGCCACCCGTGTTGGCCAGCCGTACGTGAACCAGCGCTGGCTCGGCGGTATGCTCACCAACTTCCAGACCGTTGCCAAGCGCATCCAGCGTCTGAAGGAACTCGAAGAAATCGACTTCGACGATGTTGCCGGTTCCGGCCACACCAAGAAGGAACTGCTGCTGCTCAAGCGCGAGCTCACCAAGCTGCAGACCAACCTCGGCGGCATCCGCAACCTGACCAAGGCTCCGTCCGTGGTCTGGATCGTTGATACCCAGAAGGAACACCTCGCCATTGACGAGGCCAAGAAGCTGAACATCCCCGTTGTTGCCATCCTGGACAGCAACTGCGATCCCGATGACGTTGACTTCCCGATCCCGGGTAACGACGACGCCATCCGCTCCGTCAACCTGCTGACCCGCGTTATCGCCGACGCCGTTGCTGAGGGCCTCATCGTCCGCCACAACAAGTCCGGTAACACGGAAGCTCCGGCTGAGCCGCTGGCAGAGTGGGAGCGCGAGCTCCTCGAGGGCGCAGCTGCCCCCGCCGCTGATGCAGCTCCGGCTGAAGAAGCAGCTCCCGCCGCTGAAGCAGCTCCGGCTGCCGAGGCTCCGGCCGAAGCCGCTGCTGAAGCCCCCGCCGCGGACGCAACAGAGAAGTAAATAGAAGTTCCCTGGATCACCACTGCCAGCCGGCGGTGATCCGGGGTATCTGCTGGCGCGGCTGGCCGGAATTATCCGGCCAGCCGCTCTGGCGGAATCTGACCAAAACTTATAACGGGAGGACTGGAGTCCAAATGGCGAACTACACCGCTGCTGATATCAAGGCTCTGCGCGAGCGCACAGGCGCCGGCATGATGGATGTGAAGAAGGCTCTCGACGAGGCCAACGGCGATGCCGACAAGGCCATGGAGCTCATTCGCATCAAGGGCCTGAAGGGCGCTACCAAGCGCGAAGGCCGCTCCACCGCTGAAGGCCTGGTTGCTGCCAAGGTCATCGACGGCACCGTGGGCGTCATGGTTGAGCTCAACTGCGAAACCGACTTCGTTGCCAAGTCGCCTAAGTTCATCGAACTGGCCGACAAGGTCCTGGCCGCTGCCGTGGAGTCCGCTGCTGCTGACGCCGAGACGCTGCTGGCCTACAACGTAGACGGCAAGCCGCTCTCCGAGGTTGTCGTCGAAGAAGGCGCAATCCTGGGCGAGAAGATTGTTGTTCGCCGTGTTGCACGCATCGAAGGCAAGACCGTTGATGCTTACCTGCACAAGACCTCCAAGGACCTGCCTGCGCAGGTTGGTGTCCTGTTCGCCGTTGATGGCGACAGCGACGAGGCCAAGACGGCTGCACACGACATCGCCGTGCACACTGCCGCTTACGCTCCCACGTACCTGACGCGTGAAGAAGTTCCCGCCGAAACCGTGGAGAACGAACGCCGCATCGCTGACGAGACGGCTCGCGCCGAGGGCAAGCCCGAAGCCGCGCTGACCAAGATCGTCGAAGGCCGTCTGACCGGTTTCTTCAAGGAAATCGTTCTGCTGGACCAGCCGTTCGCGAAGGACGCCAAGAAGACCGTGGCGAAGGTTCTCGAAGAGGCCGGCACCGCACCGACCGGTTTCGCCCGTTTCCGCGTAGGCGCCTAGCCCACAAGGCACTGGACCTGACGGACACGTCATCATGAACAAAAGGGGCGGCCACCTTGGTGGCGGCCCCTTTTGTTTGCCCAAAACTGCTCTCTAACCTAAGAACCAAGAACATTTCCTATGCCCGGGAGGCACCATGGCCCACGTCCTGAAAGACATCGATTCGACGCGACGCCGCGTACTGCTCAAGCTCTCCGGCGAAGTTTTCGGTGGCGGAAAGCTCGGCGTAGATCCTGACACTGTGCGTGCCGTCGCCAAGCAGATCGCGGCAACGGTAGGCGAAGTGGAAGTTGCCATTGTGGTGGGCGGGGGGAACTTCTTCCGGGGCGCGGAGCTTTCGCAGAGCGGCATGGACCGATCCCGTGCGGACTACATGGGCATGCTCGGCACCGTCATGAACTGCCTGGCGCTGCAGGACTTCCTGGAGCAGGCCGGCGTTGAGACCCGTGTGCAGAGCGCCATCACCATGGGACAGGTGGCTGAAGCCTACATTCCGCGGCGCGCCATCCGGCACCTGGAAAAGGGCCGCGTGGTGATCTTCGGAGCCGGCGCCGGCCTGCCGTACTTCTCCACCGACACCGTGGCCGCGCAGCGGGCGCTTGAGGTGCACGCGGACGAGGTCCTGATGGCCAAGAGCGGCGTTGACGGCGTCTACACCGCAGATCCCAATAAGGACCCCAGCGCCACCCGCCTGGAAACGCTGACGTATGACGACGCCCTGCGCCAGGATATCCGCGTGATGGATCAGACAGCCATGACCATGTGCAAGGACAATGACCTGAACATGGTGGTCTTTGGCATGGAAGGTGAGGGCAACGTCACCCGCGCCATCCGCGGCGAGAAGATCGGCACCGTCGTTTCGAACTAGCCTGCCGTGTCCGGTGTGTGTCCCTTCCGGACCGGCCGGACGGGCATCCTGCTCGCCCACCGGCTTGGGGTAGGGGAGCTCGGTGCAGGGAACCCTGAGCCTTGTGGCTTAGGATGAATAAGAGAGCCCAGCCACCACCGCGTGGACATTTTTTTGGATGTTAGGAGACACCATGATCGACGAAACCTTGAAAGAGGCCACCGACAAAATGGACAAGGCGGTGGAAGTAGCCAAGGAGGATTTCTCGACGATCCGCACCGGCCGCGCCACCCCCGCATTGTTCTCCAAGGTCCTGGTGGATTACTACGGTTCTCCCACGCAGCTGCAGCAGCTTGCCTCCTTTGGAACGCCGGATGCCCGCACCCTGCTGATCACCCCGTACGACGTTTCCGCACTTCGCGCCATTGAGCGTGCGCTGAGCGATTCCGAGGTTGGCGCCAACCCCTCGAACGACGGCAAGGTCATCCGGGTCATCATGCCGGAGCTGACCCAGGATCGTCGCAAAGAATACGTCAAGATCGTCAAGACCAAGGGCGAAGATGCCAAGGTCTCGGTCCGCAACATCCGCCGCAAGGCCAAGGATGCACTGGACCGCCTGGTCAAGGACGGCGAGATTGGTGAGGACGACGGCGCCCGTGCCGAGAAGGACCTCGACGCGCAGACCAAGGCCCACACAGAGGCCATTGATGAGCTGCTCAAGCGCAAGGAAGCCGAGCTGCTCGAGGTCTGATGAGTAACGACCAGCCTCCGAACAAGGCTGGCGGTACGTCCCTTGAGACTGATCCGGCAGCAAAGGCCACGGACATGAGCGCTACCGATGGAACCGGTTCCCCCGAACGGGCGAAGGCACCCAAACGCGGAGCGGGGAGGGCGCCCAAGGCGCCAGCCAAGCCTTCGAAAGCCGGGCGCAACCTGCCGGCCGCCATCGCCGTCGGCGTGGTGCTCGTGGGCGCACTGTTGTCCGGGCTGCTGTTCTTCCCCTTTGCCGTAGTGGCCATCGCCACGGTTTTTGCCGCCGTCGGCGTCTGGGAAGTCAGCCGGGCGCTTGAGGTCCGCAACATCAAGGTGCCCATGGTGCCGGTGCTTGTGGGAACTGTGGCGTTGCCTTTTGCCGCCTATTTTGGCGGCAGCGAGGCGCTTGCCTTTGCCCTCGTGGGTACGGTTGTTGCGATCCTGCTCTGGCGCACCATCGATACGGCTGAAGATGCAGTGCGGAGTATCCTCGCCGGCATCTTCGTGGTGTTGTGGGTTCCGTTCCTGCTGAGCTTTGCAATGTTGCTGTTGGGGGAGCCCGGCGGCCAGCTCCGCGTAGCGGTGCTGCTTCTGCTGGTCGTTTCCAATGACACCTTCGGGTACCTGGTGGGGGCGATCTTTGGAAAGCACCCCATGGCGCCCAAGATCAGCCCCAAGAAGTCCTGGGAAGGTTTCGCCGGCTCGGCGGCCGGCGCCACGGTGGTCGGAATCGTGGCGGCCCTGTACTTCCTGGACCAGCCGTGGTGGTTTGGCCTGGTGCTGGCAGTGGCGACGGTTGCCGCTGCCACGGCCGGAGACTTCTCGGAGTCCATGATCAAGCGCGAACTTGGCGTCAAGGACATGTCCAACCTGCTGCCCGGGCACGGAGGAATTATGGATCGGCTGGACTCGATAGTCTTTGCCTCACCCGTGGTTTTCATGCTCTCGGTACTCCTGGTGCCCGGGGCGTAGCGGCAGTCACGCACACGGGCCGGTGCTCCGGCGGCGGGCCGCAGTTCTGCCTTGCCGGCCTCGCAGGAGCGGCAACGTAGGATAGTTACAGGTTTTCCAACAGTCTCGGCAAGCGGCATGACCACAGAGGAACAGTTAAGACATGGACGAAGCGCGGCAGGCCAGCGCCCCTTTCGAGCGTGTGGGGCGTCGGGAATACGGGTACAACACCCGTCAGGTTGACGAATTCCTGGCGAAGGCCCGGAGCTATTACAACGGCGACAGCCCGGAAGCGAAGGCCATTACCAGCCGCAGCGTCCGCTCCATGGCATTTGATCCGGCCAAGGCCGGGTATGAGCCGCAGGCCGTGGATGCAGCGCTGGACCGGCTCGAAGACGTTTTTGCACAGCGTGAAAGAGATCAGCTGATTCAGGACAAGGGTGAAGAAGCCTGGCTGCTGCAGATCGGCCGCACATCGGCGGTTCTTCGGGGCAGGCTCCACCGCAAACCCGGGGAGCGGTTCCGCCGTCCCAGCAAGCGGAACGTGCCCAGCTACAACGTCGAAGATGTTGACGCGCTCTGCAATGAGCTGCTCGGATACTTTGAGAATGACAAGCCGCTGAGCGTGGATGTGGTGCGCCGTGCGGTCTTCCGTGAGGCTAAGGGCCCGCAGGGATACGAGGAAACGCAGGTTGACGCGTTCCTGGACCGGGTTGTGGAACTGATGGCTTCGATCGATTAGTTAGCCGTTCCACAGGTTCGGGTTAACTGGGCCTATCCGGATATCCTGTCTAGCGCCGCCGTTCGGGCGTGTGCAGCCGGGCCAGGATCTTGGCGGCGCCCGCGGGAGCCGCTCCGGGCCGCAGCCGCGAGACCACCATGGTCACGGCAAACGCCGCCGGCACCGTCCATGCCGCCGGCTGTTCCAGCCAGACCGGCGCTCCCCGGCCCGCTGTGGCCAGCACGCCGCCGGCCACCATGGCACCTCCGCAGAGCACCGCGCCCGTCACCATCCCGGCCACAGCGCCGGGCGAGGTGAGCCCGCGCCACCAGATTCCCAGGACCAGCAGCGGGCAGAGGGTTGAGGCCGTGAAGGCAAACACCATGCCCACGCTGCCCGCCAGGGCCTGCGAACTGGTGAGCAGCGCCAGCCCCAGGGGCACGACGGCGGCCAGAACGGCTGCCAGCCGGAACCCGCCCACACTGCCGCGGAAGAGCTCCTGGCTGAGGACTCCCGCCAGGGACACCACCAGGCCGCTGGTGGTGGACAGAAAAGCAGCAAAGGCTCCGGCCGCCACAAGCGCCGACAGCAGATCTCCCACGGCGCCGTCGAACACCCGCCCCGGTAGCAGCAGCACCGTTGAGTCTGCCCCTCCGGCGGCCAGCTCCGGGGTGTAAACGCGGCCCAGCACCCCGTAAATAATGGGGAAAACATAGAACAGCGAGAGCAGGCCCAGCACAATCAGGGTGGTCCGCCGGGCGGAGGTTCCATCAGGATTGGTGTAGAAGCGCACCAGCACATGCGGCAGGCCCAGGGTGCCGCAGAGCAGCGCAATGCTCAGCGAAATGTTCCGGTACAGGGAAGCATGCGCCTGGGGATCCAGGGCGGCCGCAAAGGCTGAGCCACCGTCGGTCCAGGGCAGGCCATCGCTGGAGAGCCGGAAGAGGACAAAGAGCACAGGCACCGCAATAGCCGCCAGCTTGAGCCAGTATTGGAACGCCTGCACAAAGGTGATGGAGCGCATCCCGCCCGTCATCACGCTCAGGCAGACCACCACCACCACGGCCACTGAACCGACCCAGCCGGGCAGTCCGGTGGTGATCCGGATGGTCAGTGCGGCGCCGTGCAGCTGCGGCACGATATACAGCCAGCCGACGGCGATGACCAGCAGGCTGGTGATCCGGCGTGCGGGCAGCGACTCCAACCGGGCCTGGGCAAAATCGGGAATGGTGTAGGCCCCGGACCGGCGCAGCGGAGCCGCGACGAACAGCAGGAGCATCAGGTAGCCGGCCGTGTAGCCGATCGGAAACCACAGGGCATCCACCCCGGAGACCAGGATCAGTCCGGCCACTCCGAGGAAACTCGCGGCGGAGAGGTACTCTCCGCCGATGGCCGAGGCGTTCCACCATGGCCGCACGGTCCGGGACGCCACGTAGAAATCTCCGGTGGTCCGCGAAATGCGCAGCCCGTACACACCGATGAGTAGCGTGACCGCGGTAACCGCAGCCAGCGCAACGTAACCGGCTGCCGGGTTCACGTCCGTATCCCGGCGGGTCTAGACATCATCGACCAGGTCCAGGAACCGCTCTTCATTGCGGGCCGCGCTGCGTACATAGAGTGCGCCGCAGACAATGACCAGGGGATAAACGCCGGCACCCAGCAGGAACCAGGGCATCGGAACCGTAAACAATGTCAGGTCGGCAATCACGGGCAGAAACGCCAGGAGCACCGGAACACCCAGCAGGATCAACATGAAGCCCCCGGCAACCACCAGGGCCAGCCGTAGCTGGGAACGGATCAGCGAGCCGATGAACAGCTCACCCACTTCGGTCTGCTCATCCAGTTCCCGGGACACTGTGTAGGAGTCCGCCGGCACGGCCGCGGTGCGCGGAGCGGTAACCCGAACACGCGGCGGCTGCCCGTTCGGAGCCGTTGAAGCAGGCCTACCTGCAGCGGGCTCCCGAGTCATGAGCGGGGCCGCACCCGGCTGGCCGCGAGCGTGCTGCGCACTCCGGGCAGGTGGCGCCGGCTGACCGGTAACTCCGCCGACCCAACGCTGATACTTGCCCGCCCGCCGGCCACCCGCACCTGCCGGATGTGTGCGCGGGACACAAGGTAGGAACGGTGGATGCGCACAAAACCGGCCTCCGCCCACTGGTCTTCGAGCTCAGCCAGCGGAACCCTGATCAGATAGGAGGCAGCATCAGTATGCAGCCGGGCGTAGTCACCCTGGGCCTGGACATACCGGATGTCCTCGCGCCGGATGATGCGGGTGGTGCCGCCCTGGACCACGGTGACGACGTCGCTGTCCCCGGCCGCCGCTTCGGCCACCAGATCACAGATCCGGCGCACGGATTCGGCGAGGCGCTCGGGGCGGACCGGTTTGAGCAGGTAGTCCACGGCCGCGAGGTCGAAGGCCGCCAGAGCCTGTTCCTCGTCCGCGGTCACAAACACCAGGGCTGGAGGGCGGACCTTGGCGCCCAGCACCCGGGCAATGTCCAATCCGGACAGCGCCGGCATGTGGATGTCCAGGAACACCGCGTCCACCGCATGGTGTTCCACCAGATTCAGCGCCTGGGCGCCGCTGGAGGCCCGGTGGATTTCGCCCACGCGGGAATCCCTGCCGAGCAGGAACGCCAGCTCGTTGACGGCGGGCAGCTCGTCGTCGGCCACCACCACGCAGATCTGCCGTGTGCTGGGCTTTACGGGAGCGGACATGTGAATCAGGTTACAAGACTCAGGTCCGGTGATCGGGCTGCGACTTGGGAATACGCATGGTAATCAGGGTTCCGGCGCCCGGGGCGGTATCGATGACCAGGCCGTGGTCCTCGCCGTAGACCTGGCGCAGCCTCACATCCACGTTGCGCAGCCCCACATGGTCGCCGTCCGCGTGCCCGGCCAGAACAGCGCGTAGGTACTCGGGATCCATTCCCACACCGTTGTCCTCGACGGTGATCACCGCGGAGGAACCCGCGTCGGAGGCCGTGATTGTAATGTGCCCCTCGCCGTCGGCCGCTTCCAGCCCGTGCCGCACGGAGTTTTCCACCAGCGGCTGGAGTGACAGGAACGGGATCACGGTTCCCAGAATCTCCGGCCCGATCTGCAGGCTGATCTTCAGCCGCTCGCCAAACCGGGCGCGCTCCAGGAGCAGGTAGCGGTCAATCGACTCAAGCTCCTCTGCCACGGTGGTGAAATTTCCGCTGCGCCGGAAGGAATACCGGGTGAAGTCGGCGAACTCCACCACCAGCTCGCGTGCCCGTACCGGATCCGTGGTGATGTAGGAGGCAATGGCGTTGAGCGAGTTATAGATGAAGTGCGGGCTGATCTGGGCGCGCAGGGCACGGACCTCGGCTTCCATCAGCAGGGTCCGGGAGGTGTCCAGCTCAGCCAGCTCCATTTGGGCGGCCACCCAGCCGGCCACATCGTTGGCGGCCCGGACCAGTCCTGCGCTGACGGAAGGTGCAAAGACAGCGAGCGCACCAACGGTTTTGCGGTTCACCTGCAGGGGGCACACCAGCAGCTGCCGGCCGCCGCCGTCGTCGTCGAACCCGAGGGCGCGCAGCGAGGCGCCGCGGAACACCCGGGTCCGGCCGTTCTCCAGCACCGTACCGGAGGCCGCCAGCAGCCGGGCGCGTGACTCGGGGGTGTCCGGCATCGTGCCTTCCCAGGCCAGGACGGCAGCCGCGTCGGCAAGGATCAGTGTGTCGCAGCCAAGCAACGCGCGCAGGTGACGGGCGGCCTTGCCGGCGCCGGAGGCGGTGAGCCCGGTACGCAGATGACGGGAGGCGAGGGTGGCGGTGTGCAGTGCGGCGTAGGCGGCCCGCTCCGTGTCCGACCCGAGGTCCCGCTGGGAGCGGCTGAGCCGGTACCCCAGCGCGGCGATCACGGCCACGGTCAGGAGTGCGACGGCGCAGACCACGGCGATGTCGACGGCAGGGCTGAACATGCCCCTACCCTAGCCGCACGATTCGCTGCACCGTTCACCGCAGGGAAATGACCGCTCGGCGAGGCGGCCGCGGTGAAACTGGTGCGGACGTGCCAGCCATAGGAAAGTGGTGGCGATCACAGTTTTATGTGCGTGCTGTCCGGAACCGTGCTGCCCCTTGGGCGGCTTGCCGTGCTGACGTGCCCAACTCAAGGAGGAGCGATGGCAAGAAAGCAACCCCAGCAATCGGGCGCCCATGCGGCGCCGGTTGACTTCACGGAGGTTCAAAAATCTCCCGAACTGCAGGAGCTGCGCAAGCGGCAGCGCAGTTTCATTTTCCCGATGGCCGTAGTTTTCCTGCTCTGGTACTTCGCGTACGTCCTGCTGGCTGACTACGCCCACGGCTTCATGTCCACCCCGGTCTGGGGAAACATCAACATTGGCCTGATCCTGGGCCTGCTGCAGTTCGTCACCACCTTCGGCATCACCATGTGGTACGTCAGCTACGCGAACCGCCGGATGGATCCCATTGCCGCGGACCTGCGGGAAAAACTTGAGGCCAAGGGCGTCCGGCGTCCGGAGGAGACCAAATGAGTACGGTGAACATCACGGCGGCCGAGGTGTCCGCTGAAGCTGTCCGGGAAACCGGCTGGCTGAACATGCTGATCTTCGGCCTGTTCGTGGCAGTGACGCTCATCGTCGTGCTGCGGGCCAGCCGCAACAACAAAACTGCGGCGGATTACTATGCCGCAGGCCGGTCCTTCACGGGACCGCAGAACGGCACGGCCATTGCCGGTGACTACCTGTCAGCGGCGTCCTTCCTGGGCATTGTGGGTGCCATTGCCATCAACGGCTATGACGGCTTCCTGTACTCCATCGGCTTCCTGGTCGCCTGGCTGGTGGCTCTGCTCCTGGTAGCTGAAATGCTGCGCAACACCGGCAAATTCACCATGGCCGATGTGCTCTCCTTCCGGCTGAAGCAGCGCCCGGTCCGGATCGCTGCCGCCATCACCACACTGGCGGTCTGCTTCTTCTACCTGCTGGCCCAGATGGCCGGCGCCGGCGGTCTGGTGTCCCTGCTGATGGGCATCGATTCCAAGATCGGCCAGTCCGTGGTCATCACCGTGGTTGGCGCGCTGATGATCATCTACGTACTGATCGGCGGCATGAAGGGCACCACCTGGGTGCAGATCATCAAGGCCTGCCTGCTCATTGCCGGTGCTGCCATCATGACCATCTGGGTGCTGGCCATGCATGGCTTCAACCTCTCCGCACTGCTGGGTTCCGCGGTGGAAATGTCCGGCAATCCTGAGCTCCTTAACCCGGGTCTGCAGTATGGCAAGAGCGGCACCACCCGTTTGGACTTCGTGTCGCTGGGCATGGCGCTGGTGCTGGGCACCGCCGCCCTGCCGCACGTGCTGATGCGCTTCTACACTGTGCCCACGGCTAAGGAAGCCCGACGTTCAGTGGTGTGGGCTATCTGGCTGATCGGCATCTTCTACCTGTTCACCCTGATCCTGGGCTACGGCGCTGCTGCTCTGATCCCTGCCGAGACCATCAAGTCCGCTCCCGGCGGCGTGAACTCAGCTGCTCCGCTGCTTGCCTTCGCCCTGGGCGGGCCGGTGCTGCTGGGCTTGATCTCCGCCGTCGCGTTCGCGACCATCCTGGCTGTGGTGGCCGGACTGACCATCACGGCGGCGGCCTCCTTTGCGCATGACATCTACGCCAACGTGATCCGCAAGGGCAAGGTGGACGCCGACGGCGAGGTCAAGGTTGCCCGCCGCACGGTGCTGGTGATCGGCGTTGTTTCCATCCTCGGCGGCATCGGTGCCCAGGGGCAGAACGTTGCCTTCCTGGTGGCCCTCGCCTTCGCGGTGGCGGCCAGCGCCAACCTGCCCACCATCCTGTATTCGCTCTACTGGCGCCGCTTCAACACCCAGGGCGCCATCTGGAGCATGTACGGCGGGCTGATCTCAGCCATTGTGCTGATCATCCTCTCCCCGGTGTTCTCCGGCGCGCCTACGTCGATGGTTTCGGGCATCGACATCTCCATCTTCCCGCTGAACAACCCGGGCCTGGTGTCCATTCCGCTGGCCTTCTTCCTCGGCTGGCTGGGAACGGTCCTGGGCAAGGACGACGAGTCGCCGCAGAAGCAGGCAGAGATGGAAGTCCGGTCCCTGACCGGCGTGGGTGCGGAAAAGGCAGTGGACCACTAGCGTCTTTTCGCCCCGCAGCTCTCTAAAGACGCCCGGCTTCGTACTTTGGTACGGGGCCGGGCGTTTGCGTGTGCTGCTCCGGTCAGCCCGGATCAGGCATGGCTTGCCCCGCATTCCCGCGTTCCAGCAGCGGTGTCACCCGGAAGGGAATGAGTTCGCCCATGGCCAGGTTGGTGTCACAGCGTTCCACACCGGATACGGCCAGGATGGCCTTGTTGACCCGGAATAGGTCTTCGGCGTCTTCAGCCACTACGCGCAGCAGGATATCGGCGTCGCCGGTCAGGCCGTGGGCCTCCACCACCTCGGGGATGCAGGCCAGCTGTTCGGTGATGGCGGTCAGCCGTTGCTGCTGCACATGCACGTGCACAAAAGCCATCAGCGGATAGCCCAGTGCCGCCGGGTTGATCCGGCGCTCGAAGGAAAGGAACACCGACCTCTTTTCCAGCTGGGCGAGCCTGGCCTGGACGGTGTTGCGGGAAATCCCGAGAGCCGAAGCCAAAGCAACCACGGTGCGTCGGGGATCCCGGGCCATGGCAAGGAGCAGTCGGGTGTCGGTACTGTCCAGCAGGGGCATAGTGCGAAAGATTAGCACGGCCCGACGGCGGCTCGTAGGGCATAGTGCTCAGCGAAAGTGCCGGCGGTTGTGCCACCTGATGAGTGTGAGTAGTGTCACATATATCCGGGCAACGTCGCCCGGGCATCGGTTCGGCCCCGCCACCCCTGGGGCCCAACACGGAAGGATGCGTACCGACGTGTCTCTGCATACTCCTGTTCGACCGCCCCACGACGCCGGCAACACAGCTGCCGGCTCCTACGTCCAGCTGATCCGCCCCGACGGGTCCCGGGCATCTTCTTCCTACGACCACTGGGTCTGCGATGTGGACGCCGATCAGCTGCGCAGCCTTTACGAAGACATGGTGGTCATCCGCCGGATCGACACGGAGGCCACAGCACTCCAGCGCCAGGGCGAACTGGGCCTCTGGCCTCCGCTGCTGGGACAGGAAGCCGCCCAGATCGGCTCCGTCCGCACCCTCCGCCCCAGTGACTTTGTGTTCGGCAGCTACCGCGAAAACGGCGTCGCCTGGTGCCGCGGCGTTGATCCGGAATCCCTCATGCGGGTGTGGCGCGGCAATGCCGCAGCCGGCTGGGATCCGTTCAGCGTCAACATGGCTCCCACCCAGGTCATCATCGGCGCGCAGGCGCTGCACGCAGCCGGCTACGGCATGGGTGTGGTGGCCGACGGAACCGACGACGCCGTCATCACCTACTTCGGCGACGGCGCTACCAGCCAGGGTGACGTAAACGAGGCGATGGTCTTCGCAGCCAGCTTCCACACGCCCGTCGTCTTCTTCTGCTCCAACAATCACTGGGCCATTTCCGAGCCCGTGGGGCTGCAGGCACAGGTGCCGATCGCCAACCGGGCTCCGGGTTTTGGCATCCCGTCCGTCCGGGTGGACGGCAACGACGTCCTCGCCGTCATGGCGGTGACCCGAGAAGCTCTTGACCGGGCGCGCAGCGGGGGAGGCCCCAGTTTCATTGAAGCCGTGACCTACCGGATGGGCCCGCACACCACGGCGGACGATCCCACCCGGTACCGCGACGCCGCGGAACTGGAGCAATGGCGGGCCAAGGATCCGATCAGCCGGGTTCAAGCCCTGCTGCGGTCCGAAGGGCTCTTCACCGACGACTTCGCCGCCTCGGTCACCGCCCACGCCGATGCGGTAGCTGCCGAGCTGCGCGAATCGTGCGTCAACATGCCTCCGCCGCCGGCGCTGGACGTCTTTGCACATGTGTACGCCGAGCCCAACTCCTGGCTGGAAAACCAGCAGGAAGAATACGCCCGGTACCTGGCCGTCTACGGCACTGAAGGCGACGGCGGATCAGTCTCCGCGGACGGCGCCGGAGCGAACGGAGAACCCGCATGAGCAGCATGACTTTTGGCCGGGCCATCAACGCCGGGCTGCGCGCCGCCATGGACAACGATCCCAAAGTGGTCCTGATGGGTGAGGACATCGGCACCCTTGGCGGAGTATTCCGCATCACCGACGGGCTCAAGAAGGACTTCGGCGGCTCGCGGGTCATCGATACGCCGCTGGCCGAATCCGGGATCATGGGCACCGCCGTGGGGCTGGCCTTCCGTGGCTACCGCCCGGTGGTGGAGATCCAATTTGACGGGTTCATCTACCCGGCCTTTGACCAGATTGTCTGCCAGGTGGCCAAGATGCACTACCGCACCCGCGGTGCGGTCAAGATGCCGCTGACCATCCGGGTGCCGTTTGGCGGCGGCATCGGTTCGCCCGAGCACCACTCGGAGTCTCCGGAGGCGTATTTCACTCACACCTCCGGGCTGCGCGTGGTCAGCGTCTCCAATCCGCAGGACGCCTACACGATGATTCAGCAGGCCATCGCATCGAATGATCCGGTGCTGTACTTCGAGCCCAAGCGCCGGTACCACGTCAAGGGCGAGGTCAATGAAACGCTCGACGGCGCGCTGCCGCTGGGTTCGGCGCGCGTGGTCACCCAGGGCACCGACATCACCCTGGTGACGTACGGTCCGCTGGTGATGACGGCCGTTGACGCCGCCGTGGCCGCTTCCGATGAGGGCGTCTCCGTGGAGGTCATTGACCTGCGCTCGCTGTCACCGGTGGACTTCGCCACGGTGGAAGCCTCCGTGCGCAAGACCGGCCGGCTCGTCATCACCCATGAGGCCGGGAAATCCGGCGGTGTGGGGGCTGAGATCTCTGCCAGCATCACCGAGCGCTGCTTCGACTTCCTGGAACACGCCCCCGTGCGCGTCACCGGGTTTGACGTTCCGTACCCGTCCTCCAAACTGGAACACCACCATCTACCGGATCTTGACCGGATCCTCGACGGTGTGGACCGGGCGCTGCGCCGGCCCAATTCCCTGAGCGGCGCTTCGGCCGCGGGCGCTGCGGCGCCGGCGCTGGAAGGAGCGGGTCTGTGATTAAGGAATTCCGGCTGCCGGACCTGGGCGAAGGTCTCACCGAGTCCGAGATCGTCAGTTGGCACGTGGCAGTGGGGGACAAAGTCACCCTGAACCAGGTCATCGCCGACGTCGAAACCGCCAAGGCAGTGGTGGAGCTGCCCTCTCCCTACGCGGGCACCGTGACACAGCTCCACGAGCAGGCCGGAACGGTAGTGGAAGTCGGTGCCCCCATTGTGTCCTTTGACGTGGGCGGCGGCACCGCGCAGGGTATTGCGCCGGTTGGCTTCTCCGCAGCCGAAACGCCGAAACGCACACCCAACCTTGTGGGCTACGGGGCGGTGCCGGAGAAGTCCGGCCGTCCTGCCCGGCGTCGTTGGCTTACCGAAGCGCAGCCGGTGGCGGCTTCCGCGGATACTGCCGCGGTTTCCGTCCCTGCTGCTGTGTCTGCGGTATCGGAGCCTCCTGCACAGGTTCCGCCCGCTGAAGCCGTTGAGCGGCCGCGGTCCACCCCTCCGGTGCGCAAACTGGCACGTGATCTTGGGGTGGCCCTGGAACAGGTGGTGGGAACGGGCCGGGACGGGCTGATCGTCCGATCCGACGTCACCCGGGCTGCGGATCAATCAGGAGAGGTGTCCGGCACGGTTGAAGATCCCTCGTCGGACGTCGGCCAGGGGCTGCAGCCGCCGTCGTCGTCTGAATCCTCGCCGTCTGCGGCCTCGGCAGCGGAGGATGCCCGGCCATCCGGTGGCGATGCCGTCCGGGAGGAGCGGATTCCGATAGCCGGGATGCGCAAGCACATCGCAGCGGCAATGGTGGACAGCGCCTTCACTGCACCGCACGCCACCGTCTTCCTGACCGTGGATGTGAGCGAATCCATGGAGCTGCTGGCGCGGCTTCGCGGGCAGAAGGCGTACGAGGGCGTGAAGCTGACACCGCTGACACTGGCGGCCAAAGCAGTGTGCCTGGCGCTGGCGCGGCACCCGGCGCTGAACTCCCGCTGGGACGAGGGCGCCCGGGAAATCGTGCAGTACCGCTACGTGAACCTGGGCATTGCTGCCGCTACGCCTCGCGGCCTGATGGTCCCGAATATCAAGGATGCGCAGGGCCTGGGGCTACGCGAGCTGGGGGCCGCCGTAGGTCGCCTGACGCAGACCGCTCGGGCGGGGAAAACTACGCCGGCCGACCTCTCCGGCGGCACATTTTCAATTTCCAATGTGGGGGTTTTCGGTGTGGATGCCGGTACGCCCATCCTCAATCCGGGGGAAGCGGCCATCCTGGCGCTTGGCGCAGTTCGGGAACAGCCCTGGGTCTACCAAGGCTCTCTCGCAGTGCGCCGGGTCATGACCCTGAGCCTGTCCTTTGACCACCGGGTGGTGGACGGAGAGCAGGGCGCCCGCTTCCTCAGCGAGGTGGGAACGGTGCTGTCGGATCCCTCGATGGCGCTGGCGCTTATGTAGCCGCTCTGGGCGTTTTTTTTGGGGGGGGGCGGAGTGGCGTTGTCTCTGCGCTCGGCGCCGGAGCCGTGCGTGAGGATCGAGTGTCGCGGTTTTGTCCCTTACCCCGCTCGAGTGTCGCGTTAATGCTGTTCTCCGCGCGTGGGGGTGGCGTTGTCTCTACACTCGGCGGGGCGGGGTGGCGTTGTCTCTACACTCGACGCCGGGGAAGCGTCCCGGAACCCCTCCGAACACAGAAAACCCGCCGGCCCTGTTCGGGGCGGCGGGTTCTGGCGCAGGATGCGGTGGTGTCGGCGGAGCATCCGGGTGGCATGTCACACCACGGGGCTGCGCTAGCTCAGCTCGAGCTCAAGTTCCCGCACCACGGCGCCGCGCGCGTTGGCGAAGCCCTGCGCCTCGCCGACCACTTTGAAGCCGTACTTTTCCAGAATGGCAATGGAGCTGGCGTTGTCCGCCACGGCCCGGGCCCGGATGGGGCGCTCGGCAAATTCCTCCAGGAACTGGCCGACAGCGGCCGTGGTGATTCCCTGGCCCCAGCGCGCGGTGTCAATCCAATAGCTGATCTCCGGCACGCCGCCTTCACGGTAGGCGAGGATGCTGCCTACCACCACGCCGTCGGCCACGATCGTGCGAACCGTGATGGTGGGATCGTTGAGGATGTTCTGCCAGTGATGATCAAACACACCGCGGTCAGAAGGATTCTTGGCGGCAAACGCCGCCATATGGTTGGCACTTGGATCCAGCTGGTGGGAGAAGAATTCATCCAAATCGGCGGGAACTACGGCACGAAGCTCAATCACAGCAGGTCTTTCTGCTCGAGGGGTTTGGTCCAGACTACTAGGCATTCAGGGCGGCCCATGCCATGGTTTCAAGCAGCGACCTCAGCCGTGCCGTTTCCCGGGGATTCATTTTTCCGTGCAGCGTGTGCGAGGTGGAGTTGATCAGTCCGAAGACTGCCTGCGCCCGGTGCCGTAGCAGCGGAAGTCCGCAGTCGGGATGCAACGCGGCAAGCGCATCAACCCAGACCTCCACATACTGGCGCTGAAGCAACCGCACAGTGCGTTCGTCCTCGGCGGGCAGGCTGTTGAGGTCCCGGTCCTGAACCCTGATCACGTTGGCCTGGCGCAGGGCAAAGTCCACCTGGAATTCCACCAGTCCGCGCAGGGCAGCTTCTGCTGTGGAGGACTCGGCCACCACGGCCTTTCCGCCGTACAGCAGGTCCTCGCTCACGCCGACCAGCAGTGCCGAAAGCACCGCCGGTTTGCCGCTGAAATGACGATAGACGGCGGGGCCGCTGACGCCTGCGGCCGCACCGAGCTCTTCAATGGACACCCCGTTATAGCCGCGCTCGGCGAAGAGCGCTGCGGCGGCATCAAGCATCGCTGCCCGGCGGGAAGCCTTTGCCAGGCTGCGCCCGGTGGTTCGGGGGCCGGGGAGGGGTGCCCCCTGTTTGGGCTGGGTTGCTGTGGATGCTTCTTCTTTGGCTGCGTCCATGCCAACCTTTCCGGCAGATTAGATTCCAAGAGCAACTTCTATTGTGGTGGACAGGTGAGTTAATAACCAATAACCTGATTTGAGTTAGCCGTCATTAACTGGTGGTTGGCAGTTCCGGAGCAGGGGAACCGCCCTCCGCGCTAAGCAGAGAGACGTCAATGGAGACCCTTGCAACCCGGCTGGATCCCGCTTCACCCGAGTATTCCCGGAATACCGCCGAACAGGGCGAGCTTGTGCAGGACCTGCGCAAACGGCTGGCCCAGGCCGCACTGGGCGGGCCCGAACGGTCCCGTGAACGCCACTCCGCCCGGGGCAAGCTGCTCCCGCGTGACCGCGTGGACCGGCTGCTTGATGAGGGAAGCCCGTTCCTGGAGATCTCCCCGCTGGCCGCGGACGGCATGTACAACGACGAGTGCCCCGGGGCGGGCCTGATCGCGGGCATCGGCCTGGTGCAGGGACGGCACGTCATGGTGCTGTCCAACGACGCCACCGTCAAGGGCGGCACCTACTATCCGATGACGGTGAAAAAACATCTTCGGGCCCAGGAAATTGCGCTGGAAAACCGCCTGCCGTGCATTTATCTGGTGGATTCCGGCGGAGCGTTCCTGCCCAAACAGGATGACGTTTTTCCGGACCGGGAACACTTTGGCCGGATCTTCTACAACCAGGCACAGATGTCCGCACGGAAGATCCCGCAGATTTCCGCTGTGCTGGGCTCCTGCACCGCCGGCGGCGCCTACGTACCGGCGATGAGCGACGAAACCGTCATTGTGCGCAACCAGGGCACCATCTTCCTGGGCGGCCCCCCGCTGGTGAAGGCCGCCATCGGGGAAATCGTCACGGCCGAGGAGCTCGGCGGGGGTGACCTGCACTCGCGCGTCAGTGGCGTCACCGACCATCTGGCCGACAATGACGCCCACGCCCTGGAGATCGTACGCACCATCGTGGAAACCCTGCCCGAACACACCCCGGCGTGGGAGATCCTGCCCACCCGGCCGCCGTCGTACTCCGAGGAGGAAATTTACGGGGCGGTGCCCGCGGACCTGCAGACCCCCTACGACGTGCGCGAACTGATTGCCCGGCTGGTGGACGGCAGCGAGTTTGCTGAATTCAAGAAGGAATACGGCGCCACCCTGGTCACCGGTTTCGCCCGCCTGCACGGACACCGCGTGGGCATCGTGGCCAACAACGGGGTCCTGTTCTCCGAATCAGCGCTCAAAGGCGCCCACTTTATTGAACTTTGCGACCAGCGCGGTATTCCCCTGATCTTTTTGCAGAACATTTCCGGGTTCATGGTGGGCCGGGACTACGAGGCCGGCGGGATCGCCAAGAACGGCGCCAAAATGGTCACCGCCGTGGCCACGGCCCGGGTGCCCAAGCTGACAGTGATTGTGGGCGGCTCCTTCGGTGCCGGGAACTACTCGATGTGCGGCCGCGCCTACAGTCCGCGCTTTTTGTGGATGTGGCCGGCTGCGCGGATCTCGGTCATGGGCGGCGCCCAGGCCTCCTCGGTGCTGGCCACCGTCAAGCGGGACCAGCTCGAAGCCCGCGGCGAGGACTGGCCCGCCGACGCCGAAGAAGCCTTCAAAGCACCCATCCTCGACACCTACGAAACTCAGGGCAGCCCGTATTACTCCACGGCGCGGCTGTGGGACGACGGCGTCATTGACCCGGCGGACACCCGCACGGTCCTGGGCCTGGCCCTGGATGTGTGCGCTAACGCCCCGCTGCCGGAGACCTCCTTCGGCCTCTTCCGGATGTGAGGCAGAAATGACCGAGAAACTTTTTGACACGGTCCTGGTGGCCAACCGGGGCGAAATTGCCTGCCGCATCATCGCCACGCTGCGCCGGATGGGCATCCGCTCCGCCGCGGTCTACAGCGACGACGACGCCGGGGCCCGCCACGTGCGGGAGGCCGATGTTGCGGTGCGGCTGGGTCCGGCCGCACCCCGGGAAAGCTACCTGAAGGTGGATGCCGTCCTGGCCGCCTGCCGGAGCGTCGGCGCGCAGGCCGTCCACCCCGGCTACGGCTTCCTCAGCGAGAGCCTGGATTTTGCCCGTGCCCTGGACGCGGCGGGGATCGTGTTCATTGGCCCCGGGATGAAGGCGCTGGAACTGATGGGGGACAAGATCCGGTCCAAGAACCATGTCTCCTCCCACGGCGTGCCCGTGGTTCCCGGCATCGCCGAACCGAACCTGAGCGATGAGCAACTCATTGCTGCCGCGGCCGGGGTGGGGTTCCCGCTGCTGATCAAGCCCTCCGCCGGCGGCGGCGGCAAGGGCATGCACGTGGTGGAGCGGGCGGATCAGCTGCCGGACGTCCTGCCCACTGCACGCCGGGTGGCGGCTTCGGCCTTCGGCGATGACACCCTGTTCCTGGAACGGCTCATCGCGGTGCCCCGGCACATCGAAGTCCAGATCCTGGCGGACACACACGGCAACGTCATCCATCTGGGGGAGCGGGAGTGCTCGCTGCAGCGCCGGCACCAGAAAGTCATTGAGGAAGCGCCGTCCGTGCTGCTGGATGAGGCCACGCGTGCCCGGATCGGCGAGGCCGCGTGCGAGGCCGCCCGGTCCGTGGACTACACCGGCGCGGGAACCGTCGAGTTCCTGGTCTCGGACGCCGCACCGGGTGAGTTCTTCTTCATGGAAATGAACACCCGGCTGCAGGTGGAGCACCCGGTGACGGAAATGGTCACCGGCCTGGACCTGGTTCAGGAGCAGGTGCGCATCGCCGCCGGAGAAAAGCTGGACCTGGACCAGGGCGACATCCGGCTGGACGGACACGCCGTGGAAGCCCGGGTGTATGCGGAAAATCCCGCCAGGGACTTTCTGCCCACCTCCGGCACCGTCCATTTCCTGCAGGAGCCGTCCGGGGAGGGGATCCGCGTGGACTCCTCCCTGCTGCCGGGCCTGGCGGTCTCCTCTTCCTACGATCCAATGCTGGCGAAGATCATCGCCTGGGGTCCGGACCGGGACACCGCGCTGCACCGGCTGGATGCGGCGCTGGCGCAGACGGTGATTCTGGGCATCGGCACCAACATCGAATACCTGCGCCTGCTGATCAATGACCCGGATGTTCGGGCCGGGCGGCTGGACACCACCATGATCGAGCGGAAACTGCCGGATCTGGCCTTCCGCCGGCCCGCCGAACCGGAGCTGATCGCCGCAGCCCTGGCGACAGTGTCGGATCTGGCGGCCCCGGGAACCCGGGGGAGTTCCGACACCTCCCCGGCGTCGTCCGGCGTAGCATCAACGGCGAGTTCCCCCTGGCGCCGCGGCGACGGCTGGCGGCTGGGTGTGCGGGCTCCACTGAGCCTGGTCTTCGCGGCGGCTGACCCCCAACTGCCCGACGACGTCGTCACAGTCCGCTCCGGTGCCGCAGACAGCGCCGCCGATGCTGCCGCCGCCGACTCCGCGGTCAGCGTCAGCGTCAGCGTCAACGGAGGACCGGAGCGGCGCGCGTCGCTGCTGCGGGACGGCCCCCGCACCCTGGTGACCGTCGACGGCGTCGTGCACCCGCTCACCCTGGTTTCCGTTCCGGGGCAGGGCGGCGGGCCGGGCGTCCTGTGGATCGCCGACGCCGGCTATGCCGCACCGCTGCGGCGCAGGACCCGGACCGAGCTGCTGGCCGCCGAGCGCGCCGCAGCCGGACGGGCCGAGGGTGCCGCAGATCCGGTGCTGCGCTCGCCGATGCCCGGAACCGTGGTGGCCGTGGCCGTGGCCGACGGCGACCGGGTCACCGCCGGGCAGCCGCTGCTGCGCGTGGAGGCCATGAAAATGGAGCACCAGCTTGTTGCCCCGGCGGCCGGCGTCGTCTCGGTGAACCTGCGCCCCGGTGACCTGGTCAGGGCCGACCAGGTGCTGGCCGTGGTGACACCCGATCCGGAACCCGCAGAAGAAGAGTCATCCAAGGAACCCGCACCACGCTCGGCGGCCACTTCCGCCGCAGGGACAGCCGAACCGCTAGAAGGAGCAGGACATGCCGGACTTTGAATTGAGCCAGGATTACCAGGACCTGGTGGACATGGTCCGTGACTTCGCGGACACAGTGGTGGCTCCCGTTTCCGCCCAGCACGACGAGGAGCACAGCTTCCCGTACAAGCTGGTGGCGCAGATGGGGGAGATGGGCCTGTTCGGGCTGCCGTTCCCGGAGGAGTTTGGCGGTATGGGCGGCGACTATTTTGCGCTGGCGCTGGCGCTGGAGCAGCTGGCCCGGGTGGACCAGTCGGTGGCCATCACCCTGGAAGCCGGCGTGTCCCTGGGCGCGATGCCGGTCTACCGCTTCGGCACTGAGGAGCAGAAGCAGCAGTGGCTGCCCCTGCTGGCCTCCGGAGAGGCGCTCGCCGGTTTTGGGCTCACCGAGTCGGAGGCCGGATCCGACGCCGGCGGCACCCGTACCAAGGCGCACCGCGAGAACGGGCAGTGGGTGATCAACGGAACCAAGCAGTTCATCACCAACTCCGGCACCGACATCACCCGCCTGGTCACCGTCACCGCTGTCACCGGAACCTCCGAGGTGCCGGACGGCCAGGGCGGAACCACGGTCAAAAAGCAGATTTCCACGATCCTGGTGCCCACCGACACCCCCGGTTTCACCGCGGAAAAGGCGTACAACAAGGTGGGCTGGAACGCCTCCGACACCCATCCGCTGACCCTGGACAACGTCCGCGTTCCGGAAGCCAACCTGCTTGGTGCCGAGGGCCGGGGTTTCGCCAACTTCCTGCAGATCCTGGACGAGGGGCGCATCGCGATTGCCGCCCTCGCCACGGGGGCGGCACAGGGCTGCGTGGAGGAGGCGCTGCGGTACGCCAAAGAGCGGCAGGCGTTCGGCGCGGCCATAGGCACCAACCAGGCCATCTCCTTCAAAATTGCCCGGATGCAGACCCGCGCCCACACCGCCCGGCTGGCCTACTACGACGCCGCCGCCAGAATGCTGGCCGGCAAGCCGTTCAAGACACAGGCCGCCATGGCCAAGCTGGTGGCGGGCGAGGCCGCCATGGATAACGCGCGGGACGCCACCCAGATCTTTGGCGGCTACGGCTTTATCAACGAATTCCGGGTGGCCCGGCACTACCGCGACTCCAAAATCCTGGAGGTGGGCGAGGGCACCACCGAGGTTCAGCTGATGCTCATCGCCCGGGAGCTGGGGCTCTAGGATAGGCGGAACACTCCGGTTGGAGCGTGCGGCAAATCAAGCGTGCGGCGGGTTGGTCAAGGACGATTAACGAACGGACGGATTCATGATTGACAAGGTGGTAGGCACGGCTGCCGAAGCGGTGGCCGACATCCCCGACGGCGCATCCCTGGCGGTGGGCGGCTTTGGGCTCTGCGGAATTCCGGTGGCACTGATCGATGCCCTGCATGAGCAGGGCGCCACCGATCTGGAGACCGTCAGCAACAACTGCGGGGTGGACGACTGGGGGCTGGGCCGGCTGCTGGCCGATCACCGCATCCGCCGCACCGTGAGCTCCTATGTGGGGGAGAACAAGGAGTTTGCCCGCCAGTTCCTGTCCGGAGAGCTGGAGGTCATCCTGACTCCGCAGGGGACGCTGGCCGAGAAACTGCGGGCCGGCGGAGCCGGGATTCCCGCCTTCTATACCAGCGCCGGGGTGGGCACACAGGTCAGCGAGGGTGGGCTGCCGCAGAAGTACGACGCCGTGGGCGAGGTGGTGCAGGCCTCGGACCCCAAGGAGGTGCGCACCTTCGGGAACGCACCCTTTGTGCTGGAGGAGTCCCTGACCCCGGATTTCGCACTGGTGCATGCCTGGAAAGGGGACCGGCACGGAAATCTGGTGTTCGCCGCCACCGCCATGAACTTCAACCCGCTCTGCGCGATGGCCGGAAAGATCACCATCGCCGAGGTGGAGGAACTGGTGGAACCCGGGGAGCTTGACCCTGCGCAGGTTCACGTTCCCGGCATCTTCGTTCAGCGCGTAGTCGCAACGGGACCGGGGGAGAAACGAATCGAAAAACGCACAGTGACTTCCGCGGCAGCTGCACCTTCCCAGAAGGAGGCCTGACATGGCCCTGACACGTGAAGAGCTGGCCGCCCGGGTGGCCAGCGAACTGGAGAACGGGCAGTACGTCAATCTCGGCATCGGCATGCCCACCCTCATCCCCAACTACATTCCCGAGGGAGTGGAAGTGGTGCTGCACTCCGAAAACGGGGTACTCGGCGTCGGGCCCTATCCGCTGGAAGAGGACCTGAACGCGGACCTGATCAACGCGGGCAAGGAAACCGTCACCGTGAATGCCGGGGCCTCGTTCTTTGACTCCGCCGCCTCCTTTGGCATGGTCCGCGGCGGGCACGTGGACGTGGCCGTGCTGGGCGCCATGGAGGTGGCCGCCAACGGTGATCTGGCCAACTGGATGATCCCGGGCAAGATGGTCAAGGGGATGGGCGGAGCCATGGATCTGGTGTTCGGCGCCAAACAGCTGATCGTGATGATGGACCACACAGACCGCAACGGCAATCCGAAAATCGTCACCGAATGCTCGCTGCCGCTCACCGGGCGCGCCTGCGTGGACCTGATCATCACTGACCTTGCCGTCATCGAAGTGGGTCCGGAGGGGCTGATCCTGCGCGAAACCGCGCCCGGCGTCAGCGTGGACGAGGTACTTGCCGCCACCGGCGCACCCCTGGAGGTGGACCTTGACGTATGAGGAGCCGGACGCCGGCACCGAAGAGCTGGCCATGGCACCCCGGGTGGTGGAGCAGCGTGGTCTCTGGTTCGAGGAGTTCGAACCCGGGGTGATCTACCGGCACCGTCCGGGCCGCACGGTTACCGAGGCGGACAACGTCTTGTTCACCACCCTGACCATGAACACGCAGGGACTGCACCTGGATGCGGCCTACAGCGCTGAGCAGCCATTTGGGCAGCGGCTGGTTAATTCCATGTTCACGCTGGCCACCATGGTGGGTCAATCCGTGGGCCAGCTGACCCAGGGCACCCTGGTGGCGCAGCTGGGACTGGGTGAGATCAGCTTTCCACACCCGCTCTTCCACGGGGACACCCTGTCTACGGAGACCGAAGTGCTGGATAAGCGGCTCTCCGGTTCCCGGCCGGGGCAAGGAATCGTCACTCTGGCCCATACCGGCAGGAACCAGGACGGCGAGGTGGTGGGACGGTGCACCCGCACCGCGCTGGTCTGGACCCGGGCCGCCGGCAGTGCCGGCTGACGGGGCCGATCCGGCGTCGGTTTTGTGGGCATGTCGGGGCGGAAGGATAGGTTGAAGGCAACGATTCATACAGAAACAATTCACGTTTAGAGGAGACCCGCGTGACCACATTCCCTATGGGACCTGCACTGCTCTTCTGCCCGGGCGACCGGCCTGAACGGTTCGCCAAGGCAGCCGACCGGGCAGATGCGGTGATCCTGGACCTGGAAGACGCCGTCGCGCCCGGCGACAAGGACACGGCCCGCCGAAACCTCATTGCCTCCAGCCTCGATCCGGCCACCACTATGGTGCGCGTGAATCCCGTGGGGACCGACGACTTCAAGAAAGACCTCGAGGCTCTGCGGCAGACCCCGTACCGGACGCTGATGGTGGCCAAGTCCGAAGACGCCTCGGCCATGGGGGAGGCGCTCGCCGACTTCACCGTCGTCGCGCTGCTGGAAACTGCTCTGGGCGTGGTCCGCGCGTCGGAGATTGCCCAGCTCTCCTGTGTTGCCGCCCTCATGTGGGGCGCCGAGGATCTGATGGCGTCCCTGGGCGGGGACTCCAGCCGCGGCCCGGACGGCACCTACCGCGGCGTGGCGCAGCAGGCACGTGCCACGGTGCTGCTGGCCGCCGGAGCATTCGGCAAGGGCGCCATTGACTCGATCTACTCCAACATTGCGGACACCCCGGGCCTGGAGGTCGAGGCGCGCGACGCCGTGGCCTCCGGATTCGCCGCCAAGGCCTGCATTCATCCGGGACAGGTGGCAGCGGTCCGGGCGGCGTATGCGCCGTCCGAGGATGAAGTTTCCTACGCAGCGGATGTGATTGCCGAAGCGGTCAACCACGGCGGGGTGTTCAGTTTCCGCGGCGAAATGATCGACGGCCCGCTGCTGAAGCAGGCACAGCTGATCCTGCGCCGGGCGGGCCGCTGACGCTCGCCTGTTGACGGTGAGTCCGCTGGTCCGCTGATCTGATGGCCGTGCGCCGATCCGGGGCCTGTCCGGGGCCGCCGTCTCCGGGCTGCCGGGGCGGGTTTCGCCGGCAGCCCGGGACACCGGGCGCGGGCTGCGCTACCTTCGAAAGATGCGCATAGTCATAGCAGGAGCCCATGGACAGATTGCCCGCGAACTGGGCAGGCTGCTCGCCGCCCATGACCATGATGTGGCCGGCCTGATCCGGAACCCGGACCACGTGGCGGATCTCGAGGCCGACGGCGTCGCCCCGGTGATTATGGACCTGGAGAACAGCACCACCGACGACGTCATCCAGGTCCTGACCGGCGCCGATGCGGCGGTCTTCGCTGCGGGCGCGGGACCGGGCAGCAGTGTGGAACGCAAGGACAGCGTTGACCGTGGCGCCGCAGTGCTGCTGGCCGAGGGCGCTGAGCAGGCCGGCGTGGCCCGGTTTGTCCAGATTTCCTCCGTCGGGCTGGACGCGGTGAGGGACGGAGCCCGTCCCGACGGCCTCGCAGATGCCATGTACGCCTATCTCATAGCGAAGCTCGCCGCTGAGGAGGATCTGGTCACCCGGGACCTGGACTGGACCATCCTTCGACCGGGTCGGCTGACGGATGATCCCGCGGTGGGGCTGGTGAATCTGGCTCCGAGCGTGGAGGCTGGCAGCATTCCCCGGCATGACGTGGCCGCCGTCCTCGCGGAGCTGATGAACACTGGCCGGGGCAGCCGGCAGATCCTGGAAGTCGTCTCCGGCTCCGAGAGCATCCCCGATGCCGTGGCGGCCCTGCCCATCACGCTTTAGCCGCCCGTTCCTATGCCGTCAGGTCCCCGTGTGGGCAGATATGGCGGGAGGTCTGGGCCCTTCCACCAACGTGTGTGCAGATATGGCGACTCGGAGTGAGGCGAAGCCGCCAGAGCTGCACACCGGATGAGACGGTGGGGGCGCGAAGCCGCCAGAGCTGCACACTGGATGGTCCTGTCGGAATCCTTCGTGCTGATCAGGGTCTTGTTCGGTCCGAATAGGTCCGTTTGCCCCCGTTAGCTGCACGAATATCTGCACGAGCGATTGGCGGGCTGTCCGTTTGGTCCCGTTATCTGCACAAGGGATCCGGGGCAGGCGAGCATCCTCGCCCCACCGGGTCCTGCTGCACTGACAAGGCCGTCGAAGTCCAGGGGGTGGATGCCGCTCCCTCCGACCGGGTCTTTGACGCATGGCCTGTGAAGTCTTCCAGGCGCTCCCAGGCAGTTCCGGTCCCTTTGGAGGCTTCCCAACCGTCGCGGACCTTGCCGGTGCGCGATACTGGAAGGATGCAGCTTTCAGGAATTCCCGGCACCCCGTCCGCAGCCACCGGCCGCCCCTTCGGCAGCACCGACGGCGTGCCCCGCCGCGTGGTGCTTCTGGGCTCCACCGGGTCCATCGGTACCCAGGCCATTGACGTGGCAGACGACGCCCCTGAACTCTTCACCATTGTTGCCCTCGCCGCCGGCGGGTCCAACCTTGAGCTGTTGGCCCGGCAAGCCGTGCACACCCGGGCTGCCGCAGTGGGCTGCGCGCTGGTGGACACCGCCACCCTGCACAAAGCGGTGCAGGACGCCGCCCGCGACGCCGGTGTTACGGACTACGATCCGGAGCTGTTCACCGGACCGTCCGCCGCCACCGCTATTGCCGCCTGGCCCGAAGCGGAAGTGGTCCTCAACGGCATCACCGGCTCTATAGGCCTGGAACCCACCCTGGCAGCGCTTGCCGCCGGACATCTGCTGGCACTGGCCAACAAGGAATCCCTGATTGTGGGTGGGGAACTGGTCAAGCGCGCCGCCGCTCCCGGGCAGCTGGTGCCCGTGGACTCAGAACACTCCGCGCTGGCCCAGGCGCTGCGGTCCGGCACCGCACAGGAAGTGGACCGGCTGATAGTCACGGCCTCCGGGGGGCCGTTCCGTGGCATGAAACGGTCAGAGCTGAAGAACGTCACTCCCGACCAGGCGCTGGCCCACCCCACCTGGAAGATGGGCCGCGTGATCACCACCAACTCCGCCTCCATGGTCAACAAGGCCCTGGAGGTCATTGAGGCCCATCTGCTCTTCGACGTTCCGCTGGAGCAGATCGACGTGGTGGTGCATCCCCAGTCGATAGTGCATTCCATGGTCCAGTTTGTGGACGGCTCCACCATTGCCCAGGCTTCACCCCCGGACATGCGCCTGCCCATCGCCCTGGGCATGGGCTGGCCGCACCGCGTTCCGGGAGCCGCCAAGCCGTGCGACTGGACCAAGGCCACCGAGTGGACGTTTGAGCCGCTGGACGTGGAAGCCTTCCCCGCCGTCGAGCTGGCTAAGCGCACCGCTGCAGCCGGTGGCACCGGCATGGCGGTGTACAACGCAGCCAATGAGGAGGCCGTGGACGCCTTCCACGACGGTCTCATTGGTTTCACAGACATCGTTGATACGATCTCCGCCGTACTGGCTGAACACTCTGACTCCGCGCCCCTGACGCTGGAGTCGGTGCTGGCTGCGGAACAGTGGGCCCGTACCGCGGCACGCAAACGCTGCGGGAGGTAGGTCTCCGCCCCGGCGTACCCGCCGCGCACTGATCCGCACCGATCCGTTGTCCCCCTGACCCGAAGGAAATTCGTTGAACGTTCTGCTCTTCATCTTGGGCGTCCTGTTCGTGGCGGTGGGAATCGCCGTGTCCATTGCCCTGCACGAAGTGGGCCACCTGGTGCCGGCCAAGGCCTTCAAGGTCCGGGTGACGCAGTACATGATCGGGTTCGGTCCCACCGTGTTTTCCCGGCGTCGCGGCGAAACCGAATACGGCGTCAAGGCGCTGCCGCTGGGCGGTTACGTGTCCATGGTGGGCATGTATCCACCCAACAAGGCCGACGACGCCGACGGCACCGTGCGTGCCTCCAGCACCGGAATGTTCCAGCAGCTGGCTACGGACGCACGTGCCGCCGCAGCGGAGCAGCTGCAGCCCGGCGACGAGAACCGGATGTTCTACAACCTGCCGATCTGGAAGCGCATCATCGTGATGCTCGGCGGGCCCTTCATGAACCTGCTGATCGGTGTTGTGCTTTTCGCCGTGCTGCTCATGGGCTTCGGCACCGCTCAGAGCACCACCCGGCTCGCCGAAGTCAACCAGTGCGTGATCACCTCGGACCAGGCGGCACAGGGCCAGACGGAATGCACCGAGGCTGATCCGGCCGCCCCGGCGTACGAGGCAGGGCTGCTGCCCGGTGACACCATCACCTCCTTTGACGGGCAGCCGGTGGCCGGCTGGGACGATCTTTCGGCCCGGATCAAGGAAGCCGCCGGCCGCTCAGTGCCCGTCACCTATGAACGCGACGGTGTGGAACAGAGCACCCTGATCACCCCGCTGCTGACCGAACGTCCCGTGGCCGACGACGACGGCGCCCCCCAGACGGACGACAACGGTAACCCGGTGACCAAGGAGGTCGGCTTCATCGGCGTGGCCGCCGCCACGGAACTGGTCCGGCAGCCGGGCACCGAAGTCCTGCCTGCGGTCGGAGAGAACCTGCAAAGCATTGCCGGTGTTATCGTCAACCTGCCGCAGCGCGTGGTGGACGTGGGCAAGGCGGCCTTCTCCTCCGAAGAACGGGATCCGAACGGACCCATCAGCGTGGTGGGGGTGGGCCGCATTGCCGGCGAAATCTCCGCCCTCGAAGAGGTGCCGGTTGCCAGCAAGGTGGCAACCCTGATTGGCCTCGTAGCCAGCGTTAACCTGGCGCTGTTTGTGTTCAACCTGATTCCGCTGCTGCCGCTGGACGGCGGCCACGTGGCCGGAGCGCTCTGGGAAGGACTGCGCCGGCGCACCGCCAGACTCTTCAAGCGGCCTGACCCCGGGCACTTTGACCTGGCCAAAATGCTGCCGGTGACCTATGTGGTGTTTGCGCTTCTCATGGGAATGAGCGTGCTGCTGATCTACGCGGACATCGTGAAACCGGTGAGCCTGTTCAACTAGGCCGCGGCACCCTCGCTCCAGATTGAAGCCATAAACGGTTGTAATTTCAATTACAACCGCATACGGTTTCAACATGTTCGTCTTAACGATTGACCAAAAGGGCAGCCGCCGTGGCCGGGACCGTGTTCCGGATCTACTCAAGCTGCTTGGGAACCTGCCGCTGGAGCGACCCTTCGAACGGTCGGTGGGTGACGAAGTCCAGGGCGTTACCGGCGATGCTGCCGTGGCGGTGGAGGCGGCACTTCTCGCCCTCCGGGACGGAAACTGGTCGGTGGGCATAGGCATTGGAGCGGTGGATACCCCCTTGCCCGCTAGCACCCGGGAGGCATCGGGCCCGGCTTTTGTGGCGGCGCGCGAAGCCGTGGACCGGGCCAAGAAAACCGGTGACCGCCCGCCGGTGGCTGTGGCGGGGGCGCCCGGTGCTGCTGAGGCTGAGGCGGTACTGGTGCTGATCGGACGGTTGATCAGGGACCGGAGCGCTGAACAGTGGAGAATCCTGGAGCATGTCGAACCCGGAACCTGGGGCTCCCAGAGTGCCGCTGCCCGTAAGCTCGGGATCAGCCCGCAGTCAGTGGGTAAGACCACAGCCCGCGCCGGGTGGCAGGAGGAGTGGGCTGCCCGTCCAGCGGCGGCCGTGCTCCTGACTCGGGCCGACAGCCTGGCCCGGGCCGGCAAGCCGTCAGCGGACGGTCCGGCGGGTTCGGGTTCCGCCAACGGAAGGGAGCGCCAGTGATGGACTTCATCTGGATAGTCCTCACCCTGCTGGCTGCGGCCGCCCTGGGCTGGCCGGTTACCTCGGGGGTACTCCGGCTGGCACGCGCAGTGGAGGCTTCAGGTCCGCCGTTCTCCGAGGCCGATCCCGCCGCCGATCAGGATCGGGACGCCGAACTCGCTGCCGGACACCGCGCGGCCGGAGGACTCGCTGCTCCGGGTCTTGCGGCCGGGCGCGCGACGGCGGCGCCCTCCGTCCGCATCGGCACCAGGCACCCGGCGCCGGGATCCGTCCTCCGTGGCGGGCTGGTGATCGGAGTTCTCGAACGGCTGGCCGTCGCTGCGGCCGTGCTCGCGTCCGAACCGGTGGCCATCGCCTACGTGGTGGCGATCAAGGGCCTGGGCCGTTACGCCGAGTTGAAGGAAACTCCGGCGGCAGCTGAACGGTTCATCATCGGCACGCTGGCTTCCATGCTGTGGGCCGTGGGCGTGGCGGCCGCAGCCCGTGCCTTCCTGCTGTGAAGCGGTCATCCCGTAGGCTGGAGCAATGAGCATTTTCGCAGTTGAATACGTGTATGACGCCGACTCCGCCTCTATCCGGGATGAGCACCGTCCCAGCCACCGCCAGTGGCTGGCGGATCTGGTCAAGGAAGGCCGTGTGCTGGCATCGGGTCCGTTCCTGGACGGAGCCGGTGCGCTGCTGATTCTTACGGCAGAAGACGAAAACGATCTTCACTCCCTGCTCAAGCAGGACCCCTTTGCCGCCGTCGGCGCCATCTCCGGGATGAAGACCACGCAGTGGTCACCCGCCATGGGCGCATTTGCCCACCTTGTCTAAGCCCTAAACGATATTCGCACGCCCGCACCCGTGCGGGGTGGATAATGGACTAGCGCGGATTTGCACCGTGCTTTTGTCGAATAATTGCCGATAAGGCACATGGAGGACGTTTTGACCTCGGTCAACCTTGGAATGCCAGCAGCACCGCCGCCCACCCTTGCACCGCGGCGCAAAACCCGCCAAATCAAAGTGGGGTCGGTGGGGGTCGGATCCGATTTCCCCATCAGCGTCCAGTCCATGACCACAACGCCCACCACGGACATCAACGCAACTCTGCAGCAGATTGCGGAGTTGACGGCGTCCGGTTGTGACATTGTGCGCGTGGCCTGCCCCAGCGCCGACGATGCGGCAGCCCTGCCGATCATCGCCAAAAAGTCGCAGATCCCGGTGATCGCGGACATCCACTTCCAGCCGAAGTATGTCTTCGCGGCCATCGAGGCCGGCTGTGCGGCCGTTCGGGTCAACCCGGGCAACATCCGCAAGTTCGATGACCAGATCAAGGAAATCGCGCAGGCCGCCAAGGACCACGGGACATCCATCCGCATTGGCGTCAACGCCGGGTCGCTGGATCCGCGGCTGCTGGCCAAATACGGCAAGGCAACCCCCGAGGCACTGGTGGAGTCCGCCGTCTGGGAAGCGTCCCTCTTCGAGGAGCATGACTTCCACGACTTCAAGATTTCCGTCAAGCACAATGACCCCGTGGTTATGGTGCGCGCCTACGAACTGTTGGCCGAACGCGGCGACTGGCCGCTGCACCTGGGCGTGACCGAAGCCGGTCCCTCGTTCCAGGGCACCATCAAGTCCGCCACCGCTTTCGGTGCGCTGTTGTCCAAGGGCATCGGCGACACCATCCGGGTTTCCCTCTCCGCTCCGCCGGTTGAGGAAATCAAGGTGGGCAACCAGATCCTGCAGTCTCTGAACCTCCGTCCGCGGAAGCTGGAGATTGTGTCCTGCCCGTCCTGCGGCCGCGCCCAGGTGGACGTGTACACTCTCGCAGAGCAGGTGACCGCTGGGCTGGAAGGCATGGAGGTTCCGCTGCGCGTTGCCGTCATGGGCTGCGTGGTCAACGGACCGGGCGAGGCCCGTGAAGCAGACCTCGGCGTGGCCTCCGGCAACGGCAAGGGCCAGATCTTCGTGAAGGGGGAAGTCATCAAGACTGTCCCCGAGGACCAGATCGTTGAGACCCTCATTGAAGAGGCTATGAAGATCGCAGAGAGCATGGGGGAGTCCGATGGCGAAAATGCTGGCACGGGTGGCCCCATGGTTACTGTCGGCTAAGACCGGGATTGCCGACCGCAGCGGAGAGCAGATCCGCGGCGGCAGTGCCGGGACGCTGCGCATCCTGGGCAGGGACGACACCGACGCGCTCCGGTCCCTCGCTGAGCAGGATCCGGTGGCGAATATCTTTGTGCTGTCCCACCTTGAATCAACCCGCACCGCCGCGCCCACTGCGGCCGGCGGGCGGGTTGTCGGCGTATTCGACGACGACGGCGGGCTGACCGCCGCCTGCTGGGCCGGAGTGAATGTGGTGCCGGTGGGAGTCACCGCTGAGAACGGACCCGAGATCGGACAGTATCTGGCCCGCTCGGGACACCGCTATTCCTCCCTCTTCGGACCCGCAGAAGCAGTGCTGTCCATCTGGTCCGAACTGCAGCACTCCAGTCCCCGGCCTTTTGACGTCCGCAGCGACCAGCCGCTGCTGCAGATGACCGCAGGCACCAGGGTGGCGCCGGCACCCGGGCTCCGCTACGCCCAGCCCTCCGAACTCGATGTCCTGTTGCCGGCGTGCGCAGCCATGTTTGAAGAGGAAGTCGGGTATTCGCCCATGTCCGGCGGAAGCCACCACTACCGCCAGCGGGTCAAATCCCTGATTGCACGCCAGCAGTCGCTCGTGGACTTTGACGCCTCCGGGCAGGTGGTGTTCAAGGCGGAGCTGGGCACCGTCTCCAGCAGCGCCGTCCAGATCCAGGGTGTGTGGATGAATCCTGCCTACCGCGGCCGCGGGCTCAGTGCACCCTATATGTCCGCCGTGGTCGAGGCCGCCCGGCAGGTGGCACCACTGGTCAGCCTGTACGTCAATTCCTACAACACCCCCGCGCGCGCCACCTACGAAGCCGTCGGGTTTGAGCAGGTGGGCACCTTCGCCACCATCCTCTTCTAACGGACTCCGGCCGGCCGCCGCAATTTCGCGTGAGACACGTCACCGCCCTAAGCTTGTCAGCGCACTTCCTCATACGAGGGAAAGTGTGTTGACTATTACGGCCGCTGCGGGTTCTGCCTGCAGCAGCACATCACTGGGGGAACAATGAAGAACACCATGAAAGCCGGCGCGCTGCTCGTAGCCGGGATCTTTGCGCTCTCGGGCTGCGGCGGCTCCGACGAATCCGCATCCGAATCCTCGCCGTCCGCCACCCCAACACCCACGCCCACCCTGGCAGTTGGGCAGGAGCAGTACACAGCGGATGAACTTGAAGCAGCGCTCACCGCGGTCAAGGCCTCCCAGAGTCTGACCGGCGAGGTGGAGAATGACGCCACCCTGCGTCCCCAGCTGGAAGAATTCAGCCTTGCAGACATCAAGACCACGCCCGAACAGTGCAACACCCTTGTGTCGTCCGTCCTTGACGAAACGATTGCTGACGGAAACCTGGCAACCGTGGGGCTTGATGACAGCGACGCGCTGATGTTGATCAGCTACGACGATGCGTCAGTCCTTGAGGAGCAGGCCGATAGCGGCGAGCAGCTCATCAAGGACTGCACTGACTTTGAGATGGAGCTCGACGGGAAAGTCATTACCGCCTCGGTGGAAAGCTTGGAAGCTTCCACCGAGGCACCGTCCACGCAGGCCTACCGGACGGTGATCAATAGGGCAGGCAACGAGGAAGCGTCAATCATCGCGGTCAGCGGACTCTCGGGCACGCTCAATCTCAGCGTCACCCTGTTTGATCCCGTTGACGCAGACGCTGCGGTGTCGACGGCCGAGGAAATCATCAACGCGGCGCTCAGCGAACTCGAAAAGAAGTAACGGGCGCCAACAATAAACCTGTGCGAGCCGGGGCCGGACCTGCGCTGCGGGTCCGGCCCCGCCGTCGTCGTCCGCTTGTCCGGGAGCGGGGGCGGCAGGCGCTAGATTAGAGGGGAGCAGTATTTCCCTCATTTGTCCCAGCATGAATGCAGCCACCGGCTGCAGAAACGGATACCCAGCGTGGTCCTTCGACTCTCCACTCTTTTCCTGCGCACTCTGCGTGACGATCCCTCTGATGCCGAGGTTGCCAGCCACCGCTTGCTGGTGCGGGCCGGCTACATCCGCCGCGCCGCCCCCGGCATCTACTCTTGGCTGCCGCTGGGACTTCGCGTCCTGGGCAAGGTCGAGACCATCATCCGTGAGGAAATGGCCGCCATCGGCGCGCAGGAAGTCCACTTCCCGGCGCTGCTGCCGCGCGAACCGTACGAGGCCACCAACCGCTGGACCGAATACGGCGAGAACCTGTTCCGCCTGCAGGACCGCAAGGGCAACGACTACCTGCTGGCCCCCACGCACGAGGAAATGTTCGCGCTGCTGGTCAAGGACCTCTACAGCTCCTACAAGGACCTGCCGGTCTCCCTGTTCCAGATCCAGAACAAGTACCGCGACGAGGCCCGGCCGCGCGCCGGCCTGCTGCGCGGCCGTGAATTCATCATGAAGGATTCCTACTCCTTCGATATTGACGACGACGGCCTCGAGGCCAGCTACCAGGCGCACCGCGGTGCCTACCTGCGCATCTTCGAGCGCCTCGGCCTGGAAATTGTGGTGGTATCTGCAGTCTCCGGCGCCATGGGCGGCTCCAAGAGCGAAGAATTCCTGTACCCGACGCCGGTCGGCGAGGACACATATGTGCGTTCCGCCGGCGGCTATGCAGCCAATGTCGAAGCCGTCACCACCGTCCCGCCGGCCGAGATCGATTACACCGGCGCCCCTGCCGCGCAGGTGGTGGATACTCCGGACACGCCCACCATTGACACCCTGGTTGCTGTGGCCAACGAGCGGTTCGGCCGTGAATCCGGCGAGTGGACTGCCGCTGACACCCTGAAAAACGTGGTCCTGGCCGTGACGTTGCCCACCGGCGAACGCCGGATCGTCGTCGTCGGCGTACCCGGCGACCGCGCCGTGGACCTCAAGCGCATCGAAGCCAACATCGCGGCGCACGTAGAGATCGGCGGGGAGCTGGAGGTGCAAGCCGCAACCGACGAGGACATCAAGAAGCATCCGGGCCTGGTCAAGGGCTACATCGGTCCGGGCCTGTCACTCGATGAGCCGGTCCTTGGCACAGAGTCGGCTACCGGCCTGCTGTACCTGGTGGACCCGCGCGTGGTCTCCGGAACCAGCTGGATTACCGGCGCCAACTCGGCGGGCCGGCATGTCATCGGCCTGGTGGCCGGCCGCGACTTCACCTGGGACGGCGTCATTGAGGCCGTTGAGGTCCGCGAGGGTGACGAGGCTCCGGACGGAACCGGTCCCCTGGAAGCCGCCCGCGGCATTGAGATGGGCCACATTTTCCAGCTCGGCCGCAAGTACGCTGAGGCGCTGGGTGTGAAGGTGCTGGACAAGAACGGCAAGCTGGTCACCGTGACCATGGGCTCCTACGGTGTGGGCGTCACCCGCGCCGTCGCCGCCCTGGCCGAGTCCAACCACGACGACAAGGGCATCATCTGGCCGCGCTCCGTCGCTCCGGCGGATGTCCACGTGGTGGCCACCGGCCGCGGCGAGGAGATCTTCGAAGCGGCAGCCAAGCTATCCGATGAGCTCGAAGCCGCGGGACTGGAAGTCATCTACGACGACCGTCCCAAGGTGTCCCCGGGCGTAAAGTTCGGCGACGCCGAGCTGATCGGTGTTCCCACCATCCTGGTGGTTGGCCGCGGTCTGGCCGACGGCGTCGTGGAGATCAAGGACCGCGCCACCGGCATTGCCGAAAACGTGCCGGTGGCTGAAGCGGTGGAGTACGTGCGCCGCGCAGCTGCCCAGTAAGCACCCCGCGTGGTCTCCGGTCTCGAGGAGATCCAGCTCGCCACCATCCTCCTTGTGGTGGTGGCGGGCCTTGCTGCGGGCTGGATTGACGCCGTAGTGGGCGGCGGGGGGCTGCTGCAGCTTCCCGCCCTGCTGCTGATTCCGGGGATCACACCGGTGCAGGCGCTGGCCACCAACAAGATGGGTTCCATCTTCGGCACCACCACCAGCGCGCTCACGTACTACCGCCGCGCCCATCCGGACCTGAAGACGGCCCTGCCCATGGCCGCCGTCGCGCTGGTCGGAAGCTTCGGGGGAGCGGCTTTGGCCGTCTCGCTGCCGTCCTCGGTCTTCAAGCCAATCATTGTCGTTGCGCTGATTGCCGTGGCCGTGTTTACGGCGCTGCGGCCCACGGTGGGGGAGCTGACCAAGCTCCGGCACACCGGCCGCAGGCACTACGGAACCGCGGCCGGGATTGGCCTGGCGATCGGGTTCTATGACGGCCTGATTGGGCCGGGGACCGGTTCCTTCCTGATCATCGCCATGGTCACATTCCTGGGCTACAACTTCCTGGCAGCCAGCGCCAAGGCGAAGATCGTGAACATGGCAACCAACCTCGGGGCGCTGGCCTTCTTCCTGCCCAACGGTGCCCTGCTCTGGGGAGTGGGCCTGATCCTGGGCGTGGCCAACATGGTGGGCGGCTACATCGGTGCGCGGATGGCGGTGAAGCAGGGCAGCAAGTTCATCCGTATTGTTTTCCTCGTGGTGGTCAGCGTGCTGATCTGCAAGCTCGGCTACGACGTCTGGGTGGAGAACATCCGCGGCTAGGCCCGGATCACTCCGTGAAGGCAGCGATCACTCCGCGATGGCCGCGGCAACCCACACCGACCGTTCGGCGTCTCTTCGCTGGCCCGTCCGGGTGTATTCCAGGGCGTTGGCCACTTCCCGCAGCACGCTCCACTGCCTGGCAACCTCATGGTCCAGCCCGGCCGAGCTGCACAACCGTGCCAGCCGCCGGCGCAGCGCTGCCTTGGGCCGGTCCGCGTCCAGCTCATCCATCCGGTTCCACAGCATCGGGGCCGCAGCAAATTCAGGCTCGCCCACCATGGCCTGCGGATCGATCGCCACGAAGCCCCGATCCTGGGGGGACCCGACGTCCCGATACAGGATGTTCCCAAAGTGCAGATCGGTGTGGACCAGGACATCATTACTGCTGCGCCGGCCTACGATTCCTCGGGTCTGGCACACCTCCAACGCTGCCTCCAGCAGGGTCCGCTGAAACGGCCGGCCCAGGTCTTCCCAGTCCGCAGGCAGCTCATCGGAGAGCTGCTCCACCCGTTCCGCCAGGGACGGGACACCGGCCCAGTCGGGGGTATCAGCCACGGGCAGGGAGAGTTTTCGCACCAATCCGCCCCAGACCTCAAGGGCGGTCTCCATATCCGTTTCAGTCAGGTTCCGGCGGTGGTCCAGCCGTTCCAGCAGCAGGGTGCCGCTGTCGGAATGGCTGGCGTACAGCCGCACCGCGCCGTGCCCTGACCACAAGCCCAGCGCGGCTGGCTCCGTCAGTGCCTCGTCATGCGGATAGGCGGCTTTCAGGACGGCGGGCCCGCGCGGTGAGGCGACCGGAAGTACCAGAGCTCCGTGGCCGTGCCACGGATCTGTCCCGTGCGGCAGGTTCGGAGCGAGCTCCCAGCGCTCCAGGGCCTCGGAGACGATCAGGGGAAGCCCCGCCAGCCAGTCGCGACCCGCGCGGGTGCGGGCGTAGTGCCGCTGCAATTCCTGCGGAATAGGAACAGACACCCTTCAGGCCGCCCTGCGGTGAGTCGATGCCCCGGCAATCCCGGGGAAATTACGGTGAGGTGAGACGCTGCGGCAAGGGGACATGACTACAGGCTAGGCGGTGTCCGCGGTCCACGGCAGTCCCGCCGGCTCTGCATCGAGGCCGGGGGCTGCCGGGACCGGGTCCGCCTCCGCATACAGATCCGCGCTCAGCTCAGCCAGCCGCTCGATGGCCCAGGTGCGGACGGCGCCCTCGCCGAAGGCCGCCAGATCGGCGTACACGGCGGGCAGAGCGGACTCCAGCTCCATCAGATCCTCGGCTGCGTCATCGGCAAACGACGGCGGCAGCGAGAAGGCAGGGGCGGGTGTCAGCGCCGGGCGGCAGAGTTCCGGCAGCAGCTGAACGCTGCGGACACCGGCCGCCAGATGATCTTCCCTGGCCTCGGCGAACTCGGTGCGGGTGGCTGCGGAGAAGGAGCGAGCCATGGCGACCTCGTACGCGTAGGCGGCGCCGTATTCGGCATCGATCGCACCCGTGAGTGCGTCGGCAGCGTCGGGAGTGTCCTGCGGCCCCTGTGATGAATCCGCGGCTGTGGACGCCGATCCGGAGGCAGCGGACGACGACGTCGAACCGGTCCGCCCGTTGCTCCCGGCGACCTCGGGCTCGGGGCAGCGGTTTGCCGCGCCTGAAGCGGCCGCGGGCTTCCAGTCCGCGGGGGCATCCAGCCCCGCCGTTTGGGCGGCACGGATGGCCAGGACCTGCTGCGCGGCACCGGTCGAGGCAAGCAGCCTCGCGGTGCCGCCGTCGGCGCGCACCGCGGCATTGAAACTGCTGCGGGCAGAAGCGCCTAGGGCTTGAACGTATTCCGCGGCAGTTACTCCGGAGCCGGAGCCGGAGCCGGAGCCGGAGCCGGAGCCGGAGCCGGACGCCGGGACAACGAACGGCGGCGTTCCATGCCGGAGGCTGCCGGGCCGGGTCAGCAGAGCGGACTGCTCCGTGAGGATGTCCGCGTGGCCCTTGAACTCGGCGGTCAGCTTCCGGGCAGTGCCGGGGGCCACGGAGAGTTCACTCGCCATCCGGGCCAACTCGTCGGCGGCAGCGCGGGCATCAGTCTGGGCAATCTCCGAAAAGCTGGCTGTCCGCTCTTCGGCGGCACCGTTTCCGGCCACCAGATTCAGGCTCAGGACTACGGCGGCCAGCACCAGCAGCACAGTGGTACGCCTCACTCCGCCCAGGACCGCCGTCGCCCGTCCGGCGCGGCCGGCCGCGGGCGCTGTGCGGGACGGGGGCTTATTCACTACAACTGATGATGCCATGAAACGGGCCCCCGTCTGCAGCGATGCCGTGGGGACTCAGGAAAGTCGGTACGCTAGTAGGTACAACATCATCTAGTGGGAGGCACCTATGGCGGTTCGGCCCAGCCCCAAAAAAGACACGTCATCGGATTACCGCAAGAAGGCCATGCACGCAGAAATCACCGCTGAAACCCAGCGCCTCAAGAACTTCCTTGCTCCCACGGTTGAACAGCAGCAGCTTTTCCTCGAGGACATCGAGATCAAAATGGCCGGTGCCGCCCGCACCGTGCACGTCATTGTGGACCTTCCCGAGGGAGAGGCCGGAGGCGTCAGCCTGGACCGGATCTCCGACGTCGCGCACGCGATCTCTGAAGCCATGGACGCCGACCCCAACGACGACGGACGCCCGTACCATCTGGAGGTTTCCTCGCCCGGTGTTTCGCGGCCGCTCACGCAGCCGCGCCACTGGCGCCGCAACGTTGGACGCATGGTCAGTGTCAACATTGTGGACGGCGACGATGTCATGGGCCGCCTGGTCTCCGTGGAAGAGGACGGCATCAGCCTCATACCGGAACTGACCGTAAAAAAGGGCATGAAGCCCAAGCAGGGCGCGCAGACCACGCTGCCGTTCAGCAACATCCGCAAGGGACGCGTCGAAGTCGAATTCGCGCATATTGACGACGTACCGCTGGACGGCGCTGCCGACAGCGATGAAGAAACCACAGCTGAGGAGGCCTAGATGGATATTGATATGAGTGCGCTGAGGCTGCTGGAACGCGAACGGGAGATCCCCCTGGATCTGCTGATTCCGACCATCGAGCAGGCGCTTTTGGTGGCTTACCATAAGACGTCCGGGGCGCAGGATAAGGCCCGCGCCGAGCTGGACCGCAAGAACGGGCACGTCACCATCTGGGCCACGGAAGTGGACGACGACGGCGAGGCCGTAGGCGAGTTTGACGACACCCCCACCGGCTTTGGCCGCATCGCCGCAAGCACCGCCCGGCAGATCATCCTGCAGCGGCTGCGCGACGTCGAGGATGACGCCATTGTGGGTGAGTTCAAGGGCCGCGAAGGTGAAATCGTGTCCGGCCAGATCCAGCAGGGCAACAACCCGCACATGATCCAGGTCAACCTGGGCGCCGTGGAGGCACTGCTGCCTCCCACCGAGCAGGTTCCGGGCGAGAAGTACACGCACGGTACCCGGCTGCGCGCCTTCGTGGTTGACGTGCGCCGCGGCTTCAAGGGCCCGTCCATCACACTCTCCCGCTCCCATCCCGGTCTGGTGCGCAAGCTCTTTGAGCTGGAGGTTCCGGAGATCGCAGACGGCAGCGTGGAGATTGTTGCCCTGGCCCGTGAAGCCGGGCACCGCACCAAGATCGCCGTGAAGGGCCACGTTCCGGGCATCAACGCCAAGGGTGCCTGCATCGGCGAAATGGGTTCGCGTGTCCGTGCGGTCATGACCGAACTGCATGACGAAAAGATTGACATCGTTGACTTCAGCGAGGATCCGGCAACCTTCATTGCCAACTCGCTGTCGCCGTCGCGCGTCAATTCCGTGACCATCATCGACGAGGACACCCGCTCCGCGCAGGTGGTGGTTCCCGATTACCAGCTCTCGCTGGCCATCGGCAAGGAAGGGCAGAACGCCCGGCTGGCAGCCAAGCTGACCGGCTGGCGCATCGACATCGTTTCCGACGCCAAGACCGCCTAAGCAGGCAGGTCTTGCGCGTGGATGCGGCACAGGGAGAGAAACGCGTTAGAATGGACGAGGCCGGGTCACCGTCCGCTTTCCTTTTGTCCCCTGCAGCCTCAGGCGCTGCAGCGCATGTCCCGCAGAGGACGTGCATCGGGTGCAGGAAAACGGATGATCAGGCCGTATTGATGCGGCTGGTGGCCGTGAACACGGACGGCGGCAGGATTGCCGTCCGCGTTGATGAACACCGCCGTATGTCTGGCCGCGGGGCCTGGGTGCACCGTGGATCAGCATGCTTTGCAGCAGCGCTTCGGCGACGTGCGTTCAACCGGGCCTTTCGGGGTTCGATTGACACCGCAGACGCGGAAGCTTGGTTCAAGGCTCTTGAGGACGCTCCGACCGGGAGCGGACTCGAAACCGTCCAACCTGAAAGCGGGTCAGAAATCTGATGGAAACCCGATGAGTACCCAGCGATGAGTGCTTTGTTGTGCTCTGTGATGGGCTTTGCTGCGACTGCAGTGGAAGCCCGCAGGAAATAGACGGTTCGTACCTGGCTCGGTGCGGACCGAGACAGGAGAAATGTGGCCAAGGTCCGCGTACACGAGCTCGCCAAAGAGCTCGGCATCACCTCGAAGGATGCAGTTGCAAAACTGCAGGAACTGGGCGAATTCGTCCGTTCAGCCTCCTCAACAATTGAGGCACCCGTAGTCAAGAAGCTTCGGGGCGCCTTCCCGGCGTCAGAATCCAAGCCGGCCGCACAGGCCGACTCCAAGCCCGCCGCATCTGCCGGCACCCCAGGCCCGCGGCCGTCAGCAGCACCTGCTGCTCCGGCTCCGGCAGCACCCGCTCCGGCTGCAGAAGCTGCTCCGGCGGCTCCGGCTCCGGCAGCACCCGCTCCGGCAGCTCAGGAGGCTCCGGCACCCGCTGCCCAGAAGCCTGCTGCCGCTCCGACATCGGGCGCCAAGCCCGGTGCACGTCCGGCACCCAAGGCACCTGAGGCCGAAAAGCCTGCTGCGTCCGCCGAAAGCGGCAGCCGCAGCAGTGCGCCGCGTCCGGGTGCTCCCCGCCCGGCCGCCCGTCCGGGCAACAACCCCTTTGCAACTTCCCAGGGCATGCCGCGCCCCCGTGGCCGCGGCGAGAACGAGCGGGGAACCGGCGCACCGCGTCCGGGCAACAACCCGTTCGCTCCGTCCCAGGGCATGCCCCGTCCGGGCCGCCGTGATGAGAACACTGAGCGTCCCGCAGCAGCGGGCGCCGGTGGTCCCCGTCCGGCAGCCGGTTCCGGTGGTCCCCGTCCGGGTGCTCCGCGTCCGGGTGCACCCCGTCCGGGCGCTCCGCGTCCGGCATCGGCACGTCCCGCCGGTCCCGGCGGTCCCCGCCCCACTCCGGGCATGATGCCCAACCGCACCGAGCGTCCGGCAGCCCCGGCACGCGGCGGTGCCGGTGGAGCAGCTCCCCGCCGTGGCGGACCGGGCGGAGCGCCCGGTGCAGGCGGCGGCGCACCCGTTGGCGGCGGCTTCGGCAAGGGCGGCCGCGGACGCGGCGGCACTGCCGGTGCTTTCGGTAAGGGCGGCGCAGGACGCGGCAAGCAGCGCAAGTCGAAGCGGGCAAAGCGGCAGGAACTGGAGCAGATGTCAGCTCCGTCGCTGGGTGGCGTTTCGGTACCCCGCGGCGACGGCAACACAGTTGTCCGTCTGCGCCGCGGCGCGTCCATCACGGACTTCGCCGACAAGATTGAGGCAAACCCGGCAGCACTGGTGACCGTACTGTTCCACCTCGGTGAAATGGCAACGGCCACGCAGTCCCTGGACGAAGAGACCTTCGGCGTCCTGGGTTCGGAACTGGGCTACAAGATCCAGGTTGTCTCGCCGGAAGACGAAGAGCGCGAACTGCTGAGCACGTTCGACATCGACTTCGAAGCCGAACTGGAAGCAGAAGGCGATGACCAGCTGGAGGCACGTCCTCCGGTAGTCACCGTGATGGGTCACGTTGACCACGGTAAGACCCGCCTGCTGGATGCCATCCGGAACACCAAGGTTGTTGAAGGTGAAGCCGGCGGCATCACCCAGCACATCGGTGCCTACCAGATCCAGTTCGACCACGAGGGCACGATGCGCCCGATCACCTTCATTGACACCCCGGGTCACGAGGCGTTCACCGCCATGCGTGCACGTGGTGCCAAGGTGACGGACATCGCGGTCCTGGTTGTCGCAGCCGATGACGGCGTCATGCCGCAGACGGTTGAAGCACTCAACCACGCACAGGCAGCAAATGTGCCGATCGTGGTTGCAGTGAACAAGATCGACAAGGAAGGCGCCAACCCGGAGAAGGTCCGCGGTCAGCTGACCGAATATGGACTGGTTCCCGAAGAATACGGTGGCGACACCATGTTCGTAGAGGTCTCTGCCCGTCAGAACCTCAACATTGACGCCCTGCTTGAGGCCGTGCTGCTCACCGCAGACGCTGCCCTGGACATGCGCGCCAACCCGAACAAGGACGCCCGCGGTATCGCGATCGAAGCCAACCTGGACAAGGGCCGCGGTGCAGTTGCAACCGTTCTGGTCCAGTCCGGAACGCTGAAGGTCGGCGACACGATCGTTGCCGGTACGGCCCACGGCCGCGTCCGCGCAATGTTCAACGAGAACGGCGACAACGTCGTCGAGGCCGGACCTTCCCGTCCGGTCCAGGTGCTGGGTCTGTCCAACGTTCCCCGCGCCGGCGACACGTTCTTCGTGACCGACGACGAGCGCACGGCCCGCCAGATCGCTGAGAAGCGTGAAGCAGCGGACCGTAACGCGGCCCTGGCCAAGCGCCGCAAGCGCATCAGCCTCGAGGACTTCGACCAGGCCGTTGCTGACGGCAAGGTTGACACCCTCAACCTCATCCTCAAGGGTGACGTTTCCGGTGCCGTGGAAGCCCTGGAAGACTCGCTGCTCAAGATCGACGTTGGCGAAGGCGTGCAGCTGCGCGTCATCCACCGCGGCGTCGGTGCCATCACGCAGAATGACGTCAACCTGGCGACGGTGGACAACGCCGTCATCATTGGCTTCAACGTCAAGCCGGCCGAGCGCGTTGCCGACCTGGCAGAGCGTGAAGGCGTGGACATGCGCTTCTACTCCGTCATCTACGCAGCAATCGATGACATTGAGCTTGCACTCAAGGGCATGCTCAAGCCCGAGTACGAAGAGGTCCAGCTCGGCACCGCCGAGGTCCGCGAAGTCTTCCGTTCCTCCAAGTTCGGAAACATCGCCGGCTCGATCGTTCGCTCCGGTGTCATCCGGCGCAACGCCAAGGCACGGGTCACCCGCGACGGCAAGATCATCGGTGACAACCTCACCGTTGAATCGCTCAAGCGGTTCAAGGACGACGCCACCGAGGTCCGTACGGACTTCGAGTGCGGTATCGGCCTGGGCTCGTTCAACGACGTCAATGAAGGAGACATCATCGAAACCTTCGAAATGCGGGAGAAGCCGCGCGTCTAGCAGTACCCGGTGGGGTCGTCGGTATTCCGGCGGCCCCATCCCCGGCGGGCGAGCCGGCACCATGGTGCCGGCCCCCGCCGAGGTCGGCCCCGGCCCCGGATTCCTCCGGAGACGCCCGCGCCTGACACATGACGTACACGATGTGCCGGCCCTCGCCGTCGTCGTAGTACGATCCCAAGAATCTTAGTTAAGGAGAGGTAATGGCAGATCCAGCACGCGCTGCAAAGCTCGCTGACCGAATCAAGGTTGTAGTTGCCCAGGCGCTGGAACGGCGGATCAAGGATCCCCGGCTGGGGTTTGTGACCCTCACCGACGCCCGCGTCACCAATGACCTGCAGCACGCCACCGTGTACTACACGGTCTTCGGTGACGAAGCGCAGCAGGCTGACACCAAGGCAGCCCTGGAGTCCGCCCGCGGCGTTCTGCGCGCCGAGGTCGGCAAGAACATCACGGTTCGACTGACGCCCACGCTGGAATTCGTCCCCGACGAAATTCCTGTGAACGCCAGCCACCTCGAGGAGTTGATCCGTGCCGCCAAGGCGCGGGACGCAGAGCTCGAAGCCCTCAAGAAGGGCGCCACATATGCTGGTGACGCCGATCCGTACCGCAAGGACGAGGACTTCGACGAGGAAGAGGACACCGACGACGAGGAAACTCCGACCGGCTCCGACCCCAAGTAGTTTTTGCAATGAGTGAAGAGGGCGGTTCCCCTGTGGGGGAGCCGCCCTCTTCGTGTCTATCTGCGGAGTTTACTGGGCGTCTTCCTGCTCTTCGTCCAGCGAGTCTGCAACGGATCCGTGGTGGCCGCCACCGCCGCCGCGGCCGCCGCGGCCGCCGCAGTTGTCGGTGTCCTTAAACTCAATGCGGATAATGCGCCCGGCCGGGGGAGCCGGGTCATCGGGCGGCTCCACGACAGGCGGCGCCTCAGTGCCCGGCTCCTGCACTCCGCCCGGGGGAAGTGAATCCGCCGAGGTGTAGAGGGCGCCGCCGTGAAGCTCCACGGCTGCGGGCTGGTTCACTTCGTAGAAGAGTTCCGGAGTATCGGATCCGGCGGGCACCACCGAAATCCGGTTGCCAAACAGCTCTGCCACGAAAAGATCGCCGGCTTTGTTCACTGCCAGACCTGTAGCCCCGGCGAATCCGGTGGCTACCAGTTCTGATTCGCCGGTGCGTTCGTTCACCCTGAATACTGATCCATTGTTCAGCCCGCCGCCGCCAGGCAGCGAAGTCACATACAGGTAGCCGTTGGGGCCTCGTTCGACGTCGGTCGGTACAGGTTCCAAGTTGTAGGTGAGGCCCGCGGTGCACTGCGGCAGGCCGAAACCTGCCGCTATCTCAGCGGTCAGTGTGAGGGGAATCGGAGGCAACACAGCAACAGTGGAGATGCCGCCGTTGCGGTCCACCCGAATCAGGGAGTTCATGCCGGCGTCCGCAACGATCACTCCGCCGCGCACCGGGAGAGAAGCATAAGGGTTGGAATCCTTCAGCCCGGTGTAGGAGACCGGAACGTCTGCGGGTATCTGTGCAGCGCACGCGGCATCAATGCTGTCGAAGCCGTAGTGGTTGACGCTGTCCGGGTTCTGAGAAAATTCATAGCCGGAGATGTCTCCGATGGTCCTCATGGTGCCATTGCGGTCTATCGACTTCAGCACGGTCATGTTCCGTGCTGGATCGTTCGTGGCGGCGCCGATGACCATGGTGTAGTACGTGGTGCCGCGCGACTTCGATACTGCCCCGAAAGAGTAGCCGGAACCGGGTTCTACGGAATCTATAACTTCGGTGGTTCCGTCAGCCGTGATTCGGGTGAGCAGCCCGGCGAAATCCTGGGCGACATCCAGTGTGCCTCTCTTTCCGACGGCAAAACTCAACGGGGTGAGGAGTCCTTCGGCGACAGTTGTGGCTTTGCCGGCTACGGGGGTATCCGAGCCGGCATCCGGCGGTTTGGGGTGGTGTCCTCCTCCGGCGTAAGCCGGCGAGGCGGCGAGGCCCAGAGCCGCGACAGCGGCAAGGGCGGCAAGGGCGGGTGATGTTTTCTTCACAGTGATCTCCTCAGCATCGGTGGAGTGCAATGCGAGACTTTCCCCGAGGCCCCCGCGGTTCCCGGCCGCGCCCCCGGCCGAGGCACTCACAGCCTACGTTCAGCCAGATGGCAGGTAAATGTCAGGAACTACGGGTTGTTTACTCCCACTGTCACCCAGCGAGGCTGAGGCCAAGGCTCTCGCCTCATCTACCCGTTTTCTGATTCTCCGTCTCTGCCTCAAGGAGCAACTGACCAACAAGGAAATCGCCAACAGGCTCAGTGCCAACCCTGATCGATTCCTTGAACGGGTCATGGACCTGCTTGAAGAACTCAGGATCGATGAGCCTGCAGAGGAAGGTACCCGGCACTCCGTTTTCCTGGCTGTTCATCCGGAAACCCGACCGGAGCCCCAACCCGGGCACGAGCCGGCAGAAAACGACGGCGGCGCAACCGCCTGACATCGGGCGCGGCGGTCCGGTCCCAGGGCACCTCGATAACGACGGCGACCCTAAACTCGCCGTCGAGTGTCGCGATGGTGCGGCTTTGGCCCGTCGAGTGTCCCGACGATGCGGCTTTGAGGCGGCGGAAGTGGCATCGTTCCGACAGTCGGGGAGCGGAAGGGGTATTTTCCCGACACTCGGGGAGGCGAACAGGCGGCGGAAGCGGCGGAGAGAGTGGCCTATCCCGACACTCGGGGAACCGGCGATTAGATCGCGACCCCTAAACTCACCGTCGAGTGTCGCGATGGTGCGGCTTTGGCCCGTCGAGTGTCCCGACGATGCGGCTTTGAGGCGGCGGAAGTGGCATCGTTCCGACAGTCGGGGAGCGGAAGGGGCATTTTCCCGACACTCGGGCGTTACTCCGAGGTGAGGTCCTCGGGCTAAGGAATGCCCCCGGTCCGGCCGCCCGGGTCCGGCCGCCCGGGTCCGGCCGCCCAAGTCCGGCCGCCCAAGTCCGGCCGCCCAAGTCGCGCCGCCCGGGTCCGGTCACCTAGCCCTTTCTCGCGACGATTCTAACGGGCCGGAAGCCGGTTGAGTCCGGTCACGAGTTCCTCGCGCCCGCCGCACAGGGCAATCCGGATCCAGCCCTCACCGATGGATCCAAAGGCCGTCCCCGGCGCCACGGCCACCCCCTCCTCGGAGAGGAACTTCTGCGTCCAGGACCGGACATTGCCGTTCGTGGCATGGGAGACGTCGGCCCAGAGATAGAACGCACCCTGGGCCTTGAGGTACGGGATCCCCTTGGCATCCAGCACCAACGCGGCGGCATCCCGGTTGGCCCGGTAGTGGGCCGCGGCATCGCTGACGTAGTCCTGCGGTCCGGTCAGCGCGGCGAGCGCAGCATATTGCGACGGCGAGGCCACACAGGACACGATCGACTCCATGACAGTGCTCATCTGCGTTTCCAGACCTGCGGGGGTGATCAGCGCGCCAATTCTCAACCCGGTCAGGCCGTAGGTCTTGGAGAGCGTCACGGAAACAATGACACGTTCCCCGCCGGCAGCTGTCCCGGACGCGGAACCGGACCCGACGCCGTCGTAGGCCAGCGGACTGATGTGGGGCACGTCGTATGTGAAGGCCTCGTAGCACTCGTCGGAGATGATCCACAGGTCCCGCCTTCGGGCCAGCTGGACCAGCTCCCGGACCAAGTCGGCGCTGAATACGGCGCCCAGCGGGTTGGACGGTGAGTTCAGCAGCAGGACCCGGGTTCGCGGCGTTATCAGCGCCTCGATGTCTTCGATGCGCGGCTGGAAATCAAATTCGGGGTACAACGGATACTCGACCGGCTCGGCATGCAACAGCCGCGCCGTCATGGCAAACGTCGGGTAACCGGGGTTGGGAATGAGGATTTCATCACCGGCGTCCAACAGCATGCTCATGGCCAGATGCAGGCCCTGCTGCGCGCCGGCGGTCACAAAAGCCCGGCCCGGAGCTACATCGACACCGTTCTGCCGGCTTGCACGCTCCGCGAAAGCCGCGCGCAGCGGCATGATGCCGGCATTGGGCGTGTAGCCGGTTTCATCCCGTTCCAAGGTGGCCCGGGCGGCTTCAAGAATGTGCGGCGGAGTGGGAAACCCCGGCTCGCCGATGCTGAGCACAATGGAGTTCGGCTGCGCCCAGGCTGACTGTGTGATTTCCCGAATCTGGTTGGCGGGCGCGTTGCGGACGTGGGGCGAGAGCTCAGGCATATGCGCATCGTATCGCCACTGCCGGCCTCCGTGCAGCCGGTCGTAGCCGACGGTCACAGGGTGCCCCGCGGGCGGCGGGCCGTCACCGGCGTCGGGAAGAGCACGCCCGGGCCGCATATACTGAAAGGCGTGAATTCCGGGCAGGTCCGTTCAGGGCTGATTATTGTGGACAAGCCGCAGGGATGGACCAGCCACGATGTGGTTGGCCGCCTGCGGAAACTAGCGGGAACCCGAAAAGTGGGGCATGCAGGGACATTGGATCCCATGGCCACTGGAGTGCTGGTGGTGGGCATCAACAAGGCCACCCGGCTGCTGACCTACATTGTGGGCACCTCCAAAACGTACGAAGCCACCATCCGGCTGGGCCAATCCACGGTGACGGACGACGCCGAGGGTGAGATCACCGCGGAGACCATTGCCGCCGCGGTCACCGACGAAGACATCATGGCCGCAGTTGCCAACCTGACCGGAGACATTTCGCAGGTCCCCAGCAGCGTTAGCGCCATCAAAGTAAACGGCGAGCGCTCCTACGCCCGTGTGCGGGCCGGGGGAGAAGTGAACCTCCCCGCCCGGCCGGTCACCGTCTCCCGCTTCGAGGTCCATGACATCCGCCGTGAGAACGGCGGCAAACTGCGCGACGTCGATGTCACCGTTGACTGCTCCTCCGGCACTTACATCCGCGCCCTGGCGCGTGATCTGGGCGCCGACCTCGGCGTCGGCGGCCACCTGACCGCCCTGCGCCGCACCTGCGTGGGCCCGTACAGTCTTGAGCAGGCCGCCACACTAGATCAGCTGGCCTCGGACCTGCAGGTCCTGGAGCTCGACGACGCCGCCCGGGCCTTATTCCCGGTCCGTGAGCTGAGTGCCGCGGAAGCGCTGGACCTTTCCCACGGACGACGGATTCCGCCGTCGGATCTTGAAGGGGTTGATGCCGGAACTCCGGTGGCCGCCTTTGCACCCGGCGGAACGCTGGTGGGCCTGCTGGAAAACAGGGGACCGGCGGATGCTGACTTCCCGGCCGCCTACGCCAAGGCCCTGCTGGTCTTTGCGCCGGGGAACGAGGCCGTCTAGATGGTTGTTGATCCGCTGTTTATTGTGGGCACCGTCGTGTGCGCCGTCTCGCTGGTGCTGTGCTTCGGCGCGGCCATCCTTAAACACGGGCCCAATGACCTGACCATCCTCTCGGTGGCGGCCGTGGAGCTCTTCCTGGTGGTCTACGGCGTGGCTGCCGTGATCCGCCAGATTGGCGGGGAAGGCATCGCCGGGGAGCCCTGGGAGTTCTGGGGCTACCTCTTTACCGCACTGCTTATTCCGGTGGGTGCTCTCTGGTGGTCTCTCATGGACCGCAGCCGCTGGAGCAATCTTGTCCTTGGTGCCGCAGGCATCACCGTATTTGTCATGCTGTTCCGGATGGAACAGATCTGGGATGGAGCACCACTTTCGTGAACGTCAACAAGCCAGGCTACAGCAGTACCTCCGGTGACGACGCCGCCGCACCCGCAGCCCGCAACACCGGCGCCGGCCGCCTGCTGGTAGCCGTCTACGCCGTCTTTGCCCTGTCCTCCACCGCCCGCGCGCTGTTCCAGATCGCCACCAAGTTTGACGAGGCTCCGCTGGCGTACGTGCTGTCCGCCTTCGCGGCTGTGGTCTACATCGTTGCCACGGTGGGACTGGCGAAGTCCGGTCCCGGGTCCTATCGGGTTTCCGTCATTGCGGTGAGCATCGAAATGCTCGGCGTGCTGGCCGTGGGCATCTTTGGGCTGGTGGATCCGGCAGCACTGCCGGATGACACTGTCTGGTCAGGTTTTGGTGCCGGTTACGGATACGTTCCGCTGATCCTGCCCGTGCTCGGACTATGGTGGCTTTACCGGCACCGCGCGGATGCGGCCGCCCGCCACTGATTCAACCCGCAGGCAGCCCTGCCCGCTGAGGCATTGTGATGCGTGAGACGATGGCAAGAGAACGCATCACATCCGCACGGTTTCCATTCCTCCAGGGGGAAAAATGAGCACCTCGGCTTCAACACCCAGCGATCGCCAGGGCGGGACCGGGCCCGTGCGGCCTGCCCAGCCTTCGAGCCAGCCCGCACAGGCTTCCGAAGCGGCCCAACAGGCGGCGGCGGGCAGGAAGCCGCATGTTCCGGCGGCCAGCCAGCCTACCCGGCCCACCGAGCCGCTGCACCTTCCTCCGGCCGGAAAGCGGACCGGCACCACTGCCGGCGAGAACGGCGGAAAGCCGTCCAAATCCAAGAACACGCCGTCCAAGAACAAACCGTACAAAAGCAGTGACGACTGGGGCGTCTTCCGTGCCGTAGTGATTGGGGTGGGCATCTTGATCGCCGGCGTGGGCGGCTATTACCTGGCTACGGGAACCGCGGGCGTTGCGGACACCGGCGGCGGTGAGATCAATGCCTCGCTGGAGTCCCAGTTCCGCTTCTTCTCGGCCATGATGGTGGGTGTGGGCGCTGCCTTCATTGCCATCGCCGTAAAGTTCCAATGGGCTAACATGCTCTGGCTGGTCTGCCTGATGGTCTTCCTCGGCGGCATTGGGCGCGTCCTGTCCTGGGCCTTCAGCGGCACCCCGCATTACACGATGATCATCCTGATGATCCTGGAGCTGGCGTTCCCGCCCGCCCTGCTGGTCTGGCACCGGTTCATCGCCAAGACGAGCGAGCTGAAGCGTGAGTTCAGTGAGGGTACAGCCGCCCCGGGAGCCACCGCTGAATCCGGCGGTACGCAGGGCTGAGCTTTTTTCAGCAATAATGGATAGGTCCGGTACAGCCGCGCGTAGTACCGGGCCTATTTTCCGCGGCCGCCGCGAACTTGGACCGCCCGTTTTAAGGAGCTTGTGTGTACTACTGGAATGACCTGGCGGAGGTTCCTGCCGGCATCGGTCCGACAGTAGTTACGATCGGCAACTTCGACGGCGTCCATCTGGGGCACCAGCACGTCCTGGACCGGCTGGTGAAGGTGGCCCGTGAGAAGGATGCCGCGGCAGTGGCCATTTCCTTTGATCCGCATCCGGCCCAGGTGCACCGCCCCGAGGCCGCCCCGGAACTCATCATGGGACCGCTGGACCGGCGCGAGGCACTGGCAGCCACCGGCCTGGACGGGCTGCTGATGATGCATTATGACTTACAGCTTGCGTCCCTGACCGCCGAGGAATTCGTCCGCCGGGTGTTCGTGGACGGACTGAACGTCCGCGCCGTCGTCATTGGCCATGACGTGCGCTTTGGCCGCGGCAATGCCGGTGACCTGCAGACCATGCGTGAGCTGGGCGCCAAACTGGGCTTTGAAGTGCAGGCGGTGGAGGACTTCGGCGCCCTGCCGGACGGGCCGGCAGAATCCGAGGGCCGGCGCTGTTCCTCCACCTGGATCCGCGAGGCATTGCGCAGCGGTGACGTGCGCACCGCAGCCCGGCTGCTGGGCCGCACCCACCGGATGCGCGGCGAAGTCATTCACGGCGCTGCCCGGGGACGGGAACTCGGATTCCCCACGGCCAATCTTGCCCCTGAAGCCAGCGGGTTGATTCCCGCGGACGGCATTTACGCCGGCTGGCTCGTTGACGAAGCAGGCACGCGCTGGCCCGCTGCCATCTCCGTGGGCTCCAACCCCACGTTCGACGGCGTGAGCCGGCAGGTGGAAGCCCACGTGATTGACCGTCCAAACGAGAAGATCACCGATTTTGACCTGTACGGTCAGCACGTTGTGGTGGAATTCGTAGAACGGCTCCGCGGCATGGTGGCCTATACCGGTCCCGAAGCCCTGATCGAGCAGATGCGCCTTGACGTGGCGCGCACAAGGAGCGTCCTTTCGACAGATGGCAGCGGGGACAGGTAAACTGGATTCAAATTCGGCTGCGGTCCGTGGCGGCTGAATTTCTTTGTGTCTTTCAGGATTTATCCTGAGCGGCGCCAAGATCCCCGGCAGCGCAGTGCTGACTCGGGCCTCACGGCACAACTCTAGGAGAGTTACATTGGCACTTGATCCCGTAGTCAAGCAGGAAATCATCAAGGAATACGCTCGGGCTGAAGGCGACACCGGTTCGCCCGAGGTTCAGGTTGCAGTGCTGTCGCGCCGCATCCTCGACTTGACTGAACACCTGAAGACGCACAAGCACGACCACCACACCCGCCGCGGCCTGATGGCCATGGTTGGTCGCCGTCGTCGTATGCTTTCGTACCTGAAGGATACGGACATCACCCGCTACCGTGCGCTCATCGAGCGCCTCGGCCTGCGCAAGTAGTCTTTGGAGAGGGCGGCCCCTGCGTTTCGTGGGAGCCGCCCTTTTTCAGGCAGGCATGGACACCGGCGTAGACCGGAAGCGCACCCGCCCTCGAATGATCCAAGCACTCAGCAGTACCAGGTAACAGCAGCACAGTAGTAAAGCAGTACCAGCACACATCAACAGGAGTCAGCCAGCATCGCAGCATTCGCGGTCCTCGGTAGTGGTCTCCGGGATTTTTCGCCCGTGGACCTCGATCGAAGACCGGGTGTTGAACCGAACCGCTCCACAGCGGTCAACGCGTTCATTGGGACGATGCTGGATGCCTCCGCCAATGAAGAAACGGAGGTGACTCTCTATGGAGGGTCCCGAAATTCAGTTCTCAGAAGCCGTCATTGACAACGGCAAGTACGGCCAGCGCGTCATCCGCTTCGAAACCGGCCGTCTGGCCCAGCAGGCTGCAGGCGCAGCCACTGTCTACATCGACGATGACACCGTCCTGCTGTCGGCTACGTCCGCCGGCAAGTCCCCGCGCGAAGGCTTTGACTTCTTCCCGCTGACCGTGGATGTCGAAGAGCGCATGTACGCCGCCGGCCGCATCCCGGGCTCGTTCTTCCGCCGCGAAGGCCGCCCGTCCACCGAAGCCATCCTGGCCTGCCGCCTGATGGACCGCCCGCTGCGCCCCGCCTTCGTCAAGGGCCTGCGCAACGAGGTCCAGATTGTGGTCACCGTCCTGGCGATCAACCCCGACGTGCTCTACGACGTCGTGGCCATCAACGCGTCCTCCATGTCCACCCAGCTGAGCGGCCTGCCGTTCTCCGGTCCGATCGGCGGCGTCCGCGTTGCCCTGATCGACGACCAGTGGGTTGCCTTCCCGAAGCACTCCGAACTGGAGCGCGCAGTCTTCTCCATGGTGGTTGCCGGCCGTATCGCCGGTGACGACGTCGCCATCATGATGGTGGAAGCCGAAGCCACCGACGCCGCCTGGAACCTCATCAAGGAAGAGGGCGCCACCGCCCCGACCGAAGAGGTTGTTGCCGAGGGCCTGGAAGCTGCCAAGCCGTTCATCAAGGTCCTGTGCGAAGCACAGTCGGACCTGGCTGCCCGCGCCGCCAAGCCCACCGTCGAGTTCCCGATCTTCCTGGATTACCAGGACGACGTCTACGAAGCCGTGGAAGCCGCAGCCGCTGACAAGCTGGCCAAGGTCTTCTCGATCGCTGACAAGCAGGACCGCGACATTGCCGCCGACGAGCTCAAGGACGAAGTTGTAACTTCGCTCTCCGAGAAGTTCGAAGGCCGCGAGAAGGAACTCTCCGCAGCGTTCCGCTCCGTCACCAAGCAGGTTGTGCGCCAGCGCATCCTCAAGGACCAGATCCGCATCGACGGCCGCGGCCTGACGGACATCCGCCAGCTGACCGCCGAGGTTGAGGTTCTGCCCCGCGTGCACGGTTCGGCTATCTTCGAGCGCGGCGAAACCCAGATCCTGGGTGTCACCACGCTGAACATGCTGAAGATGGAACAGCAGATTGACTCGCTGTCGCCGGTAACGCGCAAGCGCTACATGCACAACTACAACTTCCCGCCGTACTCCACCGGTGAAACCGGCCGCGTGGGTTCGCCCAAGCGCCGCGAAATCGGCCACGGTGCCCTGGCCGAGCGTGCGCTCATGCCGGTGCTGCCCACGCGTGAAGAATTCCCGTACGCCATCCGCCAGGTCTCCGAAGCCCTGAGCTCCAACGGTTCCACCTCCATGGGTTCGGTCTGCGCCTCGACGCTGTCCATGCTCAACGCCGGTGTTCCGCTGCGCGCTCCGGTTGCCGGCATCGCCATGGGCCTGGTCTCCGACCAGGTTGACGGCGAAACCCGCTACGCCGCCCTGACCGATATCCTCGGCGCCGAAGATGCCTTCGGCGACATGGACTTCAAGGTTGCCGGTACCTCCGAGTTCGTCACGGCCATCCAGCTGGACACGAAGCTCGACGGCATCCCCGCATCCGTGCTGGCAGCAGCACTGAAGCAGGCCCGCGAAGCCCGCCTGCACATCCTCGGCGTCATGGACGCTGCGATCGACACCCCGGACGAGCTCTCCGAGTACGCCCCGCGCATCATCTCGGTGAAGATCCCCGTGGACAAGATCGGCGAGCTCATTGGCCCCAAGGGCAAGATGATCAACCAGATCCAGGAAGACACCGGCGCTGACATCTCCATTGAAGATGACGGCACGGTCCTCATCGGCGCAACCAACGGCGAATCCGCCGAGGCAGCCCGTGCGGCGGTCAACGCCATCGCCAACCCGCAGATCCCCGAGATCGGCGAGCGGTACCTGGGTACGGTTGTGAAGACCACCACGTTCGGTGCTTTCGTTTCCCTGACCCCGGGCAAGGACGGCCTGCTTCACATCTCCGAGCTGCGCAAGCTCGCCGGCGGCAAGCGCGTGGACAACGTTGACGAGGTTGTCTCCGTCGGCCAGAAGATCCAGGTGGAAATCACCAAGATCGATGACCGCGGAAAGCTCTCCCTGTCTCCGGTAGTTGCTGACGACGCCGAAGGCGAAGAAGCAGCAGAAACCGAGTCCGCAGAGTAAATGTCACACATTGCTGATGGAAACCGTCCCGATGCCGGACATGCTCCGGCATCCGGGACGGTTGTCCGCCTTCCGCTGACCACTCTTCCCGGCGAACCGTCCCTTGTGATGGGAACTCCGGGAGGCGCCGTCGTGCACCGTTCCGTCCTTCCGGGCGGGGTGCGCGTGCTGACCGAGGCCATGCCCGGGCAGCGGAGCGCGACCATCGGTTTTTGGGTTGGTGTCGGCTCGCGGGATGAAGCCGCGGGCCGGCACGGCTCAACCCACTTCCTTGAACACCTGCTGTTCAAGGGCACCACGCGCCGTTCCGCGCTGGACATCGCCCTGGCCTTTGACGAGGTTGGCGGGGAATCCAATGCGGCCACGGCCAAGGAAAGCACCTGCTATTACGCCCGGGTGCTGGATACCGATCTGCCGATGGCCATTGACGTCATCACGGACATGATCACCTCCGCGGTCCTGGACCCGGAGGAACTGGAGCAGGAACGCGACGTCATCCTGGAAGAAATCGCCATGGATGCCGATGATCCCGCTGACCTGTGCCACGAAAAGTTTGCCGAAGCCGTCCTGGGCGACCACGCCCTGGGCCGCCCCATCGGCGGCACTCCCGAAGCCATCATGAGCGTTCCGCGCGAAGCCGTGCTGGAGCACTACCGGCGCTACTACCGCCCCACTGAACTGGTGGTTACCGCTGCCGGCGGCCTGGAGCACGACGACGTCTGTGCGCTGGTGCTCGACGCCCTGAAAAAAGCGGGCTGGGACCTGTCCGAGGACGCCACGCCGGCGCCGCGCCGGAACACCGAGCCTGCAGTCATCACCGGCACCGCCGGAGTTCAGGTCATCAACCGGCCGGTCGAACAGGCCAATGTGGTCATGGGCTGCCCGTCGCTGACGGCCACCGATGACCGCCGGTTTGCGATGAGCGTGCTGAACACGATCCTCGGCGGCGGCATGTCCTCGCGCCTGTTCCAGGAAATCCGCGAAAAGCGCGGCCTGGTGTACTCCACGTACTCCTTCTCGGCGTCCTACGCCGATGCCGGATACTTCGGCATGTACGCGGGCTGCTCCCCGGCCAAGACCCGGCAGGTCATTGACCTGATGGGGTCCGAGCTGGAGCGTCTGGCGGCCGATGGTGTGGATGAGGCCGAGCTGAAGAAGGCCCGCGGCCAGATTGCCGGGGGCATGGTCATGGCGCTGGAGGATTCCAGTTCGCGCATGTCCCGCCTGGGCCGGGCCGAACTGGTCAGCGGTGAATTCATCGACATTGACGAATCGCTGGCCCGCATTGGTTCAGTGACTGCGGTGGAAGTGCAGGCGCTGGCCGCTGAACTGGCTGCGGCACCGCGCACCATCACGATTGTCGGCCCGTTCGAATCGGCGTCGGAGCTGGGCTTCTAGCCTTCCCGTTCCCGTTCCCGTTCCATCGAACATACAGAAGGTGCACGTCCCAGCGCTGGGACGTGCTCTTTCTGTATGTTGGAGGGGCTTTCGGGGACCGACGACGGCGGGGGACAACGGGGGCGCGGCCCACCGCACGGGCGCGGCCCGGCTCAGCCGCCGGCAAAGGGCGGCAGGATGTCCACGGTGTCCCCGGCAGCCAGAGCCAGGGACCGGTCCCGCGCAGCGAAGCCGTTCACCAGGAACGTGCTGCGGGAAATCACGCTTTTGAGCGGCAAAGCGCCCGGGGCAGCGCCCTCGGGTGCCAGGGCATGCCGGGTCGCCAGGAATTCCAGCAGTTCACTTAGCGGCGCGCCCTCGGCAACGCCGTCCACGCCGGGCTCGAGGCAGGGCAGAGTTTCCTCCTCCACACCGGACGCGGCCTTGGCCGCACCAAAGTATCGAACTAGCACTTAGCCGCCTATCGCGCTCATGGTCCGGTCCGGCTGCACATAGTCAGCGTCGCCGAGCCCCGTATGGTCCATGCCGTGCGCCTTGGGCTTGCCCCACATGGCGTCCTGCCAGCGTGCCGCCACCAGGGCGTCGTCGGCGTCGGGGGAACGGAGCAGGTCCAGCAGATCCGTTTCCTCATGCGAAAACAGGCAGCTGCGCACCTTGCCTTCGGCCGTGATCCGGGTGCGGCGGCAGTCCGCGCAGAACGGCTCCGTCACCGAGGCGATGATACCCACGATCCCGGCAACGGTGTCCGGGGCGCTGCGGCGCCGGACTTCCCAGCGTTCGGCGGGGGCGCCGTCGCGCTGGCGCGGATCGGGAGTGAGAATGAAATCCCGCTCCAGCCGGCCGCGGATCTCCGCCGCGGTGATCATTCCGTCCCGGGTCCAGCCGTGGTCCGCATCCAGGGGCATCTGCTCAATGAAGCGCAGCTCAAAGCCGTGGCTGAGCGCCCATTCAAGCAGCTCCGGGGACTCGACGTCGTTGATCCCGCGCATCAGGACCGCGTTGATCTTGATCAGTCCCAGCCCTACCCGTGCGGCCTCCTCCACCCCGGCCAGGACCCGGGACAGGAACGGACGACGGGTCAGCTGCGCAAAGGTGTCCGGATGCAGGGAGTCCAGCGAGACATTAATCCGGGTCAGCCCGGCATCTTTGAGCGGCTGTGCTTTTTTGTCCAAGCCCAGCCCGTTGGTGGTCAGCGAAATCGGGAGGTCGGGATGGTTGGCACGGATGCCGGCCACGATGTCCACCAGGTCGGCGCGCACCAGCGGTTCGCCTCCGGTGAGGCGCAGCTCCCGCACTCCCAGAACATCGACGCCGATCCGCACCAGGCGAATAATCTCCGCGCCGGAGAGCACCTTGTCCTTCGCCAGCCAGTCCAGGCCCTCGGCAGGCATGCAGTAGGTGCAGCGCAGGTTGCATTTGTCCGTCAGGGACAGCCGCATGTCGGAGGCCCGGCGCCCGTAACGGTCCAAGAGCCCGTCGGCGGCGCGGATGCCGGCGGCCGCGGCCGAACCGTTGGTGGCGGAGCCGAGGGACGGTGAACCTGCGGCGTCAGCTTCATCAGAGCCGGTGGCACAACCGGCGGAAGCGGACGCGGCCGAGCCGCCCGCGGTTGACGGCGAGCCGATGGACGGCATTCCCAGCTGGATACCCATGGGTCGAGGTTACGCCCTTTCACGGTTAGGCTCTATCAATGCGTTTGATCCGTCGAAACCAGCGAATCCTGACTGCCTCCGCCGCACTGCTGGCGGTTGCAGCAGGCTGTTCAGCACCGGTTGCAGACGGCGGGGCTAATGGTTCGCAGGCACCCGACATCACGGTATTCGCAGCCGCTTCGCTCACGGATGTGATCGGAGCCATGAATGAAGCCTACGACGGCGGCGGCCGGCTTCGCATCAACCTCGGCTCAAGCGCCCAGCTCGCCGGACAGCTTTTGTCCGGCGCGCCGGCGGACGTCGTCATCACTGCCGACCTGGAGTCCTTGGACGCGGTCCGCGACGAAGGCCTGATCTCAGCTGAACAGGTGGTCGCCGGGAACACGACGGTCCTGGCGCTGGCGCCGGGAAACCCCGGCCAGGTGGCGTCGCTCGCTGATCTGGCTTCACCTCAGATTCAGTCGGCCGTGTGTGCGGCGTCGGTGCCGTGCGGCCGGGCCGCTGCGCGCGTGCTGGAGACCGCCGGGGTGGCTTTGGACGGGGAAAGCCGGGAAGACAGCGTCCGATCGGTCCTGACCAAAGTGGCAACGGGTCAGGCGGATGCCGGGCTGGTGTACCAAACCGACGCGCTCTCGGCTGCGAACCAAGGGGTGACGTATCTTGAAGTGAGTGATCCAGACCCCAACCAGTACCCCGCGGCCCTGACCGCGGAGGGAGCAGAGCATGCGGCAGCTGTCCGATTCTACGAGTGGCTTGCAGGGGAGGACGCCGCCCGAATCTTCGCCGACGCCGGCTTCCGGCCTCCGGGGCAGTGAGCCCGGCAAGCCGCCGGGTGCCCTTTCGGGAAAGCGGCCGGGAAGGCGGCCGGACACCGCGGGCAGGGACCGGCGCGCGGCTCAGGAAAGAGTCGGCGCGATGAACCGGGGCGCACGTGCCACCACCCCGGCCTGGCTCTGGATCCCGGCCTCGCTGGCGCTGTTATTCTGCGCCGGCCCGGTGGCCGCGCTGCTGTTGAACGTCCCCTGGACTTCTTTGGGCTCGCTGCTGACTGCTTCCGAAGCCCGCACCGCGCTGGGGCTGTCGCTGGCAACCTCCGTGGGTTCAACCCTGATCTGTGTGGTGCTGGGCCTGCCGCTGGCGGTGCTGTTCAGCAAGCTGGCCGGGCCGTGGATGCAGCTGCTGCGTGGGATCCTGCTCATTCCCCTGGTGCTGTCTCCGGTAGTGTCCGGAATCGCGCTGCTCTACTTTTGGGGGCGGCAGGGGGTCGCCGGCCGGGCGCTGGAATCTGTGGGTCTCGGTGTGGGCTATTCGCCGGCAGCAGTGCTGATTGTCCAGGTCTTCGTCTCTCTTCCGTTCTTTGTGGTGGCGTCCCTGAGCAGCCTGCGGGCGGTGGACCATGATCTGGAAATGGCGGCGGCCACCTCGGGAGCCGGCCCCACAGCGATCCTGCGCTACATCACCGTGCCGCTGGCGCTGCCGGGCATCATTGTGGGCGCACTGCTGGCCTTCGCCCGGTCCCTGGGTGAATACGGTGCCACCATCACCTTCGCCGGCAGCATTGAGGGGCGCACCCGCACCCTGCCGCTGCAGATTGAACTGAGCCTCAATTCCAACCAGCCCGAAATTGCGCTGGGCATCTGCCTGATCCTGATTTCGCTCTACTTGGTGCTGCTGGCACTGGCACGCTTCGGAGTGGCGCTGCTGCTGCCGCGCTGACCGGCGTAGCCTGCCGATCCTGATAGGCCGGCGGGGTTGCCCGGCCTATCAGGATTTGTCCAGCCGGTACCGGTAGAACAGAGCAGCACCCATAACGGGGCAGCACCCGCAACAGAGCGGTGCCTACAACAGAGCGGTGCCGGATTCACCGGCACCATCAGCATTAATGGAAGCGAGCGGCATGACACGCAAGGCCCCGAATTTTGCCCTGTGGGCTGCCGCAGCGGGAGTGGTGGCCGTGGGCCTGGGCGTGGCTGCGGGAGAGCTTTCCGCAGCGCTGATGAGCCCGTCGCTCTCTCCGGTCAGTGCAGTGGGCTCCGTGGTGATCGACGCCATGCCGGGGCCGGTGAAGGACTGGGCCATCGGCCTGTTCGGAACCGCCGACAAGGCAGCTTTCCTGGTGGCCATGGCCGTGGTCATCGCCGTGTGCGGTGCAGCCGCCGGCGTCCTGCAGCTGCGCCGCCCGCCCGCGGGCGCCGTCGTCATCGGGCTCTTCGGTGCGGCCGGTCTGGCCGCCGTACTCACCCGGGCGCAGATGAGCGTGCTTTCCCTGGTACCTCCGCTGCTGGCTGCGGCGGTGGGGATACTGGTGCTCCGGGCGCTGCTGGCCCGCATTGGCTCCTGGCGGGACGCAGCGCCAGACGACGCCGGTCCCCGCCGGCGCGACGTGCTGAAAACAGTGGGCGGGGGAGCCGCCGTCGGCGTGGTGGCCGGTGCCCTGGCCAGCGGGTCGCGGGTGGGGCAGGTCAACGCGGTGGCCCTGCGCGACGGCGTGGTCCTGCCCGCCGCTGCCACCCCGGCCGCCCCGCTGCCGGCCGGAACGGAGCTGGGGCTGCCCGGCCTCGATTCGGTGCTGACACCGGCCGCGGATTTTTACCGCATCGATACCGCCCTGAGCGTGCCCCTGGTGGATGCCCGGCAATGGACCCTCAAGGTCACCGGGATGGTGGACCGCGAGGTGGAGATCAGTTTCGATGAGCTGCTGGCCAAACCGCTGCAGGAAAGCTACGTCACGCTGGCCTGCGTCTCCAATGAGGTGGGCGGCAGCCTGATCGGCAACGCCAAGTGGCTGGGCTGGCCGGTGCGTAACCTGCTGGCGGAGGCCGGCGTGCAGGACGGCGCTGACATGGTGCTTTCCACCGGCAAGGACGGCTGGACCGCCTCCACCCCGCTTCAGGCCCTGACCGATCAGCGCGACGCGCTGCTGGCCGTGGGAATGAACGGGGAACCGTTGCCGCTGGAACACGGCTTCCCGGTGCGCCTGGTGGTGCCGGGCCTGTACGGCTACGTTTCGGCAACCAAATGGGTCACCGAACTCAAGGTCACCCGGTTCTCCGACGAGGTGGCCTACTGGACCCAGCGGGGCTGGACCGAGCGCGGACCGATCAAGCTCTCGTCCCGCATTGACACGCCCTCCCCGGGTGCGGCGGTGGACGCCGGGACAGTGACCGTGGCCGGCATGGCCTGGGCGCAGCACACCGGTATCAGCGGTGTTCAGGTCAGGGTCGACGACGGCGACTGGCAGGACGCAGAGCTCGCCGCCGCCATCTCGGCGGACACCTGGGTGCAGTGGTCCGCCGGCCTGGACCTGAGCCCGGGCAATCACACGGTCACCGTACGTGCCATCGACGCCAACGGTGTTGAGCAGGATGAAACCGAGCGGCCGGTTGTGCCCGACGGCGCCACCGGCCTGCACACTATCCGGCTTAGCGTCCGCTGAACCCGATGGGCAAACAACAACCGGCTCCGGCCGGAACACCTCAATGCGTTAGGGTCGGTGTGTGATGATCAGCACTCTGGAAGGTACCGTCAACTTTCGCGATATCGGCGGTCTGCCGTTGACCGGAGGAGGCAAAACCGCCTCCGGTGTCCTCTGCCGTTCGGACGCCCTCAACTCCTTGACGCCGCGCGGTCTGGAATGCCTCGCCGGCTCGGCCATAGACGTGATCGTGGACTACCGCACTCCCGGAGAACAGGAGATGGCGCCGGACCGGCTCCCGGCGGGGCGCCCGTTGACAACCGTGGAGATGTCCCTGTTCGAAGGTGCCTTCACCGGAATGGCCCAGGAGAAGATGCAGCAGGCCAGCCGCTCGGGGGACCCTGATGCGGCCGCCCGCGCAGTGCAGGCCGCAGTGGCTCAGCTGCCCAGCCTGGGTGAGCTTTATACAGGCATGCTGCAGGACGGCGGCGCTGCGTTCGCCGCTACCGCCCGCCGGGTGGCAGCCTCCCGCCACGGCTCGGCCACGCTGGTTCACTGCACCGCAGGCAAGGACCGCACCGGCGTGGCGATTGCCCTGATCTTGAGTGCCGTCGGCGTTGAACCGGAGGCCGTGACCGCCGACTATGAGCGAAGTGAATCAAACCTTGCAGGGGCCTGGGCCGACCGGATGCTCGGCATGATCGCCGGTATGGGTGTGCCCCTGAGCGAAGAGATTATTACGCTGGTCACCCGGGCACCTGCGGAAGCACTTACCGTGGCCATGGAGTGGGTGGCTGCCGAACACGGCGGTGCGGCCAACTATTTGTTGGCCAGCGGACTCTCTGGGGCCGAGCTGGAAGTGCTGGGCCGTCGGCTGCGGGCCTAGCGGCCCGCCCCTTCCGGAACCGAGGAAAACATGGATACTCGAGGCAACCAGCCGCGCACTGTGGCCGAGCACCAGGAAGCCGTACAGCTGCTGCTGCAAAACTTGCTGCTGACAACCCGGCGCCCGGCAGAGCGCCCGGCAGCTCCGGCGTACACGGACGCAGCATCACCCACCGAAGTTCTTGACCTCGTCCGGGCTGCCGGGCGGGTCCTGGCGGAGGACGTCCGGGCTCCGGGCAGCCTTCCCCCCTTCGATAACTCCCAGATGGATGGCTACGCCGTCCGGACAGCCGATCTGGCGAACCCCGGCGGCACCCGGGCCGAGCTGCCCGTCACCACGCCCATACCCGCCGGGATATCCGCTCCGCCGCTGCCGCCGGGAAGCGCCGCCCCGATCATGACCGGGGCCATGCTGCCGGCGGGCGCCGACGCCGTCGTGCCCATTGAACGCGCGGTACCGGCCCGGTTCCCCTCGGAGCGGGAACTGCCCGGCGCCACGGTTGCCCTTCCCGCAGGAGTGTCCCCGGGAGAATACGTCCGGCCCGCGGGCAGCGATATCCGTGCCGGCGCCGTGGCCCTGAGCGACGGAACCCCTCTGGGCGCCTCCCAGCTGGGCCTGCTGGCCGCCCTCGGAATTCCGCAGGTGTTGGTTCACGCACCGTTTCAGGTGCTGCTGCTGAGCACCGGGGATGAGGTGGTGGAGCCCGGACGGCCGCTGGAACCGGGACAAATCCACGATGCCAACACCACACTGCTGGCCGTGAGCCTGCAGGAAGCCGGCGCCGAAGTGGTCCTCGCCCGTATCGTGGCCGATTCACCGGATGAGTTCCTGGCCCGGCTCCGCGACGATCTGGGGCGGCATCGCGTGGACCTGATCCTCACCTCCGGCGGCATCAGCAAGGGAGCCTACGAAGTGGTGCGCCTCGCCCTGGCCTCCGACGGCGTGCAGTTTCTGTCAGTGGCCATGCAGCCCGGCGGCCCGCAGGGAATCGGTTCCCTGGACGGGATCCCGTTTCTCGGTTTCCCGGGCAACCCGGTGAGCTCCCTGGTGTCCTTTGAGATGTTTCTGCGCCCGGCACTCGGCGCCGTCACCGGCCGGCCCGCACCACGTGCGCAGCTGCCTGCCGTGCTGACCGAAGAAGCGCACAGCCCTGCCGGAAAGTACCAGGTGCGGCGCGGCCGCTACAGCCCGCCCGCCGTACCGGGAGCCGTTGGCCGGGTCGAGCTGATCGGCGGCCCCGGTTCGCATCTGGTGCATGCCTTGGCTTCATCGAACGCCCTGGTGCACATCCCGGCCGAAATGGACACCGTTCCGGCCGGTGCAGAAGTGACAGTATGGCTGTTGGACTAATTGCATCCGCTAAAAGGAGTTTTTCCATGACCGGCAGCGACGAGCAGCCCCTGGGGCTCACCCATGTCCGCGAGGACGGCTCCGCCCATATGGTGGATGTGTCCGCTAAGACCGAAACCACGCGCGTGGCCACGGCTACCGCACGGCTGCGCACCACCGCCGAGGTGATCAAGCTGGTGTTCGACGGCGGGCTCCCCAAGGGAGATGCTCTGGCCGTGTCGCGGATTGCCGGGATCATGGGCGCGAAGCAGACCTCCACCCTGATTCCGCTGTGCCATCCGCTGCCCCTGACCAAGGTGACCGTGGACTTTGAAGCCGGGGAAGCCGACGTCGTCATCCTGGCCACGGTGAAGACCAAGGCGCTCACCGGCGTCGAAATGGAAGCGCTGACCGCGGCCTCCGTGGCGGCCCTGACGCTGTACGACATGATCAAGGCCGTGGACAAGCACGCCTCGATCACCGACATCCAGGTGCTCGCCAAATCCGGCGGCAAGAGCGGAGACTGGACACTGTGAGCATCCACCCGTCAACACCGCACCAGCAGCCACGCCGCACTGCAGCCGTCCTTATCGCCTCCACGCGTGCAGCCCGGGGTAAGTATGAGGACAAATGCGGGCCGTTGGCCTCGGACTGGTTATATGCGCTGGGGTTTGACGTGGTGCTCGCCGAAGTGGTGCCGGACGGCGCCGCAGTGGGTGAGGCGCTGCGCCGGATGCTTGCGCTGGAACCGGCAGTAATCCTCACCAGCGGCGGCACCGGGCTGAGCCCCGATGACCTCACCCCCGAACAGACGCTGCCGCTGCTGGACCGGGAGGTGCCGGGGATCATGGAGGCGCTGCGCGCGGACGGGCGTACCAAGACGCCAATGGCAGCCATCAGCCGCGGCCATGCCGGCACTGCGGGACGGACTTTCATCGTGAACCTGCCGGGGTCGCCCGGTGCGGTGGCGGACGGTCTGGCGGTGCTGGAGCCGGTGATCGGACACATCTGCGGGCAGCTGGAAGGACGAAATGAGCACTGAGAACACAATGAGCACCTCCGAGGTGGTCCGGGCCACCGTGTCGGAGGTGCCGCTGAACGCCGAGCATGCCCACAATGCCGCCTGGTCGCCCGAGTGCGGCGCGGTGGTGGGCTTCAGCGGCATTGTCCGCAACCACGACGGCGGCCGCGGCGTCGCCAGCCTCTCCTACAGTGCGCATCCAAGCGCTGAAGAGGTCATTGCCGAGGTGGCCGCTGACATGGCGGCGAAGTATGACGGCGTCCGGATCTGGGTGGGGCACCGCACCGGTCCGCTGCAGATTGGTGATGCGGCGCTGGTGGCCGCCGTTGCCGCCGCGCACCGCGGCGTTGCCTTTGCCGCCTGCTCCGAACTGGTGGACACCGTCAAGACGCGGGTACCCATCTGGAAGGAACAGGGCTTCAGCGACGGGACCACCGAGTGGGTGGGCGTCAGCGACTGAGCCCGGGATGTCAGTGACGCCCCGCTGTGACCGGTAATCTTGGGGTATGACTGAGCAACTAGCCGTAGCCGTCCTCGGTGCCGGCGGCCGCATGGGATCCGAAGCCGTGAAAGCCGTTGAAGCAGCGCCCGACCTAAAACTGGTGGCCGCCCTGGGCCGGGGGGATTCCCTCGAGAGCCTGGTCTCCGCGGGTGCGCAGTACGTCATTGACCTCACCGTTCCGGACAGCACCGAAGCCAACGTCCGCTTCGCCGTGGAGCACGGCATGCACGCAGTGGTGGGCACCACCGGTTGGGACGCGGACCGGTTGGAGAGGCTTTCGGCCCTGTTGGAGGAACATCCCGGCACCGCCGTTCTGATTGCTCCGAACTTTGCCCTGGGCTCCGTGCTGGCCTCGGCCTTCGCGGCACAGGCCGCCAAGTATTTTGAATCGGTGGAAATCATTGAGCTGCACCACCCGGACAAGATCGATGCACCCTCGGGAACCGCCGTGCGGACCGCCGCGCTGATCGCCCAGGCCCGCGCCAATGCCGGCACGGGTCCGTCGCCGGATGCCACCACCAAGGAAGTTCCCGGTGCCCGCGGCGCAGATGTTGACGGCGTCCGCGTCCACTCTGTTCGCCTGCGCGGCCTCGTGGCCCATCAGGAAGTCCTCTTCGGCGGAGTGGGGGAGCAGCTGACCATCCGGCACGATTCCTTTGACCGGGCATCCTTTATGCCCGGCGTCCTGCTGGGCGTGCGCGAAGCCGCAGCCCACCCCGGCCTGACCGTTGGCCTTGACGGTTACCTCAACCTCAATGCTGCCAATGCCTAAACTCCTGCTCCCCACACTGATCGCTTAAGGAACACCTTGTCTTTTTTTACCGGGCTTTTCTCCAACAAAGCCAAGATCGGCGTCCTGCTGGTCACCCTCCTGCTGGTGTTCTATCTGGTGATTTCCTTCCAGCGCGGCTGGACGCTGCTGGGCACCGATGAGCTCAGCGCCAAGGCCCTCGGCGCGGCGTACCTGGTGCTGCCGATCGTGGGGGCCTGGGCGCTGATCCGGGAACTGCAGTTCGGCGGCAGGACCGAGAAGATGGCCCACATCCTCGCTGAAGAGGGCGGGCTCCCGGTGGATAATCTGCCCCGCACCCCGGGCGGCCGGATCATCCGTGAAGCCGCCGACGCCGAGTTCCCCAAGTATCAGGCCGAGGTGGAGGCAAAGCCCGCCTCCTGGCGCGCCTGGTTCCGGCTCTCCTGCGCATATGACGCCGCCGGGGACCGCAAGCGCGCCCGCAGTGCCATGCGGCAGGCCGGCAAGCTCTACAAGTAACCGGCTCTTCCTCAACGCGCCTCCCTCTCCCGCCCCACTCCACCCGCGAGATGGCAGTAGATGTCCGTCTCAGCGCTGAGAAGGACATCTACTGTTATTTCGTGAGGGACCCGTGGCGGGCCAGGGACGAGGCGCCGTGCGTGATCATTTCCAGCGGCCCGCGGGAGCCGAGCCTGGCAAAGAGAATGCCGATGCCGGCAGCCAGGACCGCCGAAATCCAGAACAGCCACACCGGTTCCGGCGGAACCGGTTGGGCGTCCGTGACGGACATGATCCACACGTGCAGGCTGTACAGAGTGAGCGTCATGGCCCCGGCGGCGGACAGCGGCAGCAGCAGGTTGGGCCGGGCCCGGGTCAGCAGCAGGCACACGCCGACGACGGCGGCTGCGGTACCGGCCGTGTGCAGCAGATCCAGCGGAGTGCCTGAATGCGGCCCGCTGACCGCCAGCCACCACCAGGTGCCGGTCTGCTCCACTCCGGCCAGATTGACTTCCAGCATCTGCGCCAGCGGCCAGGTGCGGCCGGCATTGGTCTGAAGGATGGCATCCCAGCCGCCCTTCTCCAGCAACAGGTAATAGCTCAGGAACTTCGCCCCCGCGGCAGCAACAATTCCAGCTGCCACCAGCCCCACCTGAACCGGCAGCTCGCCGAGCCGCAGCCGGCCGATCGTCAGACCGATCAGCAGATAGCTCAGCCATTGGACCACGGGGTAGAAGCCGGTAAAGAGGACATCCGCGGCCAGCGTGGCCGGTTCCAGGAACGCTTCCCAGCTGACGTTCGACCCCAGTGTGGCGGGAGAGACGTGATCGTAGATCCACGGCCGGACGAGGTACGCCGCAACCGGCGAGAGCAGCAGCCAGCCGCCGGCCCAGAGCGCAAGCTTCGTGACGGGCATACCCACAAACGGCAGGGCCAGCAGGAACAGGATCCCGTAGTGGAACAGAATAATCGCGATGGACGTGTCCAGCCCGCCGAGCGTCAGCCCGGCCAGCGCAATAATGAGTGCCCGCACGGCAATGCCGCGGCGGTCTGCGGACAGCGCCCGTCCGGTCCGCGGCTGGCTACCGCCGGTGAGCAGCGCCAGGCCGATCCCGGCCACCACGGCGAACAGCGCCGAGGAACGTCCGGAGAGCACAAGTCCGGTCCAGCTCGGCTCGCCGGTCTGCTCGTTGTACAGGGAAAAAATGTGGGTCGCCATCATGCCCAGAAGCGCTATGCCCCGGGCCGCGTCGATGCCCGTAAGCCGCCGTCCGATCATGATCCGATCGTCTCACAGCGGCGCAGAACTTCCGCAGTGAGCCCGCAGTGCCCTCCGAGCCCGCCAGAACCGTGTCCGCGTTGTCCCAACCATGCGTGCACCGGGTAACGTTTTACCCATGGCTGACTCTGATATTCGTGCACTTCCGTTTGGAACCCTCGTCACTGCAATGGTGACACCGTTCACCGAGGACGGAGCCGTGGACTACGACGCCACGGCCAAACTCGCCAATAAGCTGGTCGAAGACGGCTGCGACGGCCTGGTGGTTTCCGGAACCACGGGTGAAACCTCCACCCTCGAGGACAGCGAAAAGGAAGACCTGTTCCGCGTTGTTGCCGAAACCGTGGGCGGTCGCGCCAAGGTCATCGCCGGCACCGGCACCAACCACACCTCCCACTCAGTGGAAATGGCCCGACGGGCGCTCCGGGCAGGTGCGGACGCTCAACTGGTCGTGACGCCGTATTACAACAAGCCGACCCAGGCCGGCGTTCTCGCCCACTTCGAGGCCGTGGCTGCGGCCACCGACCTGCCGATCATGGTCTATGACATTCCCGGCCGCGCCGGCATTGCCATCTCCACGGACACGATGGTCAAGCTTGCGAACATTCCGTCGGTCCTGGCTCTGAAGGACGCAAAGGCGGACTTTGCCGCGATCACGCAGGTCCTGGCCAACACCACCCTTGATGTCTACGCCGGCGACGACGGCCTGACCCTTCCCTGGATGGCCGCCGGAGCTGTGGGCGTGGTCAGCGTTAGCGCCCACGTGGCCACCGCCCGGTTCCGTGCCCTCGTGGATGCCGCCGCCGCCGGCGACTTTGCCACTGCACGCCGGATCCACTTCGAACTGGATCCCGTGATCCGGGCAGTGATGACCCACATTCCCGGTGCCGTTGCCGCCAAGGCGATCCTCAAAATGCAGGGAGCGATCCCCAACTCAGCCGTCCGGCTGCCGCTGGTGGGTCCCGACGCCGTCGAAATGGAAACCGTGCTGACTGATCTGGCCGAAGCCGGCTGGGACTTTTCCCGGACCCTGACTTCGGAAAAGGCCTAAGGCGCCATGATGGAGGCAGTGGACACCGCGCTGAGGACCCCGCCGGCCCTGGACGAGGGAACTCTGCGGATTGTGCCGCTGGGCGGCCTGGGCGAGATCGGCCGCAACATGGCGGTCTTCGAGATCAACGGCAAACTGCTGATTGTGGACTGCGGCGTCCTCTTTCCGGAGGAGAACCAGCCGGGCGTTGACCTGATCCTGCCGGATTTCTCCTACATCGAAGACCGGCTCGACGACGTGGTGGGCGTTGTACTCACGCACGGCCACGAGGACCACATCGGCGCGGTTCCGTACCTGCTGCGAATGAAGCAGGACATCCCGCTGATCGGCTCCCAGCTGACGCTGGCCCTGGTCGAGGCGAAGCTGCAGGAACACCGCATCAAGCCCTACACCTTCACTGTCACCGAGGGGCAGGTGGAGCAGTTCGGGCCGTTCGAGTGTGAGTTCGTCGCCGTGAACCACTCCATCCCCGACGCCCTGGCCGTGTTCATCCGTACCGAGGCCGGCACTGTGCTGCACACCGGCGACTTCAAGATGGACCAGCTGCCGCTGGACGGCCGCATCACCGATCTGCGTGCCTTCGCCCGGCTGGGACAGGAGGGCGTGGACCTGTACATGGCGGACTCCACCAACGCCGACGTCCCCGGCTTCACCACTGCCGAGCGCGAAATCGGGCCGGTGCTGGAGGCCCTGTTCGGCAAGGTGAAGAAGCGCATCATCGTGGCGTCCTTCTCCTCCCACATCCACCGCGTGCAGCAGGTGCTGGATGCCGCAGCGGTGCATAACCGCAAGGTCTGCTTTGTCGGCAGGTCCATGGTGCGCAACATGGCCATCGCCGAGAAGCTCGGATACCTGAATGTGCCCGAGGGCATTCTGGTGGATCTCAAGAACGTGGACGAAATGCCCGATGACCGGCTGGTGCTGATGTCCACCGGGTCGCAGGGCGAACCCATGGCGGCCCTCTCCCGCATGGCCAACGGCGACCACCGGATCCGGGTGGGCCGGGGCGACACCGTCATCCTTGCCTCCTCGCTGATCCCCGGCAACGAAAACGCCGTTTTCCGCGTCATCAACGGCCTGATGAAACTCGGCGCCGATGTGGTGCACAAGGGCAACGCCAAGATCCATGTCTCCGGACACGCGTCCGCCGGCGAACTGCTGTATACCTACAACATCCTCAAACCAAAGAACGCCATGCCCGTGCACGGCGAGACCCGGCACCTGATCGCCAACGGCAAACTGGCGCAGGCGACGGGCGTTCCGGCACAGAACATCATCCTGGCCGACGACGGCACAGTGGTGGATCTGCGCGACGGCACGGCCCGGGTAGTCGGCGCCGTGGAGTGCGGCTTTGTTTATGTGGACGGCTCCAGCGTCGGCGAGATCACCGACACTGACATCAAGGACCGCGTCATCCTCGGGGAGGAAGGCTTCATCTCGGTCATCACCGTGGTCAACCGCAGCACGGGCACCATTGTCTCCGGTCCGGAGATCCATGCCCGGGGTTTCGCGGAGGGCGACGCGGTGTTCGACGAAATCAAACCCAAGATCAGCCAGGCGCTGGAGGAAGCCGTCACTTCCAACAAGGACCACACCACCCACCAGCTCCAGCAGGTGGTCCGCCGCGTGGTCGGCACCTGGGTCAACCGGCGCCTGCGCCGGCGCCCGATGATTGTTCCGGTGGTGCTGGAAGCCTAGGCCTGCAACCTCCCGGCATGCCTTCGGGAGCGCAGTAAATGGGGCCGGGCAGACGCGTAAATCCGCGGTTTGCCCGGCCCCATCGGGTACGGTGGAGCCTATGGCCACTCGTACTTCCCCTGCCGCACGCGGCGGTGCTTCCGGCCGGACCACCAGCCGGACCACCGGGGGCACCTCAGGAAAAAGCTCCGGCAAAACCCAGCCGCGAGGCAAAGCGACCGGCCGCTCCGGTGCTGCCGCCAAGGCCCACGCCGACGCCGAACAGGTTCCGCTGCCGCTGCGCGCAGTTCAGGGTGCCTGGATGGGGGTGGCCCGGCTGGCCGGTGCGGGCATCCGCAAGCTCGGCGCCGACGTCAGCCCGGACCGGGACATCCGCCGGGACGGCACCGGTTTCTTCCTGATCCTCACCGCCCTGGCCGTGGCCACTGTCGAATGGTGGGCGCTGCGCGGTCCGGTGGCGGATGTCATCCACGCCGGTGCTGCCGGCACCTTCGGCTGGATGGCCGTCGTCGTACCCTTCCTGCTCCTCACGGGAGCCGTCCGGCTGTTCCGCTATCCGGAGCGGCACCAGGCCAACAGCCGCATCAGCATTGGGCTGACCCTCATCCTTTTCGCCGGTTCCGGGATCACCCATATTGTGGGCGGTTCACCGGCACTCTCCGACGGCTTTGACCGGCTCTGGGAATCCGGCGGCATTGTCGGTTTCCTGGTGGCCGGCCCGCTGTCGGCGGCGCTGACCACATGGCCCGTCGCCATCCTGCTGGGGCTGCTGGTTTTTGTGGGCCTGCTCATCATCACCGCCACTCCCTTCCGGCACATTCCGCTGCGCCTGCGCGGGCTGTACGAGCACCTGATGGGCCAGGACCTGGCACCGGACGATCCCGAGGCGCACGACCAGAGCTACCTGTACGAACGCGACCGCCGTCCGGCCAAGGCGCCGAAGAAGAAATCGAAAATGTTCGGCCGCAACACCGGGCCCCAGGAGGACCCCTCCGCCGAAGGCTTCGCCGGAGACGAGGCCTTTGAACGCGCGGTGCTGGCCGATGAAGACGAGGAAGCCCTCGCCGCGGCCGCAGCCGAACCCGCTGTTCCGCCGGGAGTCCGCCGCCCCACCCGGTCCGAACTGGCCACCCAGAAGATTCGCCGCGCCCAGGGCCTGCCGGTTGATGGAGACCTGGACGGAGTGTTCGACGGCGCCGAGCCTCCCACCGAGGCGATCGCGATGGTTCCCGAAGCCGGAGCAGCCCTTGGAACGCCGGGCGGGCTGCCGGTGCCTCCCGCAGTGCCGCCGGTCCCCGCACGGACCGTGAAGAACCTCACCCCGGCCACGCCCATTCCGCAGCGCACCGAACAGCTCCAGCTCTCCGGGGACGTGACCTACACCCTGCCGCCGTCGGACTTCCTGCCCGCAGGACCACCCGCCAAGGAGCGCTCCGAGGCCAATGACGCCGTCGTCGACGCGCTGACCAACACCCTGGACCAGTTCAAGGTGGAAGCGCATGTGACCGGCTTCAGCCGCGGCCCCACGGTGACCCGCTACGAAATCGAGCTCTCCCCGGGCACCAAGGTGGAACGCGTTACCGCCCTGTCCAAGAACATTTCCTACGCTGTCGCCTCCTCGGACGTGCGCATCCTCTCGCCCATTCCCGGCAAGTCGGCGATCGGCATCGAAATTCCGAACGCGGACAAGGAAGTAGTGGCCCTGGGCGATGTGCTGCGTTCCAACGCGGCACGCAAGACCGAACATCCGATGGTCATGGGTGTGGGCAAGGATGTGGAGGGCGGCTTTGTAGTCGCCAACCTTGCCAAGATGCCGCACCTCTTGGTGGCCGGTGCCACCGGTGCCGGTAAGTCCTCCTTCGTGAACTCCATGATCACCTCCATCCTGATGCGCTCGACCCCGGATGAGGTGCGCATGGTCATGGTGGACCCCAAGCGCGTGGAACTGACCGCTTATGAGGGCGTGCCGCACCTGATCACGCCCATCATCACCAACCCCAAGAAGGCCGCCGAAGCGCTGCAGTGGGTGGTCCGCGAAATGGACACCCGGTACGACGACCTGGCGAACTTTGGCTTCAAGCACATTGATGACTTCAACAAGGCCGTCAAGCTGGGCAAGGTCATTCCGCCGGCCGGATCCAAGCGCGTGGTCCGGCCCTACCCGTATCTGCTGGTGATTGTGGATGAGCTCGCGGACCTGATGATGGTGGCCCCGCGGGACGTAGAAGACTCCATTGTCCGCATCACCCAGCTTGCCCGTGCCGCCGGCATCCATCTGGTGCTCGCCACCCAGCGGCCCTCCGTGGACGTGGTCACCGGCCTGATCAAGGCCAACGTGCCCTCCCGGATGGCCTTCGCCACGTCCTCGGTCACCGACTCCCGCGTGGTCCTGGACCAGCCCGGCGCCGAGAAGCTGCTGGGCCAGGGTGACGCCCTGTTCCTGCCGATGGGTGCCAACAAGCCCATCCGTGTTCAGGGCGCCTGGGTCACCGAGTCCGAAATCCACCGCGTGGTGGAACACGTCAAGGGTCAGCTCGGTGCCGTGTACCGCGAGGATGTCACGGTCACTGCGCCGAAGAAGCAGATCGAAGATGACATTGGCGATGACATGGACGTGCTGCTGCAGGCCACCGAGCTGGTGGTCACCACTCAGTTCGGTTCCACCTCCATGCTCCAGCGCAAGCTCCGCGTCGGGTTCGCCAAGGCCGGCCGCCTGATGGACCTGCTCGAGTCCCGCGGCGTCGTCGGGCCCTCCGAAGGTTCCAAGGCCCGTGACGTGCTGGTCAAGCCCGATGATCTTGCGGCCACGCTGGCGGCCATTAGCGGGGGAGAGGCCGCCAACGGTCCGTCATCGGCCGCGACTGCCGCGCTGGCGGAGAACGCCAACGCCAACCACGGATTCCAACCCGAGGGTCCCGTGGACCTGGTCGCCCAGGATCTGGAGGGCCGGCAGCAGGCCACCGAGTACTACGACGGCGAGGGCGGCGATGAAGACGGCGGATCCGAAGACGCCTGGAGTCTGACCGGCCGCTGAAACCCCGCTAGGCTGGAACCGTGAGCAACTCTTCTACCGGGAACGCCCCCCTCCTGAACATCGCCAACGTACTGACGGTTGTGCGGATCCTTATGGTTCCGCTTTTCATCTGGCTGCTTCTCGCCGATGACGGACGCCACGGCCTGTACCGCTGGCTGGCGGTGGCCACCTTCGCCGTCGCCATCTACACCGACAAGCTCGACGGCGACCTGGCCCGGAGCCGCGGCCTGATCACCAACTTCGGCAAGATCGCGGATCCGATTGCGGACAAGCTGCTGATCGGCTCGGCACTGGTGATGTTGTCCGCCCTGGGCGAGCTGTGGTGGTGGGTCACCATCGTGATCCTGGTCCGCGAGATCGGCATCACCCTGCTGCGGTTTGTCGTCATCCGCTACGGCGTCATGGCGGCCTCGCGCGGAGGCAAGCTCAAGACAGTGGTCCAGACCTTCGCCATCTTCCTGTACCTGTTGCCGCTGACAACCTGGCTTGGTGCCTGGGCCTGGTGGATTGGTGCCGTGGTGATGGCCGCCGCGCTGGTCATCACCGTGGTGACGGGTGTGGACTACGTCATCAAAGCCGTCCAGCTTCGCCGGCGGGCACTGCAAAACCCGGGTGGACGGTGACGGTGAGCGACATGGCCGATGCCGGCACAGCTGCAGCGGTGGTAGGTGCCGCCCAGACGGCAGGCCTGACCCTGGCCACCGCCGAATCGCTGACGGCGGGCATGGTCGCAGCGGAACTGGGCGCCGTTCCCGGGGTCTCCGCGGTTCTCGCGGGCGGGATCATCGCTTATTCCAACTCTGTGAAGAAAAAAGTCCTGGGGGTCGACGGCGATCTGCTCGCCACCGCCGGATCTGTCGACGCCGGAGTGGCCCGCCAGATGGCCGAGGGCGCCCGACGGGTCCTGGAGACGGACCTGGGGGTGTCCACCACAGGTGCCGCGGGCCCCGAACCGCATGACGGCAAGGCCGTGGGCTGCGTCTTTATCGCTGTGGCGTCCCGGGAAGAGACGTTCGTCCGGGAATTTCTGTTTTCCGGGGACAGGACAGCCATCCGTCGGCAGGCCTGTGACGAAGCCCTTGTACTGCTTGCCCGGGCACTTGCGGAGCACCCGTAACAGGGTTCCGGAACGGGGTTTTAGCCCCGGGAACAAATCCCGGAGAAGCTTAGTTGTTAGTATCAGGAACCGCCAAGGTTTCCCGACTACGATCTTTAGATACCTGCGGGGCAACCGCAGTCCGACCACATAGGGAGCAGGACGATACAGATGGTTAAGCAACCCGTATCCGTGAACGGCGTTATTCGCTGGCGGGATGTAGGGTTGGCGGAAGATGCACACCGGGAGCCAAAGGAGCGCAAAATGGTTGTTCTTCGTCATGAAATTGGCGACGTACTGCGCGATGTCCGTCAGCGTCAGGGGCGTACCCTGCGCGAGGTATCGCACAGCGCACGCGTTTCACTTGGCTACCTCAGCGAGGTGGAACGGGGTCAGAAGGAAGCTTCATCGGAACTCCTATCCTCGATCTGCACCGCGCTTGATGTGCCATTGTCCCTGATGCTTCGTGAGGTCAGTGACCGGGTGGCGAGTGCAGAAGGCATCGCCATACCCGACACCGTGCCGTCGGAATTCTCGCGCGAGTTTGCCCGCGAATTCCCTGAGGACATGGCCCGGGACCTGGCCCGCACACCGTAGACCTACATCAGCAGCAAGGCTGTAGCTCCTCAGCAGCCTGCCCAGTGATGCACAAAGACCCCGCCGGATATCGGCGGGGTCTTTGTGCTGTAACGGGGGTGGGCTCAGCTTCGTTGTTAGCGCTCCCGGGCATACGCCTCGTTCAGCTTATTGAGCAGGGACCCCAGCTGGACCAGCTCATCCTCACCCCAGCCTTCCAGGAGCGTGTGGAACAGATCCTTGCGGGCCGCCTGGGTCTTAACCAGGGCCTGCGAACCCGCAGGAGTCAAGGAAATGGTCTGGGCGCGCCCGTCAAGCGGATCGGCGTGCTTCTGTACCAGTCCCAGACTTTCCAGAATCACGATCTGACGGCTGACCGAGGGCTTGCCGATTCCTATGCTGGCGGCAATGTCCGTCAAACGCATGGCCTGATGTTGCTGCAGTAGCACCAGCAGGCCGTAGGCCGCCGGTTCCATATCCGGGTGCACCTCACGTGCCACCTTGTGCGAATTTGATCGGGCCCGGCGCCACAGCAGGGACAGGGCATGTTCCAGCGTGTCGATGGCCGCTTCGTTGTGCCGCGGTTCTGGGGAGGAGGCCTGCTCGGTCATGGACTCCATTCTAGGCGGAGGACGGGGGAGGGTGAGCTCCCGGATCCGCGCCTGACCTCAGACGGGGGTCTGAGCGTGAGAAGATTAAGCGATGCGACTCAGTGATTTTTGGCGGCTTATGGACGATGAATTCGGCCCTGCCTACTCACGGGTGCTTGCCTCGGACCTTGTCCTGGGTTCTCTGGGCGGTAAGACAGCTGCCGAGGCACTCAAGGGCGGAATCGAACCCAGATCCGTGTGGCTGGCCGTCTGCGATATCCAGGACGTTCCGGTGGAACGCCGGTTGGGCCGGGACATCCAGCCGAAAAAGTGATGGCTTTCCTGTATTGAAGCAGGACACGCCGAAGTGAAGATTCGAATACCTGTTCGGATACCGATATGCTCCTACACAAGGGCGATACGACCGCAGAATTGCCCCTGATATCCCCACGGCAGTCCGCTCTGCTGTTTTGTCAGTGCCGCCGCATATGGTCGTAGGTGAGCAGGACAACCGGCCTCCGGGCCACGCAAAACTCCAACAACCGAGGTGAAGAATGGCAGCAGCAGTCGACCGCGCAAAAGCTCTTGAAGCAGCGCTGGCCCAGATCGATAAGCAGTACGGCAAGGGCTCGATCATGCGGCTCGGTGACGAAGTCCGCGCTCCGGCAGAGACCATCTCCACCAGTTCGATCGCCCTGGACCTGGCACTCGGTATCGGCGGGCTTCCCCGCGGCCGCGTCGTAGAGATCTACGGCCCGGAATCCTCGGGTAAGACCACCCTGGCGCTGCACGTTGTCGCCAATGCCCAGAAGAACGGCGGCATCGCTGCCTTCATCGACGCGGAGCACGCCCTGGATCCCATTTACGCCGCCCGTCTTGGCGTGGATACCGATTCCCTCCTCGTCTCCCAGCCGGACACCGGTGAGCAGGCCCTGGAAATCATGGACATGCTGATCGGTTCGGGCTCCGTTGACGTAGTGGTCATCGACTCCGTGGCAGCGCTGGTCCCGCGCGCCGAAATTGAGGGTGACATGGGTGACAGCCACGTGGGCCTGCAGGCGCGCCTCATGAGCCAGGCGCTCCGCAAGATCGCCGGACGCCTGAGCCACACCAACACCACGGCAATCTTCATCAACCAGCTCCGCGAAAAAATTGGCGTCATGTTCGGTAGCCCGGAAACCACCACCGGTGGCAAGGCCCTGAAGTTCTACGCCTCCGTGCGCATCGATGTCCGCCGCATCGAGACCCTCAAGGAAGGCACGGTTCCCGTGGGTAATCGCACCCGCGCCAAGATCGTCAAAAACAAGATGGCGCCGCCGTTCAAGCAGGCGGAGTTTGACATCATCTACGGAACCGGCATTTCCCGTGAGGGCGGGCTGATTGATATGGGTGTGGAGCACGGCTTCGTCAAGAAGTCCGGCGCGTGGTTCACCTACGACGGTGACCAGCTGGGCCAGGGCAAGGAAAATGCCCGTAAGTTCCTGCGGGACAATCCGGAACTGACTGATGAGCTGGAGCGCCGGCTGCGCGAAAAGCTGGGCATCAACGGACCCGCCTCCGAAGAAGCTCCGGCTGAACCGAAGCTCAAGGCAGTTCCGAAGGACGCTTAGCCGCCGTGGATCTGCCAAGCAACGGGTTTTCCGGGTCAGACCGTTCGCCCGGAGAACCCGCTGCAGAGCCGCCGGCGGAGGAGAAACGCGATCCGTACGGGACTGCGCGGAACATTGTCCTGCGCCAGTTGACCAATTCCCCCAAGAGCCGGCATCAGCTGGCTGTGAAGCTGGCGGAAAAGGACATACCGGAGGACGTTGCGCTGGCCGTGCTGGACCGCTTCGAAGAAGTGCAGCTGGTGGACGATGCGGAGTTTGCCCGACTGTGGGTGGCCAGCCGGTCTCGGTCCAAATCCTTGGCCCGCGGAGCCCTGAAGCGTGAACTTGCCGAGAAAGGCATCTCCGGGGACCTTGCGGCGGAAGCCCTGGAACAGGTGAGTGATGAGGACGAACTTGTTGCTGCCCGGGCGCTGGCACGCCGCAAGCTGCAGTCTTCAGTGGATCTGACGGACCGGGCTGCACGGGACAAACAGGCCCGGCGGCTGGTCTCCATGCTGGCCCGCAAGGGATACTCCCCGTCGGTGGGATACCGCGTGGTCAACGACCTCATTGGCGACGTCCTGGAGCAGCAGCCCGAAGACGCCTGGTAGGAAACCTAGGGTTATTCACCGCCCGTGCCGTATGCTGAGCTCCGATGTTGACTCTGTTGCTGACGGGGAAGAAGTTCACTCGAGTTTCCCTGGGATCCGTGCTGCTGACCGGTGTGCTTGCCGCCTCGGTCTTCACTGCTGTGCCTGCGGTTTTTACTCCGGCGCCTGCAGCCGCAGCGGATTATCCCTCTTGGGACGACGTCGAACAGGCCAAACACAGCGCGGGGGCCAAGGCCGCCCAGGTAGTCGAAATCGAGACGCTCTTCGGTGACCTTTCCGCTGAGGCTGGCGCCCTCGGAACCGCCGCGGTCCAGGCTTCGGCCAGCCATCAGCTGGCCGCCGACGAAGCTGAAGCCAACAGTCGCACTGTGGATGTCCTGGCTGCCCAGCGGGGCGAAGCAGCCGCATCGGCGGCCGCGCTCACTGACCAGCTGGGAGCCCTGGCGGCGCAGACCTATAAAACCGGCGGCATGGACTCGAGCCTGTTGATGCTCCTGGACGCTGACGCCGCCGTGGGAGCCATGGACCGGCTCACCACGCTTCAGGGCATTACCGGCCGTACTGACAGTCTTCAGGCCCAGGCCTCCGCGGCCGAAAACGTCCTGCGCAGCCTTGAAGAGCGGGAAGCTGCTGCCCTTCAAGCCCGGGAATCATCCGCTGCCGAAGCCCAGCGGCTGGCCGTTCAGGCCCAGGCCGCAGCAGCGGATGCGGATGCCGCCGTTCGTGAAGTTCAGGGCCGAAGCGCCGTTTTGCTGGAGCAGCTGGCTGACCTGCGGGACAGCAGCGCGCAGGCCGAAGCAGATCGGTTGAAGGGGCTTCAGGCTGAAGAGACCTACCGCAAACAGCAGGAGGCGCGGGCGGCGGAGGAAGCCGCTCGGGAAGCTGAAGCACGGGACAGGGCCGGTGATAACAGCGGCAGCAATCCTGCTCCGCGGCCCGGCGAAACGGGGCCGGTTCCGGTGATTAATCCCACCCCGCAGCCTCAGGTCCCAGCACCCAATCCCGTCCCGCCGCCCCCGGCAGCACCACCTGCCCCACCCGTTCCGCAACCTGCTCCGGCTCCGGATCCCGTACCTGCTCCTGCTCCGGTTCCCACGCCGGCGCCTGCGCCGGGACCCGTTGACGACCCCGCCGCTGCGCAGGCCTATGCTGCCGGGCAGCTGTCGTCGCGCGGCTGGGGACAGGACCAGTTTCGGTGCCTGGTCAACCTGTGGCAGCGCGAGTCCGGCTGGCGGACCAGCGCAAACAATCCGTCCAGCGGCGCCTACGGCATTCCGCAGTCACTGCCCGGAGACAAGATGGCCAGCGTCGGAGCCGACTGGCGCACCAACTACCGCACCCAGATCGAGTGGGGGCTGGGATACATCAGCTCCCGGTACGGCAGCCCCTGTGCCGCCTGGCAGCATTCCGAAGACAAAAACTGGTATTAAGCCCTTTTACAACACGCGTGTCAACCCGATCGTTATGTATTTGAGATAGTTCCTCAGGGTTCGTCTGTACCGTCTCGGTCCTATGACTTCCCTCCACAAAGATGCCCTCGGCAACGAAGACACCCTCGGCAACGAAGACACACTTAACCGCACGCCGGGGTCCGAAGAGACTCCCGGACGGCGCGAGCTCACCCAGGACCGCCGGCAGGCCCGACGAACCCGCAAACTCCGCATTGGTGCCATTGCAGTTGCCGGCGGTCTTGCCTTCTTTGGTGTTGCCGGAGCCTCGGTGCAAAACGAGACGCTGCGCGCCAACCTCGTCAGCCTGACCTCGCCGACCGGCGAGACGGACCCCGCGTCCACTACCTCGGCGGACGAAGCCGAGCGCGACGCGCAGGAGAAGGCAAGCGGCGCCGACACCGACGCCCAGAAGAGGGCAGCTGAAGAGGCTGCCGCCAACGAGGCGAAAAAAGCCGAAGAAGCCAAAGCCGCCGGGGACGCCAAAGCAACCGAAGAGAAGTCAGCGGAGGCCAAAGCCGCCGAAGAGACTAAAGCGGCGGAAGCAGCCAAGGCCGCCGAGGCCGCAGCCGAGCGGGCCCGGGCGGCCGCCGAGCAGGAAACTGCCGCCAGGGCAGCGGCTGATGCCCAAGCCGCCGCGGACCGCGCAGCGGAAGAAGCAGCTGCCGCCGCTGCAGCGTCAGTTCCCATGGATGATCCCGCAGGAGCAAAGGCCTACGCCGCGTCCGCTCTGGCCGGCCACGGCTGGGCGGCCTCGGAAATGACCTGCCTCAACACGCTGTGGGAGAAGGAATCCAATTGGACGACCAGCGCCACCAACGCCAGCAGCGGCGCCTACGGCATCGTCCAGTCACTTCCCGCCGAAAAAATGGCCTCATCAGGACCTGACTACCTGACCAGCTACAAGACGCAGATCAACTGGGGACTGGGCTACATTGAATCCCGGTACGGCAGCCCCTGCTCAGCACTGAACTTCCACTACGCCAACAACTGGTACTAAACCCGGCCGCGCGCACCGCCGGACGGCACCGGCTAAGGATCAACCGAAAGGTTCCCGCAGAGCGAACGCCCGCTCCGGGGGCCGGCGGCAGGTACCCTAGGACTGTGAGTTTGACTGTATCTTCCCCCATGACTTCCCCGTCCCCTGCCGAGCCCCTGCAGCTCCAGCGCACCTATCAGGTGCGGACCTTCGGCTGCCAGATGAATGTCCACGATTCCGAGCGCATTGCCGGCCTGCTGGAGAACGCCGGTTACGTGCCGGCCGAAGGGGACCAGGCCGACGTCGTTGTCTTCAACACCTGTGCGGTGCGGGAGAACGCGGACAACAAGCTCTACGGCAACCTGGGCATGTTGGCCCACGTCAAGGAAACGCGCCCGGGCATGCAGATCGCCGTGGGCGGATGCCTGGCGCAGAAAGACCGCGACACGATCCAGCGCCGGGCGCCGTGGGTGGACGCCGTCTTTGGAACCCACAACATCGGGTCGCTGCCGGCCCTGCTGGAGCGGGCACGCCACAACGATGAAGCACAGCTGGAAATCCTGGAATCTCTGGATGTTTTCCCCTCGACGCTGCCCACCAAACGGGACTCCGTGTACGCGGGCTGGGTCTCGATCTCCGTGGGCTGCAACAATACCTGCACGTTCTGCATTGTTCCCTCCCTGCGGGGCAAGGAGCGTGACCGCCGCCCCGGCGAGATCCTCGCCGAGATCCAGGCACTGGTCGACGACGGCGCCATAGAGGTCACGCTGCTGGGCCAGAACGTGAACTCCTACGGGGTGGAATTCGGGGACCGCGGCGCGTTCGCCAAACTGCTGCGGGCCTGTGGCAGCATCCAGGGTCTGGAACGCGTCCGCTTTACCAGCCCGCACCCGGCCGCCTTCACCCAGGACGTCATCGATGCGATGGCGGAAACCCCCAACGTCATGCCGCAGCTGCACATGCCGCTGCAGTCCGGTTCCGACAAGGTGCTCAAGGACATGCGCCGGTCCTACCGGTCCAAGAAATTCCTGGGCATCCTGGACAGCGTCCGTGAACGCATGCCGCACGCGGCGATTTCCACGGACATCATTGTGGGCTTCCCGGGCGAAACGGAAGAGGACTTCGCCGCCACGCTCGACGTCGTGGAGAAGTCCCGCTTCGCCACCGCCTTTACCTTCCAGTACTCCAAACGGCCCGGCACTCCCGCCGCCGACCTCCCGGACCAGCTGCCCAAGGCGGTTGTCCAGGAACGCTTTGAACGCCTCACCGCACTGCAGGACCGCATTGCGGCTGAAGAAAATGCCAAGCAGGTGGGCACCACGGTGGAAGTGATGGTGACCGCCGGCTCCGGCCGCAAATCCGAGGAAACCGGGCGGCTCTCCGGCCGCTCACGCGACCAGCGCCTGGTGCATTTCTCGGTGCCCGAAGGCTGCGAGGTGCCCCGCCCCGGAGACCTTGTCACCGTACCCGTCACCTCGGCGGCGGCATTCCACCTGGTCTCGGATCCCGCCACGGGGGCAGACTACTCACTGCGCCGCTCCCGCGCCGGAGACGCCTGGGACCGTTCGCAGGCGGATTCCTGCGGAGTTCCGGCTCCCGGCACGGCTGCCGGAAAACCCGGTGTCTCACTGGGCATGCCCGCGCTGCCGCCGCGCTCCTAGCGCGCCGGTGATTCCCCGGTGCACCCAATGATCTCCGCAGCTAACACACGCTCCCGCCCTGTCATCGCCGTCGTCGGCCCCACCGGCTCCGGCAAATCCGATCTGGGCGTTGCCCTGGCACGGGAACTGGGCGGGGAAGTGATCAATGCCGATGCCATGCAGTTTTACCGTGGCATGGACATCGGTACCGCGAAAATCAGCATTGAGGAGCGCCGCGGCGTTCCGCACCATCTGCTGGACATCATGGATGTCCGGGAGGAGGCCAGCGTCTCGGCGTTCCAGGCTTCCGCCCGGAATCTCATCACCGAGATCCGGGAGCGTGGAAAGTATCCGATCCTTGTGGGCGGATCCGGCCTCTATGTGCGCGCAGCCCTGGATGTCCTGGAGTTCCCCGGCACGGATCCGGCGGTGCGCGCCGGCCTGGAACGGGAACTCGAGGAAGCAGGTTTGGAGGTACTGCGCGGGCGGCTCCGCACCGTGGATCCGGTGTCCGCCGACCGGCTCGGCGACGGCCGCCGCGTGGTGCGCGCACTGGAGGTCCATCAGCTGACCGGCCAGCCGTTCAGCTCCTTTATGCCAGCCCGGGAGTACTTCCAGCCGGCCGTCCAGATTGGTCTGAGTGTGGAGCGCGGTCTGCTGCACCGCCGGCTGGCCGCGCGGGTGGACCAGATGGTGGACCGCGGCCTGCTCGCCGAAGTTCAAACCCTGGCCGGCCGGGGGCTGCGCGAGGGGCGGACCGCCGGCCGGGCGCTGGGCTATTCGCAGTTCCTACGCGTGCTCGACGGCGAGTCAACAGTTGCGCAGGCCACGGAACAGACAGTGGTCGCCACCCGGCAGTTCGCCCGCCGCCAGCTGACCTGGTTCCGGGCCGACCCGCGCATCACCTGGCTCGACTGGGATGATCCCGAACTGACCGCCAAGGCTGCCGCCGCTATCCTTGAACAGTGAACACAACTCTTTCCGCCGCACTGTCCGCTTCCGGCCTGCCAGCCTCCCTGGCCGGCCTGCCCTTCGCCAAGGGCCACGGCACCGGCAATGACTTTGTCCTGGTTGCCGACCCCGAGGGTGGCCGCGACATCACCGCCGCCGAAGTTGCGGCCGTGTGCGACCGGCACCGCGGTATCGGTGCCGACGGTTTTATCCGGGCCGTGCGCTCGGAGCATCTGCCGGAGGGACAGGGTCTGCTGCAGACCGACCCCGGAGCCGAATGGTTCATGGATTACCGCAATTCGGACGGCAGTATTTCCGAAATGTGCGGCAACGGGGTCCGGGTTTTTGTCCACTTCCTGCTCGCCGAGGACCTTGTCCACCTGGCGGAAGGGGAAACCCTGACCATCGGTACCCGTGCCGGCATCAAGACCGTCACCCGGGTTCAGAGCGGCTACGCCGTGGACATGGGCCCGTGGGAGTTCATCTACCCCGACCACGCAGCAGCTAAGGCCATGGACGCCGTCGTTAACGCCGCAGGTCTGGAGGTGCCCCGCCCCGGGCTGTCCGTCAGCATGGGAAATCCGCACACCGTGGTGGCCCTGGCGGAGCTGTCCGAACTCGCCGCCACCAGCCTCGTGGCCGCACCCTCCGTGCAGCCGGAACCGGAGAACGGCACCAACGTGGAATTTGTAGTGCCTGCCGAGCCGCTGGTCGAAAACGGTGTGGGACTGCTGACGATGCGTGTGCATGAACGCGGTGTGGGGGAGACCCTTTCCTGCGGCACCGGCGCCTGTGCCGCCGCCGTCGCCATCCGTTTCTGGGCCGGCCGGGACGCTCCGAACGACTGGGCAGTAACGGTACCCGGCGGCGTCGTGGGCGTCCGTTTCCTGACCGCCGAAGACGGCCGCGAACACGTGGAACTCAGCGGCCCCGCTGTGCTCGTGGCACGCGGGACCCTGCTCTAGCCAGCGGCCGGGATTCTAAAAGCCGGCTGATCAGTCAGCTGGCTTCTCAGCGGCGCTCAATCTTCAGGATGCGGAAGGACTTGGCCGTGCTGTGGCGGGCCACCGAGTAGTCCGAGCCCAGCTGCTCGGCAATCCACTTCTGCAGCGAATCCGCGCCAAGGTTCTTCTGAACCACCAGCCACGCGCTTCCTTCCGGAGCCAGGCGGGGGAGCCACAGGAGCAGCAGGGCATGGAGTTCCTCCTTGCCGATACGGATGGGCGGATTGGACCAGATGGTCTCGAACCGCAGCTGTGGGTCGACCTCTTCGGGCCGGGACGCAGTGACGTTGTCCAGTCCCAGAGCGGCGGCATTGTCTCGGGTCAGGGCCAGACACCGTTCGTTGACGTCCACGGCGTAGACGCGGGCTGCGGGGGATTTCAGCGCCATGGTCAGTGCCACCGGACCCCAGCCGCAGCCGATGTCCAGCAGATTGCCGGTGGGGGAGGGTGCCGGGACTTCGTCAAGGAGGATCACCGTGCCCTTGTCAATGGCGTCGGGGCTGAAGATGCCGCCGGCGGTGACAAGCGTACGCTCGCGGCCGTCGAGTGTGACATGAAGCGGCCGGCGGACCTCGGGACCCGAAGGCTGTGAACTGAAGTAATGGTCTGAACCCATAACAAACCAGATTAGTGCGTCTGCGGCAGGCAGCGGAAACCGGATTCAGCGGCAAGAGATCACGCCCCCAAATGTCCGTGCACTGACTTACCATGGAGAACACGGCTTATAAGGAGAATATGACCATCAACAATTCCCGTCCTGGCACGTCCGGTTCCGCCCAGCCCAACCCGGAGCTGAGCCCCGAAGACATCCAGGGGGTCATTGACAGGATCCTCGCCAAGGAAAGTGCCGCGGACGCCAAGACGCCCGCCCGCGACGCTCCGCGCGGCAGGGCTCAGGCCCTGTCCCGCGAGGACGCAGGGCATTCGGTGCACGACGGCGACCAGGAAGATCTGCGCGAGCGGCACGCGCTGCGGCGTGTTGCCGGTCTCTCCACCGAACTTGAAGACGTCACCGAGGTTGAGTACCGCCAGCTGCGCCTGGAACGTGTGGTGTTGGCAGGGCTGTGGAGCGAAGGAACAGCTGCCGACGCCGAGAACTCCCTGCAGGAACTGGCAGCCCTCGCCGAGACGGCAGGCTCCGAGGTCCTGGACAGCATCATCCAGCGGCGGCTGAAGCCGGACCCGGGCACCTTCCTGGGCTCGGGCAAGGCCCAGGAGCTCAAGGACATCGTGATGGCCACGGGTGCGGACACCGTCATCGTGGACAGCGAACTGGCTCCTTCACAGCGCCGCGGACTGGAAGACATCGTCAAGGTCAAGGTCATTGACCGCACGGCATTGATCCTGGACATTTTTGCCCAGCATGCCAAATCCCGCGAGGGTAAGGCCCAGGTGGAACTGGCCCAGCTTGAATACCTGCTGCCGCGCCTGCGTGGCTGGGGCGAATCCATGTCCCGCCAGGCCGGCGGCCAGGTCGGCAGCGCCAGCGCCGGCATGGGTTCCCGCGGTCCAGGTGAAACCAAAATTGAACTGGACCGGCGGAAGATCCGCACCCGGATGGCAAAGCTGCGTCGCGAAATTGCGGATATGAAGCCTGCGCGGGAGACCAAGCGCGCCAACCGGCAGCGCAACCAGGTTCCCTCGGTGGCCATTGCCGGCTACACCAACGCCGGCAAGTCCTCGCTGCTGAACCGGCTCACGGATGCCGGTGTCCTGGTGGAGAACGCCCTGTTCGCCACCTTGGATCCCACCATCCGCAAGGCACAGACCGAAGACGGCATCGGCTACACCCTGGCGGACACCGTCGGGTTTGTGCGGTCCCTGCCGACGCAGCTTGTGGAGGCCTTCCGCTCCACGCTGGAAGAAGTGGCGGACGCGGACCTGATCCTGCACGTCGTGGATGCCTCCCATCCTGACCCGGAGGGTCAGATCGCTGCGGTCCGCACCGTGCTGACCGATGTCGATGCCCGTAAGATTCCGGAAATCATTGTGCTGAACAAGGCCGATGCTGCGGATCCGTTTGTGCTGGAACGGCTGCGGCAGAAGGAACGCCGCCATGTGGTGGTCTCCGCCCGCACCGGCGAAGGCATCGACGAACTCCTGCAGGCCATCTCCGAAGGCATTCCCCGCCCCGCGGTGGATTTGACACTGATGGTGCCCTACGAGCGCGGGGACGTGGTGTCACGGCTACATAGCCCGGACACCGAAATCCTCTCCGTGGACCATTCCGAAACCGGAACCCGGCTGCACGTCATGGTCCGCGAAGGCCTCGCTGCTGAACTGGAGCCGTTCGTCACCCATGAGTAAAGACACCACCGGCGAAGTCCTGGAACTGCTGGACACCGCCGTTGCCGGCATGGGTGGACAAAACCGCCCGGGCCAGCATGAAATGGCCCGGCAGGTCACGCAGGCCATTGATGAGGGCCAGCACCTGCTGGTCCAAGCCGGCACCGGAACCGGCAAGTCCCTGGCCTATCTGGTGCCGCTGATCCATCACGCGCTGGAGAGCACCAAGCCCACGCTCGTGTCCACCGCCACGCTGGCCCTGCAGTCCCAGATTGTGGGCCGGGACCTGCCCCGGCTGCTCAAGACGCTCAAGCCCAAGCTGCCCCGGGACGTTGACGTGGCGCTGCTCAAGGGCCGCAGCAACTATGTCTGCCTGCACAAGACCGGCGGAGGATTCCCGGAAGAGGAAGATCCCGCCGGGGCTCTCTTCACCCTGGGCGATGACCACGGTGTGGCCCACCCCGCGCCCGCTCCCACCTCCGCCATGGGTCGTGAAGTGATGCGGCTGCGCGAGTGGGCCGAGGAAACGGACACCGGTGACCGGGATGATCTGGTGCCCGGTGTCAGCGACCGTGCCTGGCGGCAGGTGTCGGTGACCTCCATGGAGTGCCTCGGCGCGCAGAAATGCCCGGTGGCCGCAGAGTGCTTCAGCGAGCGGGCCCGCGCCTCCGCCGCAGTGGCCGACGTCGTTATCACCAACCACGCGATGCTGGCCATTGCCGCCTTTGAGGGTCTGGCCGTGCTGCCGGATTATGACGTGGTGGTGATCGATGAGGCCCACGAACTGCAGGACCGGGTCACCGGTGCTGTCACCGGACAGTTGTCCGGGACGGTTGTCACCGCCGCCGTGACAGCTGCGCGCAAGCACACCTCCGCCAGCGTGGAGGAACTGGCACAGGCGGCACGAGCCTTCGAGAAGTCCCTGGAGAATATTCCCTCCGGCCTGCTGGCCAGCGGACTGAACGAAGAGCAGGAACAGGCGGTGGGCCGGATCCGTGAAGCCTGCCGGGTGGCACTTTCCGATTCCAAGCCCGAGCCTGGCGAAACCGCCGACGGCGGCCGCCAGACGGCGCGCTCCCGGCTGATGGCTGTGCTGACCGTCTGCGAACGGCTGGTGTCGGCTCCGGCCGCCGGTGAGGTGATCTGGGCTTCGAGGCCCAGCTCCTTCTCGCCGTCGGGCGGGTTCTCACCGCCGGATGAAACTGCTCCGGCCACGTTGAACGTTGCGCCGCTGTCCGTGGCAGGACGGCTGCGGGAAGGGCTCTTCGACGGCCACACGGTGGTCCTGACCTCGGCCACCCTGGCCATCGGCTCCGAATTTGGCCCGGTTGCCGGAGCCCTGGGCCTGCTTGGTCCCGGAGCTCCATCGTGGACCGGAACCGACGTCGGCAGTCCCTTCGACTATCCACGCCAGGGTGTCCTTTACGTGGCCAAGGACCTGCCCAAGCCTGAGCGGGGCACCTCCGAAGCGCAGCTGGATGAGATTGAAGCGCTGCTTCGGGCTTCCAACGGCGGCGCCCTGGGTTTGTTCTCCTCGCGCCGGGCAGCCGAGGACGCGGCGGATGCCATGCGCGGCCGGGTGGACTTTCCCATCCTGTGCCAGGGGGAATCCTCTATGTCCTCACTCGTGAAGCAGTTCTCGGAGGAACCCGACACCTGCCTTTTCGGCACGATGTCCCTCTGGCAGGGCGTGGACGTTCCGGGGGCCGCCTGCCGGCTCGTACTGATCGACCGCATACCCTTTCCCCGCCCGGATGATCCCCTGATGACCGCACGCACCCGTGCGGTGGCCAAAGCCGGGGGCAACGGCTTCATGTCCGTCGCTGCCACCCATGCTGCAGTGCGTCTGGCCCAGGGCGCCGGCCGGCTCATCCGTGCCTCCGGGGACCGCGGCGTGGTCGCCGTCCTCGACTCACGGCTGGCCACGGCACGCTACGGGGGCTTCCTGCGCGCGGCGCTGCCGCCCTTCTGGTCCACCACCGACCGCTCAGTGGTGCTCTCGGTGCTGGGACGCCTGGCTGAGCAATCGGCGGCCGAGGAGCTCACAGCGCAGAAGCAGGGCGCACGGAAGTAGGCGCTGGGAAGTCGACAGGCACAAGAAGAAGGCAGCAGATACGCAAATGGCGGCCGGAAGAAATTCCGACCGCCATTTTTGTTGTCCGGGAGCGCTCCAATGGCCCCTGCTGGAAAGCCCCCGCTGGAGAGCCCCCGCTAGAGCGAACGCATCACCGAGACAACTTTGCCCATGATGACGGCGTGATCGCCCACGATGGGCTCGTAGCGGGTGTTCTGGGGCAGCAGCCAGGTGTGGCCGTTGCGCTGCCGGAAGGTCTTGACCGTGGCCTCGTCATCAAGCAGAGCGGCCACGATGTCACCGTTCTCGGCTGTTGGCTGCCGGCGGACAACCACCCAGTCGCCGTCACAGATGGCGGCGTCCACCATGGAGTCTCCCGAGACCTTGAGCATGAAGAGGTCGCCGTGGCCCACCAGCTGGCGGGGCAGCGGCATGATGTCCTCCACGACCTGCTCGGCCAGAATCGGACCGCCGGCGGCAATACGGCCTACCAGGGGGACCATGGCGGTGTCCACGGAGGTGGAAAGTTCGGTTACTGATGCCAGTGCCGGCGCCGGAGTGGCGGCGTTGGCCCCGTCCGTGGACAGACGGTCGGAGGCGGCGGGCGCGGGCTGTCCGCTGGCTGCGGCTCCGTCCTCCGCCGCCTCAGGGGTTCCCGCGTTGCCGTCGCGAAGCATCAGGGGGATGAGGATCTCCATGGCACGGGGACGCTTGGGGTCGCGGCGGATGTAGCCGAGCTTCTCCAGCTGCATGAGCTGATGGGTGACGCTGGAAAGGCTGGCCAGACCTACGGTGTCTCCGATTTCCCGCATGGTGGGCGGGTACCCGTTGGTGCTCACAGACCGCTGGATCATTTCCAGGACGGTTTTCTGCCGAGGAGTGAGCCCCTTGGCACGCGCACGGGTGCCTGCGGCAGCTGGCTTGTTGGTGCTGTCTTCGGAAGCAGTCCTGCGGGCCACGTGGGGTTCCCTTCGGGTCAGCTGGTCCGGGCGTTGCCGGAGCTGGTCGGTAAATGGTCGATCGGGTAAAAGGCGGAACCGGAACGCTGTGCAAGCCGTGCCGGCGGTTATGTCAGAGGTAGCTGGTTCAGTGGTGCTGACGAACCGATCCGGAGCTCACGCTCCGGGAGCGGCCCGACCAAAACCGGGTAAACCTCTCCCTCGTCCTCAACGCTAAGGGAGCGGAGCAACGTTTTCAAACATTTGTTCGAGCGAGTCTCGACTTTGTTAGTAGATAGGTGCTAGAAATGAGTCAGCAAGAGTCGAACATACTTTCGAGAAGTCGCCAACGACGGCGTCCGGGTATGTCGAATAGCTTCCAATCGTTCGAATATGGCTTCGGGTTTTCCTCGTTGCAATCGAACCGGAAAGGTGTTGTTATGCCCACCCAGACAGTCCTTCCTTCCCTGCATGCCGGGGTTGCCCCGCTCCTTCCGTCGGAAGCCTTCGCATCCACTGGCCCGGAGAGCTCCACTGGTCCGGAGAGCCGAGAAGCCGCTTTGCCAGGTTCGCCTTTGCCGTCTTCCACCGTGCCGGGGGAACGGCGCGGGTTGCGCCTGACCCGCAGGGGCCGGCTCGTCTTTATTGGTCTGCCGCTGATGCTCACCGCCGCTGCAGCACTCACTGTTCTGGGTTTCTTCACCGCCCCGGCCATGGCATCCAGCGGTAGCCCCGAGGTAACCCGGACCGTTCAGGTCAGTGTGGCTGCCGGGGAAACGCTGTGGGGACTGGCCCAGGAATTTGCCCCGGAGCGTGATCCGAGGGACGTCATAGCCGACATTATGGAACTCAACAACCTCACTGAGGCCCGGATCCCCGTCGGCGCGCAGTTGTACGTGCCGGTCCAAGGCTGAGGATTCGGCCTGACCTGGGCAGCGCTTCGTTCCGACCCCACTAGGCGTGGGGTCCCAGCCACCCGGGACGCTCAACTCTCTCCGCTGAGTTCGCATCATCCACGGAGTTCCTGCAGCTGCTCCCGGTAGCCGCATCCTGCAGCCGCTCCCTGTAGCTGAATCATGTAGTCGCCTTTCGCAGCCGCAGAGTCCCGACACAGGTGCCCCTGCTTACGGCTGTTCCAGCCAATTGGGCACGCAACTCACCGCCGCTGGCTAACACGGCGTAACAACGCTTCCTGCGCGGCGGGGGATTCTTCCCGCTCCGCCTTCGAGTCTTAAGCTGTACAGGTGACTGAACAGCTGGAAAGACTGAACCGACTTCCCCTGCGCGACGATCTCCGCGGCCTAACCCCCTACGGAGCCCCGCAGCTGGATGTGCCCATCCTGTTAAACGTCAACGAGAACACCCATGGCCTGCCGGAGCCGGTGCGCAAGGCCATTGCACTGTCCGTAGAGCATGCGGTGGAAGGCCTTAACCGCTATCCGGACCGGGAGTTCACGGAGCTGCGTGAACGGCTGGCCGCATACCTTGGCCACGGACTCGGCGCTGACAATATCTGGGCGGCCAATGGATCCAACGAGGTTCTGCAGCAGATCCTTCAAGCCTTCGGTGGCCCGGGACGCACGGCCATGGGTTTCCCTCCCACCTATTCCATGTACCCGCTGCTGGCCAGCGGCACCGGCACCCGCTACCTCAAGGGCACACGCAGCGATGACTTCGAGCTCACGGCGGAGTCCGCAGCAGAACAGGTACGCACCCACGCGCCGAACATCGTCTTCCTGTGCACACCCAACAATCCCACGGGCACCGCGCTTTCACTGGACGTGATCGAAGCCGTCTATGAGGCCGGCGCCGCGTCTCAGACAATCGTGATCGTGGATGAGGCCTACGCCGAGTTCTTCCACGCCGGAACCCCCAGTGCGCTGCAGCTGCTGCCCGGCCGGGAGCGACTGATCGTCTCGCGGACCATGAGCAAGGCCTTCGCGCTCGCCGGAGCCCGGGTGGGCTACATGGCGGCAGCCCCCGAAGTCGCCGACGCACTGCGCCTGGTCCGGCTGCCTTACCACCTTTCAGCAATCACGCAGGCCACTGCCAACGCAGCCCTGGAACACGCCGATGCACTGCTCGCCAACGTGGAGGCCATCAAAGTCCAGCGTGACCGCATTGTTTCGGAGCTGCTCGTCCTGGACCTCAAGCCCGCACCGTCGGACGCCAATTTCGTGTTCTTCGGCGGGATGGAGCACCCCCATGTTGTCTGGGAAGGGCTGTTGGAGGCAGGCGTACTGGTGCGCGACGTCGGAATCCCGGGCTACCTGCGGGTTACCGCGGGCACCGAGCCTGAGACCAGTGCCTTCCTGTCCCGGCTCCGCGAGCTGCTGGCCGCCGGCATTCGGTAGCCCTGGCCGGTAGCCCTGGCCGGTAGCCCTGGCCGGTAGCCCTGGCCGGTAGCCCCGGCACGTTCCACCGCGCGGTAGCCCTTCCGGGGGCCACACCGCCGCGGAACCTCTCCGGCGGGCAGCCACTAAACTGTTAGCAGAGACCATCTTCTTTCAAAGGAAAACCATGACTGTGGAGACCACCACCGGACGCACGGCCCGGATCGAACGGGTGACCAGTGAATCGTCTGTGGTAGTGGAGCTGGACCTGGACGGAACGGGCCAGTCCAGCATCAGCACATCTGTGCCGTTCTACGACCACATGCTGACGGCTCTGGCCAAGCACTCCCTGATGGATCTCACGGTCCAGGCCACCGGTGACACCCATATCGATGTCCACCACACCGTCGAGGACATTGCCATCAGCATTGGCGAGGCGCTGAAGACCGCGCTCGGTAACAAGGCCGGCATCCGCCGTTTCGGCGAGGCCACGGTTCCGCTGGACGAAGCCCTGGCCAACGCCGTCGTCGACATTTCCGGCCGCCCTTATCTGGTGCACTCGGGGGAGCCTGCAGGACAGGAATACCACCTGATCGGCGGACACTTCACCGGTTCGCTGACCCGCCACGTCTTCGAGGCCATCACGCTGCACGCCCAGATCTGCCTGCACATGACCGTTATTGCCGGCCGGGACCCGCACCATATCGTGGAAGCCCAGTTCAAGGCCTTTGCGCGCGCCCTGCGTGCCGCTGTGGAGCCGGATCCCCGGGTAGAGGGCATTCCGTCCACCAAGGGAGCCCTATGAGCAGCCGCAACGTCACGGTCCTTGATTATGGGTCCGGCAACATTCGTTCCGCCGTCCGCGCGCTGGAGCGCGTAGGCGCAAACGTCACCCTGAGTTCCAAGTCCGCCGATGTCCTCGAGGCCGACGGCCTGCTGGTGCCCGGAGTCGGTGCCTTTGCCGCCGTTATGCAGGGCCTGAAAGAGGTGGATGCCCTCCGCCTGATCGGACGTCGCATCGCCGGCGGCCGCCCGGTGATGGGCATCTGCGTGGGACTTCAGGTGCTCTTCGATGAGGGTGTGGAGCACGGCGTGCGCACCCCCGGAATGGGGGAGTGGCCCGGCGTTGTGGAACGCCTGGACGCCGATGTGGTGCCGCACATGGGCTGGAACACCGTCCAGCCGCCGGAAGGCTCCCAGCTATTTGCCGGCATCGAGGACGAGCGCTTCTACTTTGTGCACAGCTACGGCGTGCAGAAATGGGACTTCGACGTTACCCAGCCCGCCATGCGTGCTCCCCAGGTCACTTGGGCCGAGCACGGCAGCCGCTTTGTGGCAGCCGTGGAAAACGGGCCGCTGACGGCCACGCAGTTCCATCCGGAAAAGTCCGGTGACGCCGGTGCGGCGCTGCTGGAAAACTGGCTGAAGACGCTGGGCTAGGGCTATGTGGAGCGTCATTTTGATGGGCCTTGCCGGAATTCTGATCGGCGGCGCCATTTCCTTCCGCCGTCAGGGCATGTCCCAAATCGTCACCGTTAGTTTTTGGGTCCTTGCGGGAATGTCCCTGCTTGGCGCCTACCTCTTGATCGACAGCAGCGTCTAACACCCTCCGCCGCTGCCGAAACCCCCACGGAAAGCAGAACCATGTCACTTGTTGAAACACCCGTCCTCGAACTTCTGCCCGCCGTGGATGTAGCCGACGGCCAGGCCGTTCGCCTGGTCCAGGGCGAAGCCGGCAGCGAAACCAGCTACGGCGATCCGCTCGATGCCGCCATGGCCTGGCAGAACGACGGCGCCGCCTGGGTCCATCTGGTGGACCTGGACGCAGCCTTCGGCCGCGGTTCCAACCTGCCCCTGCTCAAGCGTGTGGTGGACCAGCTGGATATCAAGGTGGAACTCTCCGGCGGCATCCGCGACGATGCCTCCCTGGACATGGCCCTGGAACTGGGCGCCAGCCGCGTCAATCTGGGCACCGCCGCACTGGAAAACCCGGAGTGGACCGCCAGCGCGATTGCCCGCTACGGCGAGGCCATCGCCGTCGGGCTTGATGTCCGCGGCACCACCCTGGCCGCCCGCGGCTGGACCAAGGACGGCGGCGACCTCTGGGAGGTGCTGGCCCGTCTGGAGGACGCCGGCTGCCCGCGCTACGTGGTCACCGACGTCACGAAGGACGGAACGCTGCGCGGCCCGAACCTCGAGCTGCTGCGCGAGGTCCTTCAGCGCACCGACCGTCCCGTTGTCGCTTCCGGCGGCATCTCGTCCCTGGATGATCTGGCTGCCCTGCGCGAGCTCGTTCCGCTGGGGCTGGAAGGCACCATTGTGGGCAAGGCCCTCTATGCCGGCGCCTTCACCCTGCCGCAGGCCTTCGACGTCGCCGGCCACCCGGAGCGCTAGGACCCATGGCTGAGCGCGCCCTTCCCGGACACATCGCCGCCGCCCTTGCCGGCGCCGGCGGGCCGGCCGACTCTGCGGGACAGTCCTGGGCCGGTCGGGATCTGTCCGGTGACGGCAACCCGCTGCACAACTTTGACGCCGACGACGGAAGTGCCGACGCAGGTTACCTCGCCGCCCTGGCGGCGCTGGAAGCCGGCACCGGCACCGAGGCGCAGGTGGTGGCCTCGCTGGCCAGCGCCCGCGTGTTCGTGCCCATCGTCGCGACCCTGGCCGAGGAAGCGGCATCCGAGCACGGTCTGGCCGCGGACAAAGAAGCGGACATGGCCTTGGTCACGCTGACGGCCCCGGACGGCCGCAAGGCCCTGCCGGTGTTCACCTCCGTTCCTGCCCTGCAGAAGTGGCATCCGGAAGCCCGCCCGGTGGCGGTGTACGCTGCCCGGGCCGCGCTCTCCGCCGTGTCGGAGGAGGCGCAGCTGCTGGTCGTGGATCCCGGTGCTGACGTCACCTTTGTGGTGCGCCGGCCGGCCATGTGGGCACTGGCCCAGCAGCGGGACTGGACCCCCTCCTACGCCGACGAAGAGGTGGGCCGGGCTGTGTCCGCAGCCGTCGACGTCGAACCCTCAGTTACCAGGGTGGAGCTGGTTCAGGGGCCGGGGACGGCCACGCGGTCGGCGCGCGGGTCCGTCATGGCCGGAGGCGGTGCCGGTCCTGAGCTTAGAATGGTTCTTCACCTGGCACCGGGACTGGATGCGCAGGCGGTGCAGGGCATCGCCGGAACGCTGCAGCAACGGCTCGCTGCCGATCCCTTATTTGTCGAGCGCGTGGATTCACTGGAACTCAAAATCACGCGCTGACCCGTTGGGCGGGGGACCGCCGGAAGAGAAGTGCCGTGAATTTTGCCGCCTACGGGGAGCTGCTTCGTGTTGCCCCGATCCGCCGTCTGCTGCTGGTGGGAATGATTGCCCGTTTCCCGCACTCCGCAGCAGGTGTGCTCCTGACCCTGCATGTGGTCATGACCATGGACATGGGCTATGCCAAGGCCGGCGCAGTTGCGGCGGTTGTCACGGTGGGCATTGCCTTCGGCGCCCCGTGGCGCGGCCGCCGCGTGGACAATGTGGGCCTGCGCCGGGCGCTGATTCCCTCGGTCATCTCCGAGGCCGTCATCTGGTCCATCGCCCCGCATGCCAGCTATGAGTGGCTGCTGGTCCTGGCGCTGATCGGCGGCGTCTTCACGCTTCCGGTCTTCAGCGTGGTCCGGCAGTCACTGGGCGTGCTGGCCACGGGGGACCAGCGGCGGACGGCGTTCGCCCTGGACTCCATTGCCACCGAGGTTGTTTTCATGGGCGGGCCCGCCCTGGGCGCCGTCCTCGCCACCTCGCTTTCCTCCGTGGTGGGGCTAACCATGGTGGGCATTACCACGTCGCTCGCAGGCCTGCTGCTGATCTGGTTCAACCCGCCCACACGTTCGGAGAACCCGCGCGACGCCGCCACCGAGGTCCAGGAACGCGACGCGGCCAACGCCGCCGTGGTTGCCGCTGCGCCGGCACATCTGGCGGAGGCTTCGGCGGAACTGCAGCCCCTGGCGGTCCTGAGCCGCGGGGCGCGGCTGCGCTCGGGGTTCTCCTGGTTCACGGTCAGTGTGGCCGTGGTCTTTGCCGTAGCGGTGGGTGCCGGTCTGCTGCTGTCCAGCTCCGATGTGGGCATTGTCGCCCTGGTGGAGTCCTCCGGAAAGCCCCAGCAGGTGGGCCTTGTTTTCGCCGTCTGGTGCGCAGCCTCGGTGGTGGGCGGATTGATTTACGGAGCCATGAGCCGCCGGATTTCACCCATGCTGCTCCTGCTGGCCATGGCCGTCCTGACGCTTCCCATGGCCCTGGCAACGGACACGATCAGCTTGGCGCTGCTGTCCATTCCGGCCGGGCTGCTTTGCGCCCCCGTATTGTCCTCTGCTTCCGAACGCGTGGCCGATCTGGTGTCCGAGGAGCGCCGCGGTGAAGCGATGGGCTGGTACGGGTCTGCGCTCACCTCCGGTACCGCTCTGGGAGCTCCGCTGGCCGGTGCCGCCATCGATTTTGTGGGGCCGTGGGCAGGTTTCGCCTTCGCCGGAGTCTCAGCGTCGCTGCTGGTCCTGGTCATCCTGACGGTGCGCAGGTTCAGCCGGCGCGGACAGCGTCTGTCGGAGGTCTAGGGCCAAAGGCTCCTTCCCCTCAGCCAACCCGGCAGCCACCGCTGCAGTCGGCGCCCCCAGCCGGATGGATTGCCCGGGCTGTTCCGGCCGCGTCTGCCGTGTTCCGGAGCATCCGGTTCCCCAGCGCCGACTTCCGCCGCTGCTCCGGCGTCAGCAACGGGCAATCCCCGGCGCTGCCGCCAGCCGTGCACCTCGTCCTGGACGTCGCGCAGTTTGGTAATCACCGGCGGACCGCCCAATAGCTGCCGGCGCGCGTTGATGACGCGCGAGTTGAAGTCCTCAACGGCGTCGCGCACCTGAGCCTCGGAGGGTAACTGATCCAGGCGTCCCTCGAACTCCTCGTCCTCTACCCGAAGCAGTAGGGCCGGGGGGCCCAGCCCGCTGATGTTCTCCCGTTGGATGAGCCGCTTGATCCACCAGTGTGGATCGGGATCATCAAGGCCGGGAATGGGTTTGCCTGCGTAGCTGAGGTTGTCGAACTCGCCGCGTTTCATGGCATCCCGAATGAGGTAGTCCGCCTTCTGCGCCTCGGTGAACTTCCGGCGTCTCTCGTGCGCTTCATCGGATTCGGCAGTGCCCAGCCCCTCGGGCAGCTTGTAACCGGCAGCTTCGGGTGTTCCGGCGGCTTTGAGTCGCGCCGCCTGTTCCAGCCGTTTTCGGTAAGCCTCCGCACCACTGCCGGTCATTGCGAGTCGCCGCCTTTCCTTGAATGTCCCGTACAGGGTACGCGCCGCCGCCGGGCACAGAAAAGCCCGGAGTGCCTGCCTCAGCGGGCAGGCACTCCGGGCGCAGGCTGGTGCTGGGTTAGTTGACGGGGCCGGTGAACTTCTCGCCTGGGCCCTTGCCCGGAGCGTCCTGCAGCTCGGAGGCCTCACGGAAGGCCAGCTGCAGCGAACGCAGGCCGTCGCGCAACGGACCGGCATGCTGGCTGCCGATCTCGGGAGCGGCGGCGGTCACGAAGCCGGCCAGGGCCGTAATCAGCTTCCGGGCTTCGTCGAGGTCCTTCAGTTCCTCGGCGTCGTCGCCGTCGGCCAGGCCGCACTTGACGGCGGCCGCGCTCATCAGGTGAACGGCAGCGGTGGTGATGACTTCAATTGCGGGAACCTCGGCGATGTCGCGCATCTGGGCCGCCACTTCCTGCTCTTCAGCGGAGGGGGCGTGCACCTCTTCCGTGGTGCCGGGGAAGGAATGGCGGGTGGGCTCGCCCGCCGGGTTGCTCTGTGGGGTACTCATACTGGTAAGCTTGTCACAGACCGACTGGTTGTCGTTACTTTCACTGCCCTTAGAGGTACTGCCCGTAAGGGCACTGCACTTCACAAGGTGGATGTTGAAAGTTCCACTTCAACCAGTATGCAAGCGGAGACTCCTCCCACCCGCGTCAACCTGAATCTTCAGTTCATGTGCCCTGTAGGGCGCAGGTGCAGAAGCAGAGTTGCCGGGTATGGTCGGCCCCCGGTGGCGGGTCCAGGCATTGCCTGGCCAGTTACCCCGGGAGGTTGCTGCTCACGCGGCACATGCCGACCCCTCGAGGCCTCCGATTGCGCATGCAATTGGGGGCCTTCTTCAGTTGCAGGCGGTAGCCGTTTTGGAATAAACAGGAGCTGCAACATTAGCGAGCCAAGAATCAATGATCGAATCCGCGTCCCTGAGGTGCGGCTGGTAGGACCGGCTGGAGAGCAAGTTGGGGTTGTCCGTATTGAAGACGCCCTGCGTCTGGCAGCCGAATCCGACCTTGATCTTGTTGAGGTAGCACCGCAGGCCAAGCCTCCGGTGTGCAAACTAATGGACTTCGGCAAGTACAAGTACGAAGCCGCTGTCAAGGCCCGTGAGGCTCGCAAGAATCAGACGAACACCGTCCTGAAGGAAATCCGGTTCCGTCTGAAGATTGACACTCACGACTACGAAACCAAGCGCGGCCACGCCATGCGCTTCCTCGCAGCCGGTGACAAGGTCAAGGCCATGATCCAGTTCCGCGGCCGCGAACAGCAGCGTCCGGAAATGGGCATGAAGCTGCTGAACAAGTTCGCAGCTGACGTCGCCGAGGTTGGTGTGGTTGAATCCACTCCCCGCATCGACGGCCGCAACATGGTCATGGTCATTGGCCCGCTGAAGAACAAGGCAGAGGCCAAGGCTGAAGCCCGCCGCGCAACGCAGCGCGCAGACGCCAAGGCAGCCAACGAGGCCGCCAAGAACGGCGAAGCCCCCGCTCGGGTGGATACCTCCGCCGAGAACAAGGCGCCGCTGACGCAGAGCCTGGCAGATCTTCTGCCGGACGGCCTGCGCCTCGGTTCCTCCGCTGCCGAGGCTGACAAGGCCCGTGCAGAGAAGGAACAGGCTGACAAGGAAATGGCCGAAAAGCGCGCACAGGCAGCAGCTGAGAAGGCTGCTTCCGATGCACGCCGTGCGGCACAGGCTGCCAAGGCTCCGGCTCCCCAGCCGGCCGCAGAGGCTCCCGCTGCTCCGGCCGCCCCGGTCGAGTCGAAGCCCGCAGCTGCTCCCAAGCCTGCTGCAGTGCCTAAGCCCACGGCAATGAAGCCCGCACCGAAGCCTGCAGCCCGGCCCAAGCCGGCTGCAGCGCCCAAACCTGCTGGCAAGGCTGCTCCTTCACGGGGCGCAGCGAGCCAGAATAAGCCCGGAACTGCGGAGTAAGTCTCAGCTTTTCCCGCAGGACGTCCCGGCGTCCAGTAACCCCTGGCACCTGCAAAGGTGCCCAAAGCCCCGCGGGCCCAGGCCCGCGGAAACCTAAAGGAGATCGGTAGTCATGCCGAAGATGAAGACCCACAGTGGCGCCAAGAAGCGCTTCAAGCTGACCGGAACCGGCAAGCTCAAGCGCCAGCAGGCCAACCGCCGCCACTACCTCGAGCACAAGCCGTCCACGCTGACGCGCCGCCTCGCCAGTGACAAGATTGTTGCCCCGGCAGACGCCAAGGTCATCAAGAAGATGCTGGGCATCTAGTCTTTTCCCTCGACAGGCGGCCCGTCCGGGCTGCCGTCACCCCACCAAGCTTTTCCGGGCCTGAGTACCAGGCCGAGCACCTCGCGGTGCACGGAAGATTTATCTAAAGGAGTACGCACGTGGCACGTGTGAAGCGGGCGGTAAACGCCCACAAGAAGCGTCGGGTTATTCTCGAGCGCGCCAAGGGTTACCGCGGACAGCGTTCACGCCTGGTCCGCAAGGCCAAAGAGCAGCTGCTGCACTCGTTTGTGTACAGCTACGGCGACCGCCGCAAGCGCAAGGGTGACTTCCGTCGCCTGTGGATCCAGCGCATCAATGCTGCATCCCGCGCCAACGGCCTGACCTACAACCGTCTGATCCAGGGCCTGAAGGCTGCCGAGATCCAGGTTGACCGCCGCATGCTGGCCGAACTGGCCGTCAACGACGCCGCAGCGTTCGCCACGCTGGTGCAGATCGCCAAGAACGCACTGCCCTCCGATACTTCCGCCCCGGCCGTCGCCGCTGCTCCCGCTGCAAAGGCTGCTCCGGCTGCCTCCAAGCCGGCCGCTGCTGTAGCTGAGGCCAAGGGTGGCTTCAAGGCTTCTGAGGGCGACGCCCCCGAAGGCTATGTCATCAAGGGAAACCAGGCTTCGGGCAAGTACCACGTTCCGGGTTCCACCTGGTACGAGCAGACCGTAGCCGAATACTGGTTCAACTCCGTCGAAGCAGCCAAGGCTGCCGGCCTGGAGCCTGCTGGCGGAGAATCCCGCCAGAAGTTCCAGGGCTAAAGACCGGTTATTAACCGATCATGAGTATCGATGGGCGCCCGCCGGCTCCGCTAATGTCCAACCCCCGAGCAGATCGGGTGAGGGACGTGGCGAAGCTGGCCGGGCGCCCAGCGCGTTTAAAGACCGGACGTTTCGTGGCCGAGGGGCCGCAAGCCGTCCGGGAGGCGCTGTTGAGCCACCGGGCGGATGTTCACAGCGGCGGCACCGGCGTCGTACTTGAAGTCTTTGCCACTGAAGGGTGCTTGGACCGGCTGCCCGAGCTGGCGGATCTGGCAGCAGACGTATCGCTGCGCCTGGCCACTGATGAAGTGATCGGCGCGATGGCCACCACTATTTCCCCGCAGGGCATCGTGGCCGTTTGCCGCATCCAGGACTACGACCTGGATGAGGTGCTGGCCTCCGGAGCCCGCCTGATTGCCGTGCTGTGCGAAGTCCGCGACCCCGGCAATGCAGGAACGATCCTCCGCGCTGCGGATTCCGCGGGCGCCGACGCCGTGGTGTTGACCGCCTCCAGCGTGGACATTCACAACCCCAAAGCCGTGCGCTCCACCGCCGGCTCCCTGTTTCACCTGCCCGTGGTCACCGGCGTCGAGTTCGACTTCGTGATGTCCGCCTTCCGCGCCCACGGGCTCACCGTCCTGGCAGCGGACGGCTACGGCAACGTGGACCTGGACCGACTGCAGGACGAAAGCGCCCTCCGCCGGCTGGCCCCGGCCACCTCAGAAGACCCCGACGGCGAACCGGCGCCTACCGCTGAGCCGTCCCAGCCGAGGCTGGAGAACCCCACCGCCTGGCTCTTCGGCAACGAAGCCCAGGGCCTCTCCGATACACAGCTTGCCGACGCCGATTACCGGGTGGCCGTCCCCGTCTACGGACGTGCCGAAAGCCTCAACGTGGGCACCGCAGCCACCGTGTGCCTGTATGCCTCGGCGCGCGCCCAAAACCGTTAGGACGCTGCAGGAGAAGTGCTGATACGGCGGACCCGCCGGTACAGTCGGGTCCTGCCGGTGCTAAGTACCCTTCGAACCGCTAAAGTGATCGCTGGACTCCTCCAATCGGGGGCAGCGCCAGGGACACTTAGCGAACGGGCCTCCACCATGTCTGCCAGCGGCGGTACCAAGGCGGTTGTTGCGGCACTGACCGCCAATCTCATCATTGCGGTTCTCAAATTTGTGGCCTACGGGCTGACACGCTCATCCTCAATGCTTGCCGAGGCAATCCACTCAGTGGCGGACTCGGGCAACCAGGTTTTGCTCCTGGTGGGAGGCAAGCGCGCCGCACGCCAGGCCAGCCCGGAGCACCCTTTTGGCTACGGCCGTGAGCGGTACATCTATGCGTTCATCGTCTCGATCGTCCTGTTCAGCGTGGGCGGTCTCTTTGCCCTGTACGAGGCATACCACAAGTGGCAGGATCCGCATCCGATCGAGGGGCAGTGGTGGTGGGTGCCGCTGGCGGTCCTGGGCGGATCGATCATCGCGGAAAGCTACTCGCTGCGCACGGCCATCAGAGAGTCCAACCAGGTCCGCGCCCGCAAGCCCTGGGTCGAGTTTGTGCGGACGGCTAAGGCGCCGGAGCTGCCCGTGGTCCTGCTCGAAGATGTTGGCGCCCTGTTGGGCCTGGTCTTCGCACTGTTCGGGGTCAGCATGACCCTGATTACCGGCAACGGACTGTGGGATGCGGCCGGAACCGCCATGATCGGCCTGCTGCTGGTGGCCATCGCGGCGGTGCTGGCAGTGGAAACCAAGTCCCTGCTGCTGGGTGAGTCCGCCACTGTGAGCGACGTTCGCAGGATTGAGGAGGCCATCACCTCAGACGGAACGCGCATCATTCATCTTAAGACTCTGCACCTGGGCCCTGAGGAACTGCTGGTCGCCGCGAAGATCTCGGTGGATGAGGGGGAGACCGGTGAGCACATCGCTGAGGCCATCAACGGCGCTGAAGATCGGATCCGGTCGGCAGTGCCTATTGCGCGCCTGATTTATCTGGAACCGGATGTGTTCGTGCCGCACCGGCCGCAGCAGGTTCCCGGGGACCCCTCCGGTCCAGTAGCCCACTAACCAGGGCGATGCCCAGTCCCATCAGGGCCAGGACGGCGCCGACGACGGCGGGGGAGCGGTAGCCCCAGCCCCAGGCGATGACGAGCCCGCCCAGCAGGGCCCCGAGGGCGTTGGCCATGTTCAACGCGGAGTGGGTCAGGGAGGACGCCAGGGACTGGGCATCGGGGGACACATCCAGCAGTCGGGTCTGCAGCGGCGGCACCAGCATTGAGCCGATCGCTCCGACCAGGAAGACCAGAGCAAGCGCCCCAACCTTGTACTGCACGAGCCAGGCGTATCCGGCCAGGATGACGACAGTTCCCAGCAGAATCGCGTAGATGCTGCCCATGACGTTGCGGTCCGCCAGCCGGCCGCCGGCAATGTTGCCCACCACGTTCCCCACGCCGTACAGGCCTACGATCAAGGGCAGCAGGTCGGCGTTGAACCCGGCAACGTTGGTCATGGTGGGGGAGATATACGCGTACACCGCAAAGAACCCGCCGAAGCCCACGGTGCCGACTAGAAGCGCCAGCCACACCTGGATCCGGCGAAGGGCGCCGAGCTCCCGGCGGATGCTGGCTCCGGGAAGGGCAGCCTGGTGCGGAACGAAGCGCACCATCAGCGCGACGGTGAGCAGGCCGATCATTCCGACCATCACGAACATCCAGCGCCATCCGGCCTGCTGTCCCAACCACGTGGCGAACGGGACGCCGACCACATTGGCAATGCTCAGTCCCAGCATCACCATGGAAATGGCGCGGGCACGGCGGGTGGGCGCCACCAGTGAAGCGGCGATGACGGCGGCGACGCCGAAGAAGGCTCCGTGCGGCAGTCCGGACAGAAACCGGCTCACCAGCAGCCACTGGTAGTCGGGAGCAAAAAAGGAGGATAGGTTGCCCACGGTGAAGAGCATCATCAGCCCCACGGCCAGTCTCTTGCGGGGCATCCGCGCACCCAAAGCAGCGAGAATCGGAGCTCCGACCACCACACCCAGGGCGTAGGCGGAGATGACATGACCGCCTGAAGGCACGGAGATGTTCAGATCGGTGACCATCTCCTGGAGCAGGCCCATGATCGCAAACTCGGTGGTGCCGATGGCAAATCCACCCACAGCGAGGGCGAAAATAGCCAAGGAAGCCCGCTTGGCGTGGAGCGCGGGTGTTGAAGACATGAAACTCTTTCAGAAAGGATGCGGGTGAAGTGCATGCCGCCAGCCGAAAGTCCGCAGTAAACCGCAGATAACTGAGCGAAGCAGGAAGCCGCTGAACCCCGCGGCACGGGCACAGCAAAGCGCCGATGGCGGGGCAGACGCGCGGTCGCCGGGATGCAGGACGTACCTGCAGCCCGGGCTGGGCGGTTCCCCGCGACAGCGCTGTCGGGCCCAGTTTAGTCCAGGACGGGCCGTAGACTCGATCCGTGTCTATTTCCGAACTGAAACAAGTTGTCGGCGCCGCGCTCGTGGACAGTCTGGCTGCGCCCACCAAAATGCTGGCCGCCCGGCGAACCGCTCCGGAGCAGTATGCCGGCATGTGGGAGTTCCCCGGCGGGAAAGTGGAGCAGGGGGAAACCTGTGAGGAGGGCCTGCACCGGGAGCTGCACGAAGAGCTCGGCGTCCGGGTCCGGCTCGGTGCCGAGGTGCGTGGCCCGGGTGAACAGGGCTGGCCGCTCAATGCCAAGGCTGCCATGCGGGTCTGGCTTGCCGAGGTCACCGAAGGGACGCCGGCGCCGCTGGAGGATCACGATGAGCTGCGGTGGGTAGCCCTTGACGTCGATGAGCTGAATTCTCTGTTGTGGATCCCCGCCGATCTGCCCATCGTTGGAGCAATGCTGGAGACCGCTCGCCAGTCGTAGCGCCCTGGCACGGAATCGGGCTTAGAAGAGCGTCTGGGCAGCCGGGCCGGACAGGCCGGACACGCCCGAGGGGCCGGAGCCGGACACGCCGGTCACGGCGGAGGATGCCGCCGTGACACGGGTTGGCTGCTCGGGGCGTCCGGCAGAATCGCTGCGAGAGGGCAGGAACTGCGCCTTCGCGGTGAAACCGTGTTTCTTCTTGAAAAACTGCACCCGGCCGGCCAGCCACTGACGGTATTCCTTGGACGCATAGGTTCCCCCGCCGTAGAGCCGGGCATATTTGCCGGCCAAATGCGGATAGTCGCGGGCAATGAACGCGAGGTACCATTCCCGGGCTCCGGGCCGAAGGTGCAGTGCCCCGGCGGTGACTCCGGTGGCGCCCGCGGCAGCCAGCGCCCCGAAGAGGGCGTCCAGGGACTCGTCTCCGTCGGTGAGCCAGGGCAGAATCGGCATGGCCATCACCGAACAGGGCAGCCCCGCGTCGCGCAACCTGCTGATCAACTCCAGCCGGGCTTTGGGGGCGGGGGTTCCCGGTTCCACACGGTGCGCCAGCTCCGGATCCAGAAGGGCCAGAGAAATGCCCATGCCAATTTCCGTGTCCTGTCCGGCGCTCTTCAGCAGCGGAATGTCCCGGGCCAGCAGCGTGCCCTTTGTCAGGATGGAAAACGGTGTTCCGGAGGCCGCCAGCGCTTTGATGATCCCCGGCATCAGCGCATACCGGCCCTCGGCCCGCTGATAGGGATCGGTGTTGGTTCCCATGGCCACATGCTCGTGCTGCCAGGACGGACGAGCGAGCTCACGCCGGAGGACCTCAGCGATGTTGGTTTTGACGATGAGCTGGCTGTCGAAGTCCAGCCCGCTGTCCAGGTCCAGATAGGTGTGCGTCTTCCGTGCGAAGCAGTACACGCAGGCGTGGCTGCAGCCCCGGTAGGGGTTGATGGTCCAGCCGAAGGGCATCCCGGAGGTCTTGCCCACCTTGTTCAGCGCGGATTTGGACAGCACCTCATGGAAGGTGATGCCGGCAAACTCCGGTGTCTTCACGCTGCGGACCACGCCCTGCAGCGCCAGCAGCGCATCTTCCGAGCCCGCCGCCTTGGGTTCCTGCGCTTCCCATCTCATGACCACCATTAGAACACATGTTCGATTTTCCCGAGGGGGCTTCTCCTGCGGTTGATGAGGTAGGTCCGTTACCGGCTCAGTGTTGCCGCCGCCGCAACGGCCTGGCGGGAACGGGTGCCGTCCGGTAGCCGCCGTCCTCCAGGCCTGCCAGCCGCTCAAAGACATTGCCCGACGCCGGATCGCCGGTCCGCAGCCGGGAGATGCCGGCAGCTGCGAAATACAACGGCAAAAATGCGGGCCCCAGGGCCGCGTACTGGTCGGAATGCCGGGCTTCGTGGCGGAGCAGGGGGCTGGGCCCGGGGCCGGCACAGCCGGAGGAGAAGGCCGGGGCAACCCGGGGCCGGTACAGAATAACGTTCCCTATCGTGAAGGCTGCCGCCTTAGGAAGCGGCCACGTCCAGTCTGCTGCCAGCAGGAGTCCGTCCGGTCCGCGCGTCACAGAGCAGCGGCCCGCACGGGCGAGGAAAAGCCCTGCCGGTGTGGTCAGGTTGAGGAAGTTCAGCACTTGGCGCAGGTCCACGCTGCCAGTGTAGGAGAAGCGCTGGAGCAGCGCAGCGCGTAATGCAGGAGCGCGTCACGGGACGGTCATCCCCGGCGCCCTGCCCCGGTTCGGAGGTTGCGTTGGTTAGACTGGACGCTACGGGCATTTTCCTTTGCTTTCATACAACCAACGCCCATCAAAACGTCCATCAACAGGGCCGGAAATAGGTAAGAACTGTACATGTCGAACTCCATACCGGGGACGCACTCCCCAGACACCGCCCCCGAACCGCCCAACCCGCTCGATGATGCGGCCGTTGCTGCCGCCGTCGACTCCGCGCTCGCAGCCATCGCCGCCGCAGCTGATCTGGACGCGCTCAAGGACGTCCGCATCGCCGTCGCCGGTGATAAGTCGCCGCTGAGCCTGGCCAACCGCACCATCGGTTCCCTTCCCAAGGACCAGAAGTCCGCCGCCGGAAAGCTTGTGGGTCCCGCCCGCGGCCGCATCAACGCGGCGCTCGCCGCCCGCACCGTGGAGCTGGAAGCAGAGCGCGACGCGCGGATCCTGGTGGAGGAGGCGGTGGACGTCACCGCAGCTCCGCGCCGCCGCCGCATGGGCGGCCGACACCCGCTTTCCACCCTGCAGGACCGCGTCATCGACGTCTTTGTGGGCATGGGCTGGGAAATCGCAGAGGGCCCCGAGGTGGAATCCGAGTGGTTCAACTTCGACGCGCTGAACTTCAAGCCGGACCACCCCGCCCGCGAAATGCAGGACACCTTCTTTGTCGAGCCGCCCGAGGCCCACCTGGTGATGCGCACGCACACCTCGCCGGTGCAGGTGCGCTCCATGCTGGAACGCGACTTGCCGATCTACGTGCTGTGCCCGGGCAAGGTGTTCCGCACCGACGAGCTCGACGCCACCCACACCCCGGTCTTCCACCAGTTCGAGGGCCTGGCCATCGACAAGGGCCTGACCATGGCCGACCTTGTGGGCACGCTGGAGCACTTCACCCGGATGCTGTTCGGTGATGAAGCCAAGGTGCGCCTGCGCCCGAACTATTTCCCCTTCACCGAGCCCAGCGCCGAGCTGGATATCTGGCATCCGGGCGCCAAGGGCGGTCCGCGCTGGATCGAGTGGGGCGGCTGCGGCATGGTCAATCCGAACGTGCTGCGCGCGGCCGGCATTGATCCCGAGGTTTATTCAGGTTTTGCCTTCGGCATGGGTATTGAGCGCGCACTGATGTTCCGCAACGAAGTAGGGGACATGCGCGACATGATCGAGGGCGACGTACGTTTCAGCGAACACTTCGGGATGGAGATCTAAGTGAGAATCCCACTTTCCTGGCTGCGCGAGTATGCCCAGGTTCCGGCAGACGCAACCGCCGAAGACGTCATGGAAGAACTGGTCAAGGTAGGCCTGGAGGAAGAGGACGTCCACCGTCCCACCGATGAGCTCTCCGGCCCGATTGTTGTCGGCCAGGTGCTCTCCATGGAGCCCGAGCCGCAGAAGAACGGTAAGACCATCAACTGGTGCACCGTCCGCGTGGTGCCCGAGGGCACCGAGCAGACGCTCACCGGCGACGGCATTGACCCCTCGGGAGTGCAGGGCATCGTCTGCGGTGCGCACAACTTCGCGGTGGGGGACAAGGTTGTGGTCACCCTGCCCGGCGCCGTTCTGCCCGGAGACTTCCGCATCAGCCCGCGCAAGACCTACGGCCACGTCTCCGCCGGCATGATCGCCTCGGTGCGCGAACTGGGCATCGGCGATGACCACGACGGCATCCTGGTCCTTTCCCGCCTGGGACTGGACCCGGAGGTCGGCACCGACGCCATGGACCTGCTCGGACTGTACGACGAGGCTGCAGAAATCAACGTCACCCCGGACCGGGGCTACGTGTTCTCGATCCGCGGCGCCGCGCGTGAGTACGCCCATGCCACCGGAACACAGTTCACGGACCCGGCGTCCGCCGTCGTTGTTCCGGAAGCTGACGGCAACGGCTACGGCGTGCGCCTGGAAGATAGCGCGCCGATCTACGGCAAAGCCGGCTGCGATCGTTTTGTGGCCCGCACCGTCCGCGGTGTGGATCCGACCCGTCCGACGCCGCCGTGGATGGCTTCGCGCCTGCGTCTGGCCGGCATGCGCTCCATCTCGCTGATCGTGGATATTTCCAACTACGTGATGCTCGAACTGGGCCAGCCGCTGCACTTCTACGATCTGGACAAGCTCTCCGGCGACATCGTGGTGCGCCGTGCGGTTCCCGGGGAGACTCTGAAGACCCTCGACGAGAAGGTCCGCACCCTCGATCCCGAGGACCTGCTCATCACCGATGATTCCGGCGTGATCGGCATTGCCGGTGTCATGGGTGGCGCCACCACCGAGGTGTCCGCGGATACCCGCAACATCCTGATCGAGGCCGCGCACTTCGAGGAAGTCAGCATCGGCCGGTCCCGCCGTCGGCATAAGCTGCCCTCCGAAGCGTCCAAGCGCTTTGAGCGCGGCGTGGACTGGAACGTCGCCGACGTCGCCGCGCAGCGTGCCGTGGACCTGCTGACCGAACTGGCCGGCGGTACCGCCGATGCGTCAGTGACCGACGTCGGAACCAAGCCCGAAGCCAAGGCCATCGACCTGCCGGCGGACTTCGCCTCCAAGCTGATCGGCTACGACTTCAGCGAGGACCAGATCACCGGCACCCTCACCGCGCTGGGCGCCGAGGTGGCCCGCACGGCTGCCGGCTACTCCGTTACCCCGCCGAGCTGGCGTTCTGACCTGGAAACGCGCGAGGACCTTACCGAGGAAATCATCCGCCTGGTGGGGTATGAGCACATTCCGTCCACGCTGCCCACGGCTCCTCCCGGCCGCGGCCTCACCCGGATCCAGCAGCAGCGCCGCCGCCTGCAGCAGGCGCTCGCCGCCGCCGGACTGACCGAGGTGCTGTCCTACCCGTTCGTGACGGAAGAGGACAACAACACCTTTGGAACGCCCGACGCCGGTACCTCGCCGGCCGCAGTAAAGCTGGCAAATCCGCTGAGCGCCGAGTTCGGTTTCCTGCGCACCTCGGTGCTGCCGGGACTGTTCGAGGTGGCCAAACGCAACCTGTCCCGCGGTTTCCGCGACCTGGCACTGTTTGAATCCGGGTCGGTCTTCCTGCCCGGCGAGCAGCTGGGAACGGCCTCCATTCCTCCGCTGGGCGTCCGCCCCTCCGAGGAAGTCCTGGATGCCCTGTACGAGGGTGTTCCGGACCAGCCGCTGCACATCGGCGTGCTGTTCACCGGCCACGAGTCCCAGCCCGGCGCAGGATTCACACCTCGGGCCTGGGACTGGGCCGACGCCGTGGATACTGCCCGCCTGATGGGTGATGTGCTGGGTGTGGAACTGGTGGTCAGCCAGGGTGAACACCAGGCCTTCCATCCGGGCCGTACCGCCAAGCTTGCGCTGCGCAGTGGCGAAACCGTGGGCTACGCCGGCGAACTGCATCCCAAGCTGCTTGCAGCCCGGGACCTGCCGGCCCGCACGGTGGCACTGGAGCTCGACGCCGACGCACTGTTCGACGCCGCGCCCGAGGTCATCGTGGCACGCGAGATCTCCTCGTTCCCGGCCACCACCCAGGATGTGGCCTTGGTGGTGGAGGCTTCCATTCCGGCCGAGTCGGTCCTCGAGACCCTGCGCGAAGGCGCCGGGGAACTGCTCGAAGACATCTCGCTGTTTGATGTCTACTCCGGCAAGGGCATTGAAGAGGGGCACAAGTCCCTGGCCTTCGCCCTGCGCTTCCGCGCGCCGGACCGGACTCTGACAGCCGACGAGGCCTCGGAGTCGCGGGCCGCCGCCGTCGCACTGGCCGCCGAGCGCTTTGATGCCGTCCAGCGCTAACCCGCGCTGCCGCTGAAGCATAAAAGCAGCAGGTCCCGTCCGGAATCCGGACGGGACCTGCTGCTTTTTTGGAGTCCCGTGAACCGCTTGGGAGATGCCGGGCGTTTGGGTCAAAGCCACCAGCTGTGGTGAGTGCCGCGGTCCCGTTCGGAGCGGGGAAGCGTCAGAGTGATCTTCAGGTGCCGGGCATCACCCATCCGGCCACCTACGGCAGTGCTTCACGTGGCCTACTTCGGCAGTGGCAGCACTATCTGGGGCCCTGAGGGCTCTCTTGACGAAGTTATGAATAAAGTTCCAGATCGGCAATGATCCCGCGTACGCAGGCCCTCTGTTCAGTGGTCAAGCCCTGAAGGGGAAGCGGCAGACAAGCTGGGCCTGCCAGGCCCAGCTCTTCGGCAATGGCGGCTACGACCCGGATGCTTCCGCCGTACGCGCCAAAGAGCTCCCAAAGGGGTGCCAGACGCTCGGATTCTGCGAAGGCCTCGGAATGCCGTCCGCCCCGCGCTGCTTGGATGATCCGCAGGGCCGGCGACGGCACCGTGCCTCCGATGACGGAGTACCAAGCATCGCAGCCCGCAGCCAGCCCAGTTGCGGCCCTGGCGTCACCGGAGACTCCGATGGTGACATGTTCCGGAATGGCGGCTCGGATCTCTTGAATGCGTTCATGTGCCCGCAGTGGTTCCTCGGGTACACCGGGAATCTTGATGGAGGCGATGCCGGGCAGCGCTGCGATCCGTGCGTAGAGCTCGAGGGAGAAAGTGAAGTGCGTGGTACCTGGATTGTCATAAAGGATCACAGGCAGCGACGAACGTTGGGTGACGGTGGCAAACAACGCGAACACGTCATCCTCGGTGAGGCTCTGGTAAGTCAGGGGCGTCAGCAGCAGTCCGGAGGCGCCGGCCTGTTCCGCTGCTTCGGCGTTGGCGAGCACCTGCGATGTCCGCAGTGCGCCAATTCCAACAAAGACAGGTATTTCTCCCGCATGCTCAACAGCAAGCCGGGCGACCCGTGCCCGCTCCCTGCCACTGAGGTAGGCGTAGGAACCGGTGGAACCGAGTGCGGTGATGGAGTCCACCTTTGCCTCGGCAAGACGGCGGATGAGACCGGTGAACGCGGCCTCGTCAACTGCATCCTCCAACAGGGGTGTCAGCGGGAACGCACTGAGTCCGGTAAACATTTACAGCTCCTTTGGTACGGGTGCGGGTCCGGCGTCGGCAGCGGAGACCTGCGGATGGTTCCGGCCGCCGCGTTGCGCGGCGGCGCCGGCAAGGACGACGAGCGTAATGCCGCCGAACTGGGTGGGTGAGGGCTGCTGATGCAGCATCAGCAGTCCGAGGAGGACGCCGAAGGCCGGTTCGAGGGACATCAGGGTGCCGAAGGCAGTGGGCGTCATCCGGCGCAGAGCCAGCATCTCAAGCGTGAACGGAAGCACCGGCATCAGGACGGCCAGCCCGACGGCGGTGGCCAGGATCCCGGGAGTAAGGTGTCCGGAGGCCTGCGGGATGCCTGCGACCGCCGCAGTGGCCGCTGCGACGGGCACCGTGAGCGAGAGAGCTCCGATCCCGGTAAAGCGGTCGCCGATCCGCTGCGTGAGCAGAATATAGCCGGCCCATCCCACAGCTGAAATCCCGGCGAATCCCACCCCGGCAAGGTCGATATGACCGTGCCACGGCTCGGTGAGCAGCACGACTCCCAGCAGTGCCAGGCAAGGCCAGAGAAGCGCCCGCGTGCTGTGGCTGCGCACCGCCGCGACGGTCAGTGGGCCAAGGAACTCGACGGCGACGGCCGTGCCCAGCGGAATCCGGTCAATGGCGGCGAGGAACGCGATGGTCATCAGCCCGGTGGCGATGCCCAACCCCACCAGCACGGGGATGTCGCCGCGGCGCAGGGACCGAAGGGGAGGCCTGGCCAGGGCGAGGAAGATAAGTGCGCCCATGGTCAGCCTCAGCCAAGCTGTCCCTGCCGGTCCAACGGCCGAAATCAGCTCCACCGACAGGGCCGAACTCAGCTGGACCGACAGCATCGCCGTGACGGCCAGCCCCCACGGCGGAGCCTGGATGCTGATCCGCTTCACTGCCGGCCGTCGCTGGAAATCGTCCGGTGAGCAACCGTAATCTCCGGGCCAAGGCGGGTGAGCCTCACGTGGTTGAGAAATTCCTGCAGCGTCTCCGTTTTAGGCATTGGTTTCCTCCGCCTGCCGGTGCGCGGACGATACGCCGGGCTCAAAGACGGCCAGGGAGAACTGCGCCGTTTCCGTGCCCGTATTCGCGTACGCGTGGTCCGTGTCGCCGGGGAAAGATACCGCATCTCCGGCAGCAAGGGTGAATGCCCGGCCTGCGGCCTCCACCGTGATGGTTCCGTGCCGAACCTGCAGAAGCTCCGTAGTGCCCGCCGTATGGGCCTCACTTATCTTGCGGTCGTCAGGTTCAAGCGTCCAGTCCCAGAGCTCAACCACGTCCGGCGGCCCGGAAACGGCAACCAGCACGCCGCGGCCGCCGCTGTCCCCGCTCCACAAAGTGGCGCCTTCACCGCTGCGGGTGATCCGAACCGGTTTGCTCCGCGGCGGCTCCACCAGTGCCGGCAGTCCGACGCCGAGCGCCTCGCTGAGCCGCAGCAGGGTTCCCACGCTGGGGTTGGCCGTTCCCTGCTCGACGTTGACCACCATCCTGCGGCTGACCGCTGCGGCCTGCGCCAACTGGTCCAGGGTCCAGCCGCGAGCCTTCCTTTCCTGCTTGACCCGGGCACCGATCGCCACGGCGAGCGTTGTCGTACTGTTGTCCATGAGTGCACTCTAGTGCACTCAAAGTGCACTCACAATGGTCGATGCTCACGTGCTGTGGCCCAGCAAACCTCATCGATCCGCAAGCCTCATTGACCCGCAGGGGGCGGCGGCTTAGGGAATCAGCAGCACCTTGCCCGTGGTCTTCCGCCCTTCCAGGTCCTCCTGTGCGCGCGCGGCCTCGGCCAGCGGATATGTTGCACCGATCCGTACGTCCAGGGTTCCCTCGCGCACCATTTCAAAGAGGTCGTGTGCACGCCATTGGCGTTCCTCCGGCGTCAGCAGGTAATCGGCCAGCGTGGGCCGGGTCAGGTACAGGGATCCGGCGGAGTTCAGCCGCTGGATATCGAACGGCGGAACCTGCCCGGAGGCACCGCCGAACAACACCAGCATGCCGCGCCTGCGCAGGCTGGTGAGGGAACCGTCGAACGTTGCCTTGCCCACGCCGTCGTACACCACGTCCACGCCTTTACCGTCCGTCAGGTGCCGGACCTCCTCGGCGAAGCCCTCGTAGCCCAGGGCGTGGTCGGCGCCGGCGGAGCGTGCCAGCTCCCGCTTCTCCTCGCTGGAGGCGGTGGTGATGACCCTTGCACCCTTGGCCTTGAGCAGCTGGATCAGCAGCAGTCCCACGCCGCCGGCCCCTGCATGGGTCAGGACCGTCTGGCCCTCTTCCACAGGGAAGACGGAATTGCACAGGTAGTGCGCGGTCATTCCCTGCAGGGGAAGGGCCGCGCCCACCTCGTCGCTGACGCCGTCGGGGATTGGCAGCGCCTTGTCCGCCTCCATGATGGTGTACTCCGAATACGTACCGCCGCCCTCGGCAGTGGCCACCCGGGCACCCTCGCGGAAGGCGGCTACATCGCGGCCAGCGGCCACCACGGTTCCGGCCGCTTCCGCGCCCGGAATGAAGGGGTATTCCATGGGGTAGATGCCGCTGCGCTTGTAGGTGTCGATAAAGTTCACTCCGGCGGCGGCCACCCGCACCAGCAGTTCCTTGGGGCCGGGCTCGGGGAGGCCCACATTTTCGTAGTGCAGGATTTCAGGCCCGCCGGGCGCGGGGACCACAATAGCTTTATGCATGGAATGTCTCTTCCGTTACGGCATCGGTGTTGCTGATATGGTAGGGCAGCGGTGTCCTCCGGCGCACCGGTCCCTTCCCGCAGTCCGGGCAGCGGGCCGAAAGCGGCACGGCGTCATCTATGCATAATTATGAAGGTTCCTGCATAAATCTGCTGTAGGGTGAAGTCATGACGATTTCAGTTGCTGTCTCAGGAGCCTCCGGGTACGCCGGCGGTGAGGTTCTCCGCCTGCTGGCCGGACACCCGTCCGTCACTATCGGCGCGATCACGGCGCACAGCAACGCCGGTTCCCGCCTGGGCGAATTGCAGCCGCATCTGCATGCGCTCGCGGACCGGGTCCTGGCGGACACCACAGTGGAAAACCTGGCCGGACACGACGTCGTGTTCCTCGCCCTGCCGCACGGAGCCAGTGCTGCCATTGCCGCCGAGCTGGATCCCTCTGTCCTGGTGATCGATGCCGGGGCGGACCACCGCTTGGAAGATCCGCTGGCCTGGGAAAAGTTTTATGGGTCTGAGCACGCCGGCTCCTGGCCCTATGGGCTGCCGGAACTGCCCGGCCACCGAGACCGGCTCAAGGGTGCCACCCGCATCGCGGTTCCCGGCTGCTATCCCACGTCTTCGCTGCTGGCGCTGGCCCCCGGCTTCTCCGCCGGCCTGCTGGAGCCCGACGACGTGGTGATTGTTGCTGCCTCCGGCACCTCCGGCGCCGGTAAAGCCGCGAAACCGCATCTGCTGGGCTCCGAAGTCATGGGCGGCATGAGCCCCTACGGAGTGGGAGGCGGACACCGTCACACACCGGAGATCGAGCAGGGCCTCTCCGCCGCGGCCGGTGAATCCGTGGCCGTGTCCTTCACTCCCACCCTGGCGCCGATGGCCCGCGGCATCCTCACCACCGGCACGGCGAAGGTCCGCCCCGGGGTCACCCCCGAACAGCTGCGTGCGGCCTGGCAGGATGCCTACGGCAGCGAGCACTTTGTCCGGCTGCTTCCCGAGGGCCAGTGGCCGGCCACCAAGATGGTGGTGGGCTCCAACTACGCCGCACTGCAGCTGGCGTACGACGCACATGCCAACCGCGTGATTGTCACCTGCGTGATCGACAACCTGAACAAAGGCACCGCCGGCGGAGCGGTGCAATCCATGAACATTGCCCTTGGCCTGGAAGAAACCGCCGGCCTGATGACGCAGGGAGTAGCCCCGTAATGAGCAGCACCGAAAACAGCACGGCCTCAGCAGGCCTTACCGGAACCGCCGCTGGAACCCCCGCGGAAACTGCCTCCACCGGCGTTACCGCACCGGCCGGCTTCCGCGCCGCCGGCATCACGGCCGGCGTCAAGCTTTCCGGCGGCCGCGACATGGCCCTGGTGGTCAACGACGGTCCGTCCAAGGCGGCAGCCGCCGTCTTCACCCGCAACCGGGTGGCCGCAGCACCGGTGCACTGGTCCCGCCAGGTGATTTCGGACGGCCGGGCCGACGCCGTCATCCTGAACTCCGGCGGTGCCAACGCCTGCACCGGACCGCAGGGTTTCCAGAACACGCACGCCACGGCCGAGAAGACAGCGGACGTGCTGGGCGTCTCCGCCTCCGACGTGGTGGTCTGCTCCACCGGACTTATCGGCGAACAGCTGCCGATGGAGAAAATCCTGCCTGGCGTCGAGGCTGCTGCCGACGCGTTGAGGGCCGACGGCGGTGCTTCCGCCGCCGAGGCGATCATGACTACGGACACCGTTTCCAAGCAGGCCGTCTTCACCGGATCGGGCTACAGCATCGGCGGCATGGCCAAGGGTGCCGGCATGCTGGCTCCGGGCCTGGCGACCATGCTGGTAGTGCTGACCACCGACGCGCAGCTGGCCGCTGCCGGCCTGGATGAGGCGCTGCGCGCAGCCACTGCCGTCACGTTTGACCGCACCGACTCGGACGGCTGCATGTCCACCAACGACACCGTGGTGCTGATGGCCTCCGGAGCTTCCGGCACGGCCCCCGACCCGGCAGAATTCACGGCCGGGCTTACCGAGGTTTGCCACTTGCTGGCCCAGCAGCTGATCACCGACGCCGAGGGTGCCAGCCACGACATCGCGGTCACCACTCTCAACGCCGCCACCGTGGCCGACGCTGAAACGGCCTCCCGCGCCGTGACCCGCTCCAACCTCTTCAAGACCGCCATCTTCGGCAATGACCCGAACTGGGGCCGGGTCCTTTCCGCCGTCGGCACCACCGACGCGGCGTTTGAACCGGACCGGATCAGCGTGACCATCAACGGTGTGCAGGTGTGCCGCGACGGCGGAATCGGTGATTCCCGCGACCTGGTGGATCTGACCGGCCGAAAGGTTACGGTTGAAATTGACCTGCAGGCCGGGACGGAAAGCGCCACCATCTGGACCAATGACCTGACCACGGACTACGTCCACGAAAACTCGGCCTACAGCAGTTAATCGGGGACACCTTGAGTACATCAGCAGAAGTTCGGGAACAACTGGCTGCCCAGGACAAGGCCGCCACGCTTATCGAGGCGCTGCCTTGGATCCAGCGGTTTGCCGGCAGCATCATGGTCATCAAATACGGCGGAAACGCCATGGTCAACGATGACCTGCGGCGTGCCTTCGCCGAGGACATTGTCTTCCTGCACCACGTCGGAGTGCATCCGGTGGTGGTGCACGGCGGCGGGCCGCAGATCAGCTCCCTGCTGGAACGCCTGGGCATCAAGTCCGAATTCAAGGGCGGCCTGCGCGTGACCACACCCGAAGCCATGGACGCCGTCCGCATGGTGCTCACCGGCCAGGTGGGCCGCGAGCTGGTGGGCATGATCAACGCTCACGGCCCGTACGCCGTCGGGCTCTCCGGGGAAGACGGCGGGCTGCTCCAGGCCACCCGCATTGGAACCGTGGTTGACGGCGAAGAAGTGGACCTGGGTCTGGTGGGCGAAGTGACGGGGGTCAATCCCGGCGCCATTGTGGACCTGCTCGACGCCGGCCGCATTCCCGTGATTTCCACTGTTGCTCCCGAGATCGACGCCGACGGCGGCCGCACCAGCGCGGTCCTGAACGTGAACGCGGACACTGCTGCTGCGGCCCTGGCCGTGGCCCTGGGCGCGTCCCGCCTGGTGGTGCTGACTGATGTTGAGGGTTTGTATTCCAACTGGCCGGACAAGACCTCGCTGATTTCGTCCTTGACCACCGGCGAACTGCGGGCGATGCTTCCCTCGCTGGAAGCAGGCATGATTCCCAAGATGGAGGCCTGCCTGGCCGCTGTTGACGGTGGTGTGGACCGCGCTGCTGTGGTGGATGGGCGGATGGCCCATTCCATGCTGCTGGAAGTGTTCACGACTGCCGGCATCGGCACCCAAGTTGTTCCGGAGGAACAGGCATGAGCAACATTTCCCCTGCACTGGCCCAGGGACACGCCCAGGCCCAGGCCCAGGCCCAGACCCAGGCCGAGCAAACTCCCGGCGATGCTGCCCTTGCCGGGCTCACCGGTTCCTCGGAGGATTGGCTGCGGCGTTACGGCTCCTCGCTGATGGGTGTCTTCGGCACTCCGCAGCGCGTTCTGGTCCGCGGCAGCGGCTGCACCGTCTGGGACGCTGACGGCAAGGAGTATCTGGACCTGCTCGGCGGCATTGCCGTGAACGCGCTAGGCCATGCCCACCCCTTCCTGACCTCGGTGATCAGCAGCCAGCTCGCCACGCTGGGCCACGTCTCCAACTTCTTCACCAGCCCCACCCAGGTGGCTTTGGCCGAGAAACTGCTGCAGCTTTCCGGCGCGCCTGACGGATCCAAGGTCTTTTTCGCCAACTCCGGCACCGAAGCCAACGAAGCTGCTTTCAAGCTGGCCCGGCGCAACACCGGAACCCTCGGCGGAGATGGCGCTCCAGCAGGCGGCGATGCTTCCACCGAGGGCGGGCCGCAGCGCACCCGGATCATCGCTTTGGAAGGTGCCTTCCACGGACGGACCCTGGGCGCTCTGGCGCTGACGGCCAAGAAGGCCTACCGGGCTCCGTTTGAACCGCTGCCCGGGGGAGTGGAGCACGTACCCTTTGGCGACGTCGAAGCACTCCGAGCTGCAGTGGATCACACCGTGGCCGCCGTTTTTGTGGAGCCCATCCAGGGTGAAGCCGGAGTGGTTCCGCTGCCTCCCGGGTACCTGCAGGCTGCCCGGGAGATCACCGCTGCCGCCGGCGCCCTGCTGATTGTGGATGAAGTGCAGACCGGCATTGGCCGGACCGGACAGTGGTTCGCGTCCGAAGGCGTGACGCCGGATGCCATGACTCTGGCCAAGGGTCTGGGCGGCGGGTTCCCTGTGGGGGCGCTGATCACCTTCGGGGAGAGGACGTCGTCGCTGCTCTCTGCCGGCCAGCACGGCACCACGTTCGGCGGCAATCCCGTAGCCACAGCGGCTTCGCTGGCCACGCTTCACGTCATAGAATCCACCGGCCTGCTGGAGAAGGTCCGCGACACGGGAGCATACCTGCGCCCGGCAATCGCCGCGGTGCCGGGCGTTACCGGCGTCCGCGGAGAGGGGCTGCTCATCGGCTTTGACCTAGCCGATGAGATCGCACCGGCCGCGGTGTCCGCAGCTTTGGACGCCGGCTTCATTATTAACGCCACCGGGCCGCACACCCTGCGTCTGGCTCCGCCGCTGATCCTGACCCGCGAACAAGCCGATACCTTTTTGAACGCACTGCCGGGAATCCTGGCGTCCGCCGGCACTGTCGATGAAGCCACCGGAACAACAGAAGGACAATCATGACCCGCCATTTCCTGGTCGACACCGACCTCACCCAGGCCGAACAGGCCGAGGTGCTGGACCTTGCCGACGCGCTGAAGAAGGACCCGTACAAGTACCAGCCGTATGCCGGTGAGGCCACGGGCCGCAGGACCGTGGCCGTCATCTTCGATAAGACCTCCACCCGAACCCGCGTGTCCTTTGCCGCGGGCGTGGCCGATCTGGGCGGCGTTCCGCTGATTATCGGCGCGGGGGAGTCCCAGCTGGGTCACAAGGAAAGCGTCACGGACACCACCAAGGTCCTGGATCGCATGGTCTCCACCATTGCCTGGCGCACCTACGCGCAGGCCGGGCTTCAGGAAATGGCTGCCACTTCTTCGGTTCCTGTGATTAACGCCCTCTCGGATGACTATCATCCGTGCCAGCTGCTGGCGGATCTGATGACCATCCGCGAACACAAAGGCACCCTCGCCGGGCTCACCCTCACCTACCTGGGCGACTGCGCCAACAACATGGCCAACTCCTACCTCCTGGCCGGGGTCACCGCGGGCATGCACGTCCGGGTGGCCGGTCCTATCGGGTACCTGCCGGATCCCGAAGTGGTCGACGCCGCGGCCGTCCGTGCCGAGGAAACCGGCGGTTCGGTGATGATCACCACCGACGCCGCTGAGGCACTGGCCGGAGCCGACGTCGTCGCCACTGACACCTGGGTCTCCATGGGTCAGGAAGACGAGAAGGCCGCCCGCTCCGAACTGTTCCGCAGCTATGCCGTGGACGCCGCAGCAATGGTGCAGGCCGCGGAGAACGCCGTCGTCCTCCACTGCCTGCCCGCCTACCGCGGCTACGAGATTTCCGCCGACGTCATCGACGGTCCGCAGTCCGTGGTCTGGGATGAGGCAGAGAACCGCCTGCACGCACAGAAGGCGCTCATGGTCTGGCTGATGGCGCGCTCGGGCCTGACCGGCGTTCCGGAGGGAGCCACAGCTCCGGAGAATGCAACAGTTCCGGGAGCCGCATCATGAGCATGCCCGCCACCAAGACCGCGCGGCAGGCGCGCATCCGCGCCCTGCTCACCGGCCTCTCGGTCCGGTCCCAGGCGGAACTGGCCGCCCTGCTCGCGGACGACGGCGTCCAGGTCACCCAGGCCACCCTGTCCCGGGACCTGGTGGAACTGGGTGCGGTGCGCATGCGCGGCAAGGAGGGCGTGCTGGTCTACGCGGTGCCCTCCGAGGGCGGGCAGCGCGCGCCGCAGTCCGGTGTTTCCCCCGAAGTTCTGGATGCCCGCCTGGCCCGGCTTTGCGGGGAACTGCTGGTCACGGCCGAGGCCTCCGGGAACATCGTGGTGCTGCGGACTCCTCCGGGTGCCGCGAACTTCCTGGCCCTGGCTATCGACCACTCAGTGCTTCCGTCCATCCTGGGCACCATTGCAGGGGATGACACAGTGCTGATGGTGACCCGCGAGCCCGACGGCGGCCCCGACGTGGCGGCGCGATTCCTGCGGATCGCAGATGAAGCCACCGCAAACGGCCAGGCTCCGGACAGCCGGATTCTGTAAATCTGGGTCCGATGCCGGGTCCGCCACCGGTTCCGGCCACCTAACTTTCCACCTACCTTTATCAACACAGCAGCCTTCAGCGGCTGCGCACAACGCAAGAGGAGCATATTTCGTGAGCGAACGCATTGTTCTGGCCTACTCCGGTGGCCTTGATACCTCAGTAGCCATCGGCTGGATAGCCGAGGCAACCGGTGCCGAAGTCATCGCCGTGGCGGTGGACGTTGGACAAGGCGGCGAGTCCCTGGAGACCATCCGCCAGCGCGCCCTGGACTGCGGCGCCGTCGAAGCCTATGTGGCCGATGCCCGGGACGAATTCGCCTCCGAGTACTGCATGCCGGCGCTGAAGGCCAACTCCCTGTACATGGATTCCTACCCTCTGGTGTCCGCCCTGTCGCGTCCGGTGATCGTCAAGCACCTTGTGGCTGCGGCCCGCCAGTTCGGTGCCACCACCGTGTCGCACGGCTGCACCGGCAAGGGTAATGACCAGGTCCGCTTTGAAGTGGGCATCCAGACCCTGGGCCCGGACCTGAAGTGCATTGCTCCGGTCCGCGACCTGGCCCTGACCCGTGACAAGGCCATTGCCTTTGCCGAGACAAAGAACCTGCCGATCGTCACCACCAAGAAGAACCCGTTCTCCATTGACGCCAACGTCTGGGGACGTGCCGTGGAGACCGGTTTCCTGGAAGACATCTGGAACGGCCCCACCCCGGACGTGTACGAGTACACCTCCGATCCCGCTGCCGGCCTGCCCGCCGATGAAGTGGTCATCACCTTTAAGGAAGGCGTTCCCGTGGCGATCGACGGCAAGCCCGTCACCCCGCTGCAGGCCATCGAGGAGATGAACCGCCGCGCCGGCGCCCAGGGTATCGGCCGCATCGACATTGTCGAAGACCGCCTCGTGGGCATCAAGAGCCGCGAAATCTACGAAGCCCCCGGCGCCATGGCGCTGATGGCCGCGCACCGCGAACTGGAGAACGTCACGGTGGAGCGCGAGCAGGCCCGCTTCAAGAAGACCGTTGGCCAGCGCTGGACCGAACTGGTCTACGACGGCCAGTGGTTCTCCCCGCTGAAGAAGTCCCTGGACGCCTTTGTCGAGGACACCCAGAAGTACGTTTCCGGCGACATCCGAATGAACATGCACGGTGGCCGTGCCGTGGTGACCGGACGCCGTTCGGACTCATCGCTGTACGACTTCAACCTGGCCACGTACGACACCGGTGACAGCTTCGACCAGTCCATGGCCCGCGGTTTCATTGAACTGTTCGGCATGTCCTCCAAGGTGGCCTCCGGCCGCGACCAGCGTTTGGCAGAAGGTAAGTAAGAAAATGAATCACGGCAAGCCGCCGGCGAACGCAACCGGCACCGGATCAGCTGGCTCCACCGTTCAGGGTGCACTGTGGGGTGGCCGCTTTGCCGGCGGACCCGCGGATGCCCTCGCGGCGCTGAGCAAGTCCACCCACTTCGACTGGCGGCTTGCCGGCTATGACATTGCCGGCTCGCGGGCGCATGCCCGCGTGCTGCACACTGCCGGTCTGCTCGATGACGCCGAACTGGCGGGTATGCTTGCCGCCCTGGATGCGCTCGACGACGACGTCCGTTCCGGCGCTTACACACCCGCCGACTCCGATGAGGACGTCCACGGTTCCCTGGAGCGCGGCCTCATTGAGCGTGCCGGCCCGGCCCTGGGCGGCAAGCTGCGCGCCGGCCGGTCCCGCAACGACCAGATTGCCACGCTGGGCCGGATGTACCTGCGCGACCATGCCCGCATCATCGCTGCGGGCGTCCTGGCCACGGTGGATGCACTGGTGGAGCAGTCCGAGAAGCATCTGGGCGTGGCCATGCCCGGACGCACCCACCTGCAGCACGCCCAGCCGGTGCTGCTCAGCCACCACCTGCTGGCCCATGCCTGGGCGCTGCTGCGCGATGTGCAGCGCCTGATGGACTGGGACAAGCGGGCCGCCGTGTCCCCGTACGGTTCCGGCGCCCTGGCGGGATCTTCGCTGGGTCTGGATCCCAATGCTGTGGCTGCCGAGCTGGGCTTTGATTCTGCGGTGTGGAACTCCATTGACGGCACCGCTTCCCGCGATGTCTACGCCGAGTTTTCCTGGGTTGCCGCCATGATCGGCGTGGACCTGTCCCGGATCAGCGAGGAAATCATCATTTGGGCCACCAAGGAGTTCTCCTTTGTTACCCTCGATGATGCCTTCTCCACAGGTTCGTCCATCATGCCGCAGAAGAAGAACCCTGATGTTGCCGAGTTGGCCCGCGGTAAGGCCGGCCGCCTGATCGGTGACCTCACCGGCCTGCTGGCCACGCTCAAGGGCCTGCCCCTGGCCTACAATCGGGACCTGCAGGAGGACAAGGAGCCGGTTTTTGATGCTGCAGATACGCTGGAGGTCCTGCTTCCTGCTGTCTCCGGCATGATCGCCACGCTGACCTTCAACACCGAGCGGATGCAGGCCCTTGCCCCGCAGGGGTTCGCCCTGGCCACGGACATAGCTGAGTGGCTGGTCCGCCAGGGAGTGCCGTTCCGCGAAGCGCACGAGCTCTCCGGCGCGGCTGTGAAGCTTGCCGAGGGCCGCGGCGTCGAGCTCTGGGACCTGACGGACGAGGATTACGCCGGGATTTCCGGGCATCTGACTCCGGAGGTCCGCACAGTGCTGAGCACTGAAGGCTCCCTGGACAGCCGCAGCGCCCAGGGCGGGACCGCCCGGTCTGCCGTGGAAGCGCAGCTGGCAGCCCTGAAATCCGAGCTTGCCTCTGCGCGGGGATACACCGCCTGATCGGGTGAGATGCACGATAGGGCCCTGGAGCGTTGCATAACGTCCGGGGTCCTTTCGGCTTCCTCCCCTTGCTGTGGGGGCCTGTCTTCAGGCCCAGCGGCTACCCTTGGGCCATGAGTGATTCCTTCCGGCAGATGCTTCGTGCGTTGCCCGATTTCCCTGATGACCTTCCAGGCTTTGATCCCGCTGCGGCGCCGTCCGATCCTGCTGCTTTGTTCCGGTCCTGGCTGGACGAAGCCCTCGCCGCCGGCGTCCGGCAGCCGCACGCGTTTTCGCTGGCCACAGCCGACGCGGGTGGAAACTTGTCCTCACGGATGCTCATTCTGAAGAACCTCGACGACGACGGCTGGCACTTTGCCACAGCCCGCACCTCGCGGAAGGGCCGGGAGCTTTCCGCCAACCCTCGTGCTGCGATGAACTTCTACTGGTCCGAGCTGGGACGGCAGATTCGCGTCAGCGGTGCCGTAGTGCACTTGTCGGACGCAGCATCGGCTCAGGACTGGGAGGAACGGCCGTCTGCCGACGGATCGGTGAATCCCGAGTGGCAGCTGTACGCGCTGCAGCCCACCGAGATCGAGTTCTGGCAGGCAGATCCGGCCCGGCACCATATCCGACACCGTTATCAGCTCTGATTGTGGATTTGTCCCGGCCCGGGCTCCGCGGCGCGCACATGCTTCCACGGTGGCTGGAAAAGTGTGGTCCGCGCCATAAGGTGGGGCAATGACTGGTCTCTCTGATACTCCGGGTTCCTCCGTTCCCAAGCCCTCGCCGCGGCCTGCCTCCTCCCAGCTGCTGTCCTATCTGGAAGCTGCGGCTTCGGATTTTCGAGGACAGACCGCTTCACTGGGGGACGCTGATGTCCGTGCTCCCTCCCGGCTTCCGGGCTGGTCCCGCGGGCACGTGATGGCCCACGTGGCCGGAGTTGCTGATGCCATGGCACGCCAACTCCAGTACGCGTCCCGGGGCGAGACCATTGAGCTGTACGACGGCGGCTCGGACGGGCGGAACCGAGCCATCGAAGAAGGATCTGTCCGTTCTGCTGACCTGCTTCGTCAGGAGCTGGATGCTGCTCTGGAGCGCGCCTTGTCGGCCTTCCATGACCTGCAGGAAGCCGACTGGCGTACCCCCATTTCCTACCGCGGAGGGGTGGTCAGGGATGGCGGGCTGGCCCTGTGGAGGGAGCTTGTGATCCATCGCACCGATCTGGGCACGGGCAGCGAAGCTGACAGCTGGTCCCCGCAGTTCTGCGAGCACCTTTTCGGTTTTCTGTCCGCCCGCGTTCCCGCCGGAGTGCGTGTGAGGCTCCAGCCTTTCGGCATGCCCTCTCGTCTCCTTGGCACCGGTCCGGAGGGTCCGGCGTCCAGCGCGTCCGGCAGTACGGTCTCCGTGAACGGAATGGCGACCGACATCGCCGCCTGGCTTGCAGGGCGAACCCCTAACTTGGGGAGCCTGCGGGCGGAGGCGGCTGCTGACGGCGTCGACCTTCCGAAACTTCTGCCCTGGCCCGCGGCTATCGCAGCCAAATAGCGGCGCTAGAACGGTGGTGGGGTTTCGGTGAATTCCGAGGTTGCCTCCGATTCCGTGATGGGAGCCATGGCCGGAGACGGGCGAAATTGTCGAAGCGTGAGCTCCGGCTGCGTCTGATAGCGCAGTCCCAGGGGCGAAATCCACTCCAGTACGCCCGGTGAAACCTGCCGGGCTTTCCAATGGCCCAGAGTCTTCATTCGATGGTGCTTCTTACAGAGATTTGCCAGGTTCCAGTGTTCAGTCGGGCCTCCCTGAGCCCACGGTATGGTGTGGTCTGCTTCCGTCCGGGCCGTACCCTGGCTGCAGCCGGGGAACCGGCAGGTCTGGTCTCGCGCCTGCAGCCACCTCCGCAGTCCGGCCGGCACCTTTCGACGCCGTCCTACTCCTAGGATTTGTCCTGACCGGGGATCTTGAACCAAACCCGTCCAATGACGTGCTGTCCGGGCGAGCCTGCGTGCATCCTGCGCACTGATTGGCCCATAACCGGCCAGTTCCGCAGGGGCATCGTCGGCGCCAAAGAGTGTTTCGGTGTTGATCAGGACCATAATTTCCGCGACAGGGCCGGAGGGAAGCGTTGGAACGTTGAACCCCTCGCTGCCATAAGAAGTGGTGTTTGCGCTGCCAGTGCCCGGGACCCGGACTTCCTCCAGCTCGCCACTTTTCCCCGCGGAATGGCCTCTGGGGCCGGGCCTGATAGGTCTGGTTCCGCTGACGTTCTCAGCCCAACCGGGAATGTTGCCGGTTTCATGGCCGTCTCTTGCTTCACGGCCGTTCCTTGCGCCGCTGCCCGTAGCATCGTGGCCACCGTCCTTTGAGTCGTAGCCCGTAGCGTCGCTGTGGTCCGGCTCACCAACCGAGGGTTCAGGCGTAACCCAGGGTTCAGGCGTGTGCAGGAGCAGGGAAGACAGGATGTCAGTTCGCAGCTGATCCAGGCACCGCGGATCACCCAGCAGCTGCTCTCCGCGCGCCGCTCCGGTCAGTGCGCTAAAGATGGTTTGCCCTTTATCCGCCGGCAGGTAAGCCGTGAGATGGCCCATGCCGTCGGGCTGCGGCTGGAACCAGACTCTCCGCTGCTCGAACGCTGTGCGGTGACGCACCGGAATGGTCTTCGGATAGCTCCTTTCCCGCAACCGCCGGGCTTTACGGATGAACTGGGCGTTGGTGAGGCCCGGAGCCAGCTTCAAGAGCTCCTGTTCCATCGCACGAGCGGCACCGGGAGGAAAAACCTGTGTCTGTGCCACAACGCCGGGGTCAGGGGAAGCATCAGGGGAAGGTCCGGCAGGAGCCTCCTCCTCGACGAGCGAGCGGGTCTGGTCAAGGATGGTCCGGGCTTGTGCAGGACTGATCTCGGCTCGCTCCAGCAGGGCCAGGGTGTCCGGGCAGCGTTCACATAGCTCGTCGGACTCATCAACAAGTGCCTTTGCCGTTCCTTCGGGTATGCCGAGCATGGTGGCGATCTCAGTGGCAGTAAGGCTGAAGGCAAGGGCACGGTCCACCTCTCGCGTCACTGCAGGCCGGCCGCGCGCGGTCTCCCGGGCGCTAAGTTCCTCGTTGAACTGCTCCAGCTGCTGAACCATAAGCTGGTGCTGCCGGTGGACCAGGCGTGCCTGTGCCGCCGCAGCCCAGCCCTCGAGGATCAGCAGTCCCTGCAGTGCGGACCCCGTCAGCTCCTGGTCCAGAGACGGGACGGAGCGCAGCCCCAAAGAACCGCTGAGTCCTGCAGAGAGCCCGGAAACAGGACTCTGACGGGAAGCAGCATCCAAGGGTCGGCCTGCAAAGAACACAGATCCCTCATCTGTGTCTTCCGAAGATGTCTCCGGCCTGTTGATGCGTGCCGTTGTTGGCTCCTCTGCAAGGCTGCCCGTTGATTCAGAGGTGGCAAAGTCCCAGTCGTCGCCGCCGGTCGGCCAGTCACCGCCGGCCGGGCAGCCGCCGTCGTCCGCCCATGGCACCGCCGGCGGCTCCCGTCCGGGCCACGCCGCATCAGGAAACCACAAAGGATCGGGAGGAGGTTCCACCCGCTGACCGCACGCCGTCGTCGTCTTCATGCTTTCAGCCTTTCAGCCGCCACCGACCTTTCCGGCGGCAGCAGACTGCCAAAAAACCAGGTAAATCCGAAGCAAAGGCGAGTATCGGCCAGGCGCCACCGCTCCGCCCCGGAGGCCTTACATATCCTCCGAACCGGAAGCTACGCTGGGTAAAACCCACTCCGGTTGGTCCCGGGACAGGAGGACTTCGCCATGCCAGGACAGCCCGTCTCCGCGCCCGTTCCCGAAGGCCGCATCGAGAAGCTCTCCGACGGATACGCGGTGGCTTTCGACCGCCAGCTCGATTATCCGACTGCCCACATTTGGGACATCCTGACGAACCCGGACAAGATCGCCCTCTGGCTCGGGCAGATAAGCCCGGAATGGCAGCTCGGCAAGGAGTACACGTTGGAAATGGACGGCGGCTCCAGCTCCGGAACCGTGCTCCAGCTGGAACCGCGCTCGAGCCTGCAGATCACCTGGGAAGACCAGCTGGGATCAGACTCCGTGTTGGAGTGGCAGGTTCTGGAGAGCGATGGGGGAGCGCTGCTGCTGTTCCGCTCCCGTACCGACACGCCGGATTTCATCGCCGAGGGCAGCGCAGGGTGGCAAGGGATTCTGGAAGCTTTTGCCAGCGTTGCCGCCGGACGGGAACCGAAACCGGACAGCATGGAAACCTGGCTGTCACTGCGGGACGCCTACGCCGAGGACTTTGACGTTTCCCCGACTATGGGGCTGGTGACGGGCTCGGGGCCCGATGCCGAACTGATTTTCAACCGCTGGTATCGAGCCCCCTCGGAGGATGTGGAAGCCGCCGTCGACGCCGCCGGCCGGAGGCTCAGCGTCGGCGAGGAAGCGGAAATGGAGATGATCGATGACGGCGAGGAAACCAGGATTGTCATCCGCCAGCCCGTCACCGGAAGCCAGGACCAGACCGCAGCACTGCTGGCCGCCTGGCACATGACTCTGGACTCCGTGCGTGACCAGCTCGACGGCAGCATGCCCCACCCCAATTCGCACCGGATGGCGGCACTTGAGCGGTTCTACCGGTCCATGGTCTAGAGGCCTCCGCGTCCACCCGATTCCGCAGAGCGGCCCGGCGCTTGCTACGGTCAAAAGATGGAAGAAACAAGCGCGAGATCACGGCTAGCGGTACCGGCCACCGACGCGGCGCGCCTCCTACTGGGCTCGGTCCTGACGCACGACGACGGCGGCGAACCGGTGAGCGTGCGCATCACCGAGGTGGAGGCCTACATGGGGAACGTGGATCCCGGCTCCCACGCCTTCCGGGGACGCACAGCCCGGAACAACACCATGTTTGGACCCGCCGGACACCTCTACGTCTACTTCACGTACGGGATGCACTACTGCGCCAATGTGGTGTGCGGCGAGGAAGGGTTCGCAACGGGGCTTCTGCTACGGGCCGGTGAGATCATTGGCGGCCGGGAAACCGCCAGGATACGCCGCAGCAACCCGCGCACCGATCTGGATTTAGCCCGCGGCCCGGCCCGGCTGGCCCAGGCCCTGGGCATCAATCGCGCCCTCGACGGCGCCGATGTCTTCGCGGCGCCGCTGCGTTTGGAGCTGCCCGAGCAGCCGGTGGCGGCGTCGCTGGTCTCCTCCGGCCCGCGGGTAGGCGTCAGTGGACCCGGAGGCAGCGATGAATACCCCTGGCGGTACTGGCTGACAGTCGATCCCACCGTGTCCAAATATCGCCCCGCCGTGGCCCGCAAGCCCCGGACTGCCGCGGGTGCAACTGCCGGGTAGCCGGAAAGTGTCCCGTTAGCCGGAAAATGCAGAGGGGGCGTCCGGAAGAACCATCCCCGACGCCGCCAAACGAGCAAACCTGCTGACAGTCAAACCCTCCTGGCAGCAGGCCGTCGAGACAAGTGCCACAGCTGCCGCGTTTGGCCCGGAGGTCCCGCGGCGGAGCCGGTAAGGTGGATGGGTGAAAGAAACGCCCGCGGACGCCGCACAGAACATTGAGCCCATTGCCGACACCATTGAACGTCTGGGCGCAGTTGTGCCGGATTACCCCAAGCCGGGCGTCGTTTTCCGCGATCTGACTCCCGTTTTTGCCGACGGTCCCGCCTTCCGCGGCGTCGTGGATGCCCTGCTGGCCGAGTATGAGGGCCGCTTCGACTATGTGGCCGGTGTGGAAGCCCGCGGCTTCCTCCTGGCAGCCGCCGCTGCCTATGCGGCAGAGACGGGTGTCATCACCGTCCGCAAGCCCGGCAAGCTGCCGCGCCGCGTGTTTTCCGAGAGCTACTCCATGGAATACAGCGAGAACACGCTGGAAGTCCACCAGGAGGACATCCCGGCCGGTTCCCGGGTACTGATCCTGGACGATGTCCTTGCAACCGGCGGCACCCTCAGTGCAACGGCCCGGCTCATTGAGAAGGCCGGCGCAGTGGTGGCCGGATTCGGCGTCGTCCTGGAACTGAAGGACCTCGGCGGCCGGGCTGCCCTTGCCGGCTATCCCGTCCACGCCCTGATGGGTTACTAAACCTTTTTCACGCTCTTCCGCACGGCGGAGCATCACCGCGTCTCCGGCCGGAGGCGCACTTGGACCCGCCCGGCAAGAGCCGGGGCCACTTAGATAGCTCAATGCATGGAAAAAGTCCAAATGCACGCTAAACTTGTGGGTCTGCCTTTGCGAGAGGGAACGCGAACATGCCTGAAACGTCTTCTGCCCACCATGAGCTGGAACATGAGCGACATTACGTCGCCGGTTTGTACTCACGACTCGATGAACTCCGTGAAGAAAAGCGCGAGCAGCTGGCCCAGGTCCGGCGCAGCCACTCGGCCGGTTCGCATCAGAACCGCTCCGAGCGCGATGCCTTTGCCACCATGTATGAGGACCGTCTGGCGCAGCTAAATGCTGTGGACGACCGACTGGTTTTCGGCCGTCTGGACCTCGACGACGGCGAGGAACGCTACATCGGCCGCATCGGCCTGTCCACTGAGGACCTACAGCGGCTGATGGTCGACTGGCGCGCCCCGGAGGCCGGCACTTTCTATCAGGCCACCGCTTTTGAACGTCAGGGCGTACGACGTCGGCGCCACCTGATCCTCAAGGGCCGCAACGTCCAGGCCATCGAAGATGATGTGCTGGACTACAGCATGCTCGAGGAAGAGGAAGCGCTGCAGGGCGAAGGCGCGTTGCTGGCGGCCCTGAATTCCAAGCGCACCGGGCAGATGTCGGACATCGTCGGTACCATCCAGGCCGAGCAGGACCGCATCATCCGGGCACCGCTCGCGGGCACCCTCGTGGTGCAGGGCGGACCCGGAACCGGTAAGACCGCCGTCGCACTCCACCGTGCCGCCTACCTGCTGTACACGCACCGCGAACGACTCAAGTCCGCCGGTGTGCTGCTCGTCGGTCCCTCCAATGCCTTTATCCGCTACATCGAACGCGTTCTCCCGTCCCTGGGCGAAACCGGCGTCGTCATGTCCAGCCTTGGACAGCTGATGCCCGGCATCACTGCTGTCCAGGAAGAGGACGCGCTCGTGGCCGAGATCAAGGGCCGGATTTCCATGGCCGATGTGGTGGCCCGCGCCGTCGCCAACCGGCAGCGTCTTCCGCTGGAACCCCGGAAGCTGAATGTTGAGGGAACCATCCTTCTGCTGACGCCGAAGATGGTGGCGCGGGGCCCGGGCCCGGGCCCCCCCCCCCCCCCCCCCCCCCCAACCCCCCCCCCCCCCCCCCAGGGGGGATTAAGCCCGCCGCCAACCACCCCACCCCCCACCCCCCCCCCCCCCACATCGACGGGGGGGCGCCCACCCCCCCGCCCCCCCCCCCCCCCCTGCTCCCCCCCACCCCCGGCTACAGTGAGGTTCCCGACCCCACCCGGGCCGCCCCCCGGGGGGGGGGGGGGCCCCCCCCCCCCCCCCCCCCCCGCCACCGGCAAGCCGCACAATGAGGCCCGAGTCACCTTCGTGAAGATCCTCCTGCGCGAACTCACCGAGCAGCTGACCGACCAGCTCGAAGAGTCAGCGGGTGCCGGCAACAGCACCGACCGGGCCTATCTGGCCGAGGATGTCCGCTCTTCGCGCGATGTGCGCGTGGCGCTGAACCTGTGCTGGATGCCGATGACGCCGGAGAAGCTGCTCTCAGAGCTCTTCAGCAAGCCCGGGCACCTTGAAGGCGCGGCTCCCGAGCTCAGTGCCAAGGAAATCGAGTTGCTGCGCCGCAGCCCGGACGCGCTGTGGACGGAAGCGGATATTCCGCTGCTGGACGAGGCCGCCGAGCTGCTGGGGGAGCTGGATGCTTCAGCCGGCCGTGACCATGCCCTGCGCGAGGAACAGCGCAAGCGGGACCTGGCCAACGCAGAGCGCGCCATCGAGAACACCGAAGGCTTCCTGGAAGACTCCGGTGCCCACGGCATCCTGTCCGCCGAGGACCTCGCGGACCACAACACCGTGGGGGAGGCGCGCCTGACCGCGGCCGACCGTGCCGCCGTCGACCGCACCTGGGCCTTTGGGCACATTGTGGTGGACGAGGCGCAGGAACTGTCGGCCATGCAGTGGCGGCTGCTGATGCGCCGCTGCCCGCTGAAGTCCTTCACGGTGGTGGGCGATATTGCCCAGACCAGTTCCGCCGCCGGCGCCACCTCGTGGCAGCAGGCGCTGACGCCGTTCGTGGGAGACCGCTGGACGCTCGAGGAACTGACCGTGAACTACCGCACCCCGGCGCAGATCGCCGAAGCAGCGGTACGCATGGCCAACGCGGCCGGCCTGGTCGTGTCCGCACCGAAGGCGGTCCGCGAGGGACGCTGGGCGCCGTTCATCGACTCCGTGCCGGAGGGTGGGCTGATTACCCGGCTCATGGAGACGCTGCCGGAGGACCTGGCGGCGTTGGAGGGCGGCCTGCTCGCAATCATTGCCGAGGAACACCACCTCGACGCAGTGCGCCGGGAAGTCGGGGCGGTGTACGGCAAGCGGCTGGGCACCGGTGCCGGCGGCCTGGAGCAGGACATTGTGGTCACCTCGCCGCGGGACGCCAAAGGACTGGAGTTCGACGGCGTCGTCATCCTTGAGCCTGAAGAGCTGCTGACTGCTGCGGCCGGGAAAGTCGGGGATCTCTATGTGGCGATGACCCGTCCCACGCAGCGCCTGCGTCTTATTGCGGCCCGTGCGGTTCCCGCCGGAATTATCGACGAAGAAGACTGATATTTTGGAAGACGTGACTACGCAAACCCCAGCGGGCCTGAGCGCCCAGAAGAACGATCCGACTTTCGACAACGTTTGGCAGGAACTGAAGTGGCGTGGCCTGGTCCATGTCTCCACTGATGAGGCCGAACTGGAGAAACTGCTCGCCGGGGATTCGATCACCTATTATTGCGGCTTCGATCCCACCGCGCCGAGCCTGCATCTGGGAAATCTGGTGCAGCTGCTGACGATGCGCCGCCTGCAGCTGGCCGGCCATCGTCCGCTCGCGCTGGTGGGAGGATCCACCGGCCTGGTGGGAGATCCGCGGCCCACAGCCGAACGCACTATGAACACCAAGGAAACCGTCTCGGAATGGGTCGGTTACCTGCAGGGGCAGGTGCAGCGCTTCCTCAGTTTTGACGGAGACAACGCCGCGCAGATGGTTAACAACCTTGACTGGACCGCGCCCATGAGTGCCATCGACTTCCTTCGGGACATCGGCAAGCACTTCCGGGTGGGCACCATGATCAAGAAGGAGATTGTCTCCTCGCGGCTGAACTCTGACGAAGGCATTTCCTACGCCGAGTTCAGCTATCAGGTGCTGCAGGGTATGGATTACCTCCAGCTCTTCCGCGACTACAACTGTGTGCTGGAAACCGGCGGATCGGACCAGTGGGGCAACCTCACCTCAGGCACCGAACTGGTGCGCAAGGTGGAAGGCAAGAGCGTGCACGCCCTGGGCACCCCGCTGATCACCAACTCGGACGGGACCAAGTTCGGCAAGAGCGAGGGCAACGCCATCTGGCTGGACGGCAGCATGACCAGCCCGTACGCGATGTACCAGTTCTGGCTGAACACCTCGGACGCCGACGTCGTTGACCGGCTCAAGGTCTTCACCTTCCTGACGAAGGCAGAGATTGAAGAGCTGGCCCGCGCCGTTGCCGAGGAACCGCACAAGCGCGCGGCCCAGCGCCGGCTGGCCTACGACGTGACCTCCCTTATCCATGGGACGGAAGCAACGGAGAAGGTTATCGCCGCTTCCGCCGCCTTGTTTGGGCAGGGCGAAATCAGCGAGCTGGACGAAGCGACCCTCACCGCGGCCACAGCTGAGCTCCCGCGGGTAGTGGTGGACAGCAGTGGCCTGGGCATTATTGATCTGCTGGTCGCCTCGGGCCTGTCGGGAAGTAACTCCGCCGCCCGGCGGACGGTTTCTGAGGGTGGCGCGTACGTGAACAACCACAAGATAACGGACGCCGAGGCAGTAATTGGAGAAAGGGAGCTGCTGCACGGCAAGTATCTGCTGCTGCGCCGCGGCAAGCGCACCCTGGCAACGGTGGAAGTATCCGCCGTCTAGTTTGGATCAGGCAACTGGCTCAGTCCACCTGAACTGACAGCAATAAGGAAGGCCGGCTTTCGGCTCCGGGGCTCTGGGATTCCAGGGTTTCGGGGCCGGGGAGCCGGCCTTCTGCGTTCACGGCCATCGACTTTCCGGGGCGTGCAGCAGATCACATACCCCCGGCTTGCACGCATGCCGGAGGGTGTGTAAAGTTTAGTGAGTTGCTCCGGTGAGTGCCTGGCGGACATGGTCTGCAGGCAAGACTCCCGGATCCGGCAACAGCCCAAAAACACGGCAGCGGATTTCATCCGATGTTTCGTGACGGGCTCATCCGATTGTTTCAGCCGGATTTCGCGAATATCGCGGAATTGCTAAAACGGTCCGGATGAAATAGAATAAAGAAACACTGCAGCGAAGAGAAAAGAAAGACATTCAATTGTTTTTCCGAGTATTTCGGATGCATCTGTTGTTTGA
>NZ_JBEPPM010000008.1:0-167435 GCF_040547315.1 Arthrobacter sp. UYP6
CCCGCGGTGGGTTTCCGGCGCGCTGCCCCCCACGCGCCGCCCCCGGGGGGGGGGGGGGGGGGGGGGGGGGGCCGGGGGGGGGGGGGGGCCCCCCGGGGGGGGGGGGGGGGGGGCGGCCCCCCCCCCCCACCCCTCCCAACCAATCGGAACTAGGCCTGGTAGGCGCCGAGCTTCTTGGCCTGTCGGTAAGCCTTCTTCCGGGTGAAGTACTCGCCGGACGGCTTCATGTACAGCAGGACGACGGCGGCCAAGGTGGCCACCAGGCTCACCAGCGTCAGGACGCCAACCACCGGCCCGGTGGTAAAAAGGCCGATCAAGCCGATCAGGGAGAGCACCGCTAGGATCGTCAGGACGATTCGTGCCCAGTTGAAGCCGGCACGGACCAGCAGGGCAAGCCCAACCCTTACGGCTGTCCCGAGGATCACGCCCAACACCGTGGAAATCGTGCTGCCTGCCACGCTGTCGGCGAGTGCCTGCGAATCAACCTGTAGGCCCAGATCCCGCGAAACGGTCTCCAAGTACTCGAGGTACTCCGGCGAGTTCATGTAGGAAATGGTGAAGGGCAGCGAGATCAACCCGAGGACCGCGGTGCCAATCAGGAGCCAGAACGCCATGTTCACCTGTTGGGGACGGGCCGGGTCCTCGGCGGGTGGCGTCTGTCCGTAGGGATTTCCCGGGTACGCGTAGCCGCCCTGCGCCGGCGAGGCCTGCCCCGGATAGTTGTAGCCGCCGGGGGCACCGGGGTTGGGCTGCCCGCCCTGGTGCGGCCCCTGCTGCCCCGGCTGGCCTTGCTGCCCGGAATTCCACGGCCCGGGATTGGATCCTGATTGGTTGTTTGGCTGCGTCGGTTCACTCACGCGTTATTCCCCCTGTAGATATGTCGCCGTGACGGCGCTTGCGGTGTGCCGCCCTAAAACGGGCGTATCGGTACTTCAGCGCCAGCCTAGCCGCGATCGATGCAGGAGTGGAGGAACCCCGGGGCATGGTGCTCCACTTTTTTACTTGAGACTGCCAAGCGAGAGCCCGCTCTGCCAGGACTGGTGTAGCCGAAAAGCAGCAGCACCGTTACAACCGTGGGACGCATCGGTAGTAGCAGATAGGGCGTGGGCGGGACCTTGGGAGGGCGGAGTGTTCGGGCAGGGTTGGCCTGGCTGCTACTCCGAATTCACCGCGGATTAACCTCGGCTGGGTGAACTCTAAGAGTCCTACCAAGCACGACCCAGAGGTTCCATGAATACCGATTTGCCCTCCAGTCCGCAGGTGCCCGCAGACGTTCCGCCCTCAGCTGGCGGATTGTTCAATTTCCGTGACGCGGCAGCAGGAACCGGAACTCCGGGACTGCGCCGGGGACTGCTGTTCCGGTCCGGAGCCCTGAACGGCCTTGACGCTGCCGGTCTCGCTGAACTGGCTGCACACCGGATCACCATGGTGGTGGACCTGCGCGAACCGGCTGAGGCTGCCGCGGCTCCTGATCATGTTCCCGCTGGGACGCAGGTGCTGAATGTTCCCCTTTACCGCGGAAGCATCCCCGTCTCCGAGCCGATCGAATCCGTTTACCGGCATCTGTTGCAGAACTGCGCCCCGGCGCTCACCAGCGCCGTGAGCGAGGTGATCCGGAACCTTGACGGCCGGGTCCTGGTGCACTGCGCGGCGGGGAAAGACCGCACCGGGCTGGTGATCGCGCTGGTGCTTGACGCCGCGGGGTCCTCCCGCCGTGCCATTGTGGAGGACTACGCGCGCACCGAGGAGGCCCTTCCCCGTTCCTTCCGGCAGGCGGTGCTGGCCAGGCTTGGCGGCCTAGTCACTGATTCTGCGGAAATGGCCACCGCTGTCCGACTGCACCTGGCCAGTCCGCCCGAGGTCCTGGACGGCGCACTGCAGGAGCTGGCTGCGGAGTCCTTCGACGGCGAGACAGGTTCCGCCGCCTATCTGCTGCGGCACGGTTTGGGCCGGGATCTGCTGGCCCGGGCCCGCGTCCTGCTGCACGGCACCGGAATTCCCGCTGCATGAACGGGCACGGGTACACCCTGATCCACCTCACGGACACACATTTGCGTCACCCGGGTGAGCTGCTCTTTGGTGCCCTGGACACCTGGGCACGCACCGCCGAGGCCCTGCGCGCTGCCGCCCGCTACCGGCCCGACGCCGTGGTGGTGACCGGTGACATCGCGGATTGCGGCCGGGACATCTACGCCGGTGCCGCAGGGCTTTTCGCCCGGGCCGGCCGGGAGCTGGGCTGCCCGGTGATCGTGCTGCCCGGTAACCATGATGTTCCCGGCACCCGGGCGTGGACGGCAGAAGAGTTCACGGGTTCGCGGACCGACACGGGGCCCGGGCCGGGCGACGATGTGCATTTTGTGGGGGGTCTGCGCCTCATCACGCTGGATTCGGACGACCCCGGCCAGCCCGCAGGCCGGCTCACGGGAGAACAGCTGCACTGGCTGGACACTGTCCTGGCCGAGCCTGCACCCGACGGCACCGTCCTGGCCCTGCATCATCCACCCGTCGATTCTCTGCTGCCGCAGCTGGCCGGCCGCGGGCTGGCCCGGCCAGCAGAACTCGCCGGGGTGCTGGCCGGCACGGACGTCCGCGCCGTCCTGTGCGGGCACTATCACCATGCGGTGTCCGGCCGGCTGGGCGCTGTTCCGGTCTGGGCCGGCCCGGCGGTGTCCTACGGCCAGGATCTTTTGGCCCCGCCGGGAACCGTGCAGGGCGTGGACAGCAGCTGGCTCTCGGTCATCCGGCTGGGCGAAGGCAGTTTCAGTGCCGTACCGGTGCCGCTGCAGCCCGCCGGAGCCGTGGTGTTCAGCAGGAACGCCGTTCACCCACAAACCACAGCGCACCCCGGGGCCGTCCCGGCCGCTGGCACGATCCGTTCCGACCGTCCCCTCCCGGAGCCCATACGGGCACCGGGCCACCCTTACCGGCAGCAGCCGCTGCTGCCGGTCGCCGAAGGAGAACCCGTTGCTGCACCGTAAGTACCCCGCCCTCGCCGTCGTCTCTGTTGCTTCGCTTGCTCTCCTGACCGCCTGCGGCGGCAGCGCCGACGGCGCCGAGAACTCGCCGGCAGCCGGAGCGTCAGGCGCCGCTTCCGGCGCCGCCGGCACGCTCACGGTGTACACCTCCGAGCCGCAGGCCAAGATCGATGAGGTGGTCGCCGCCTACAACGAGGTCAATCCGGAGGTTCGCGTTGAGGTCTTCCGCGCCGGCACCGGCGAGCTGAAGACCCGGATCGCCACCGAGAAGGAGACCGGAGGCATCCAGGCCGACGTGATCCTCGCCGCCGACGTCCCCACGTTCGAGGCCTACGCCGCCGAGGGCGACCTGCAGGTCCTGGACATCGACAACGCCGGAGAACTGAGCCATGACCTCTTTGACGACCTGGTCGACGCCGAGGGCTACTACGTGGGCACCCGCATCATTCCCACCGTCATCGCCTACAACACCACGCTGGTGGACAGCGCCCCGGATTCCTGGGCCGAACTGACCGACGAAGAATACAAGGGCATGATCGCCATGCCGAACCCGGACGTCTCCGGTGCCGCTGCCTTCAACACCACGGTCTGGCTCGAAACCCCGGACCTGGGGGAGGACTGGCTGAAGAACCTGATCAAGAACGAACCCACCGTGCTGGAAAGCAACGGTCCGGTGGGTCAGGCCGTGGCCGCCGGCACCTCGGGGATCGGGATTGTGGTGGACTACGTGGCCCGCGAATTGGCGGCGAAGGGCTCGCCCATCGCCCTGTCCTACCCGACCGACGGCGTTCCGTACGTCTCCCAGCCGGCCGGCGTCTTCGCTGATGCGAAGAATCCGGACGCCGCCAATCAGTTCGTTCAGTTCCTGGTTTCGAAGGAAGGCCAGGAACTGGCCGTGGCGCAGTCCTACCTCCCGGTGCGGAACGACGCCGGTGTCCCGGAGGGTGCGCCTGCCCTCGCCGACCTTGAGCTGCTGAACCCGGACCTCACGGTGATTGCCGAGAAGCAGGCCGGCGCCGTCGCGAAGTTCAATGATCTCCTCAAGTAATACCGTGTCCCTGCCGGCGGGGCGGGTCAGCCCCACCGCCCGGGGATCCCGGGGTGACGGATCCCGTGGCGATGGACTGCACTGGCTTCGGCTGGCCGTTTGGGCGGTGCTGGCGCTGCTGGTGCTCCTGCCACTGGGCGTCATTGTGTTCCGCGGGGCCCAGCCGGCCAACGCCGACGTGCTCACGGACCCGGCCGTGCTGGCGGCGGCGTGGAACTCGGTTTCCTCGGCCGCCGGATCAGCCGCGCTGGCCACCGCGTGTGGTGCGCTGCTCGCCGTCGTCCTGGACCGGACCGATCTGCCGGGCCGGACGGTGCTGCGCTGGATCTTCCTGCTGCCGTTCCTGATTCCGCCGTTCATTGGGGCGATGTCCTGGATGGCGCTGCTCGCTCCGGCCGGCACCGTGAACAAGGCGCTGATGGCGCTGACCGGATCCGCGGGCCCGGTTCTGGATATTTACGGCGGCAATGGTGTGGTGTTCCTGCTCGCCGTGCACTCCTATCCGCTGGCCTACCTGGTGATCAGTGCAGCGCTGCGCCGGGTTCCCGGCAGCCTCGAAGAAGCCGCCCGGATCAGCGGTGCGGGCGGGCTGCGCACGTTCTGCCAGGTGACCCTGCCGCTGGTGCGCCCGGCCGTGGTGGCCGCGTTTGTGCTCACGCTGGTGGCTAACCTCTCCGACTTCGGCATTCCAGCACTGATTGGCCTGCCCGAGCGGTACACCACGCTCACCACCCTGGTGTACCGCTATCTGGCCTCCGGCACGGTGACCAATCCGCTGCCCGCCGTGGCCGCGATCGGCGTCGTGCTGCTGGTCCTGGGCCTGGCCGCCGTACTGCTGCAGCGCCGACTGCCCGCCGGCAGCGAACTGGGAGGCTCCGGAGCGGCCGCACTGCCGCTGCAGCTGGGGTCCGCCCGCTGGCTGGTGACGGCGCTGCTGTGGTGCACCGCCGCCGTCGTCTGCGTCCTGCCGCTGCTGGCGCTGACCGAGCAGGCGCTGCTGCCCGCGCCCGGAGTGCCGCTGACCTGGGAGAACCTGACCCTGGCGAACATTACCCGCGCTGTCACCAGCGGCGGAGCGCTGACCGGCATCGCCAACTCGGTGCTGCTCGCGCTCGGTGCCGCGCTGGCGTGCGGTGTGCTGGGACTCGGTGTTGGTGCGCTCCTGACCCGGACCAAACACCGCTCCAACGCCGCGCTGGACGTCACCGCCATGCTGCCGCAGGCGCTGCCGGGCCTGGTCCTGGCCGTCGCGTGGCTGCTGATTGCTCCGGCGCTGGGCATCTTCAACACGCCGTGGGTGATCCTTGGCGCCTACGTCATGGCGTTCCTGGCCCTGGTGGTCCAATCCGTGCGGGCACCGCTGGAATCCGTGCCGGTGTCCCTGGACGAGGCCGCGCGGATCTCCGGTGCAGGCCCGCTGCGGGCCCTGGGCGACGTTGCGCTGCGGCTGAGCGTGCCCGCGGCGGTGAGCGGCGCCGTCGTCGTGGCGCTGACCGCCGTGCGCGAACTGACCATTTCCATCCTCCTGGTGGCGCCCGGCTCCCAGACGCTGGGCGTGGTCATCTTCAACCTTCAGCAGGCCGGAGACTATAACTCGGCGTCCGCCTTGGCGCTGCTGGTCACGATTGTCGGCGTCGCGGGGCTCTCCGCGACCGCCGCCCTGGGTGCCCGCCGCACAGCGCGCACCCGCTTCCGGAAGGGAAAGTAAATGTCTTCGATCAGCCTTCAAGGCCTGCGCCACGTCTATGCCAACGGCCATGTTGGCCTCGCGAATGTGGACCTGGAGGTGCACGACGGCGAGTTCCTGGCTTTGCTGGGCCCGTCGGGTTCCGGCAAGACCACGCTGCTGCGCAGCATCGCCGGGTTTGTTCAACCGGAGGGCGGCACCCTGCGCCTCGGTGGCACGCCGGTGGCGGGGCCGGGCGCCTGGGTGCCGCCGGAGAAGCGGAACCTGGGCATGGTGTTCCAGGATCACGCGATCTGGCCGCACTGGTCAGTGGCCCGGAACGTGGGGTATCCGCTGCGCCTGGCGGGGGTGCCCCGCAAAGCTGCGGATGCCCGGGTGCGCAGTGTGCTGGGGCTGGTGGGGCTGGACGGGCTGGGGGAGCGGCCGCCCGCTGCACTCTCCGGCGGGCAGCGGCAGCGCGTGGCCCTGGCGCGGGCGATCGTTGGCGCTCCGCAGGCCCTGCTCCTGGACGAAGCGTTGTCTTCCCTGGACGAACCGCTGCGGGCTCGGCTCCGGCTGGACTTGAAGGCGCTGACGAGCGAGCAGGGACTGACCTCGGTGCACGTCACGCACGACCGTGCGGAGGCCCTGGCCCTGGCCGACCGGGTGGCGGTGCTGCGGGCCGGGCGGATTGAGCAGATCGGCACCCCGGAGGAGCTGGTAAGGAAGCCGGCGTCGGCGTTTGTGGCGTCTTTCGTCAGCGATGCCGTGCTGCTGGACGGGACTTGGGCAGAGGGACAGCTTCAGGTCGCGGAGGGCATCAGCATCCCCGGCGCACGGCTCGACGCCGGACCGTGCCTGGGCGCAGCCGGTCTGGGGCACGGTGCGCTGGCGGTGACCGCCGCGGTGTCTCCGCTGGACCTGGTGCTGCACCCGGTGCAGCCGCCCCTGCACCCGGTGCAGCCGCCCCTGCAGCCGAACCTTGTCGGGGACGAAGGCTGGGACACCGGTTGGGACGTTGGCCGGGCACGGACCGGTGTGGTGACCTCCGCGCTTTACGGGCCGCACGGGTTTGACGTCTCCGCGGATTGGCAGGGCAAGACGCTGCGGGCGCATGTCACCGGATGGGTACCCAAGCCGGGGGACCGGGTGTTGCCGGAGGTGCTGAGGGCTCATGTGTTCGCTTCCGAGGCTGCACGCCAGCAGTCGGAAGCAGCTCCCCGCACACTGGTGCCGGCGTGAGCGCGGCCCGGAGGCCAACTCAGCGGCTGGTCCTGGTCCGGCACGGCGAAACGGACTGGAACCAGGAGCGACGGCTGCAGGGCCGCACCGATAATCCGCTGAACGGCGTGGGCCGGGCCCAGGCGCGCAAAGCCGGGCGGCTGCTCGCCGCCGATCCGTGGAATGTGGTGGTGTCATCGCCGCTGCTGCGTGCCGTGCAGACGGCTCACCTTATTGCTGACGCGGCCGGACTGCAGCCGGCCGGCACCGTCCCGGAGCTGATTGAGAGGGACTATGGGCCCGCAGAAGGGCTGCCCCTGAACGGGCTGACCGAACCGCAGCTCACAGCTGCCCTTGGCGTCGGCGAACCGGAACAAGCAGTGGCGCGTCGCGGGCTCGCTGCCCTGCGCGATTTGGCCCTGCAGTTCCCCGGCCAGCGGATCATCGCCGTGGCGCACGGCACCCTGATCCGGCTCACCCTCTCTGAGTTCACCGGCCAGCCGTATCCCCGGGTGCTGAACGGCGAGGTGGTGGAGGTTCCGCTGGCCGCGCTGCTCGCGGAGTCTGCGGTGTGAGCCGGGTAGTCGGGTCGGGTAGACCGCTGGGCTGGACGCAGTTTTCCTCCGATTTGGGATTTTCCTGCCGTTGTGGAATTTCCCTCCGCTGTGCTGTGGCAGGGAAATCCCAAACCGGTCGATTTCACCCAGAACGGAGGGGTTTCCCGACCGGCCCCGGGCACCTGACGAGCGACACCTCGCTCAAGTCGGCATCCAGCGCCACATTTCACTCAACTCCGTCAGGGCCGCTGTAGGATTGTAGACAAGTTATCCGCGTCAAGCGGACTTCTACACGGCCCGGATTCAGCACCCGGAGCCCCGACCGGAATGTGGTTCCTGATGGCAATATTTGATCCCCTGGAGCGCGAGTCAACGCCGTCGATCATCGCCGGGAAACTACGTACCGCCATTGGCTACGGACAGATCGCGCCGGGCAGCCAGCTGGTCGAGACCGAGTTGGCCAAGGAACTGGGTGTGAGCCGCGGTCCCCTGCGCGAGGCCATGCAGCGCCTCACCCAGGAAGGCCTGCTGATCAGCATCCGAAACCGTGGGCTGTTTGTCATCACCATGACCGACGCAGAGGTGCGGGACATGTACGTGGCGCGCACCGCCGTCGAGCGGGCCGCCTCCGAACTCATCCTGCAGCGGGGCGGCCAGGACGTTGCGGCCAAGCTGCTGCAGACTGTGCAGTCCATGAAACAGGCTGCCGACAAGGGAGACATGGACGCGATGTCCGAAGCAGACATGGAATACCACTCCACCCTTGTCACCGCCGCGGAAAGCCCCCGGCTCACGCGCATGCACAACACTCTGCTCACCGAGACCCGGATGTGTCTCACCGCGTTGGAACGCCGTTATCCGGATCCGCATGCACGGGTGGGTGAGCATCAGGCCATCGCAGAAGCCCTGGCCGCGGGGGACGAGGACCTCGTCGGCCGGCTCCTGATCACCCACATGGACGATGCCCTGGAGCGGCTCACCGGCGGCGGAAACGTAGAAGCGGCAACGGCGTAACGCCTGGACGGCCCGCGGCGGCAGGACAGCGCGCAGTTTCCCACTGCTCGTTACTGGAGTGACCGGTGGGGTCACACTAGTAGACAGCTCTAACAGAGGCTGGGAATCCGTGCGCGGGCCCGCTCACCGATGACTCCCTTAACCGACGACGACGGCGGACGCCTGGGTCCCAGCGCAGCCCAACCCCGCTACGCCACGTGGCGCAGACACATCAGGGCATAGGCCCCCGACGCCGCGATCAGCTCGGCGATACTGACCGACTCATTGACCTGATGTGCCTGGTCGTTGAGCCCGCCGGGGCCCATCACGATCACCGGCAGGCCGAGATCCCGGGAAATGAAGCCGCCGTCGCACGCCGCGGACCAGGCATTCACAACGCTGGCCACGCCGACGTCGGCAAGCGCCTTCACTGCGTTCGTTACCAAGGGATGCGACGGCGGGGTGCGGAAGCCAGGCATCTCCATGGTTACGGAGGCCTCCACCGAGATACCGTCGGAATCGATTCCGGCCTTGTGAATCCGGGCCAGTAACTTCTCCAGGATCAGTTGGGGGTCCTCATCGGGCAGCAGCCGCCGATCCAACGACACTGTGCACTCCGCTGCCACCATGGAAATGCCGGTGCCGCCGCGGATGAGCCCGATATTCCAGGTCCCCGAGCCCAGTAGGTCATCCGCCTCGGACTGCAGATGGGCGTGGTCTGCGCGGACCAGATCCAGGATTTTCGCCGCAGCGTCGATGGCGTTGCGGCCATCCGCGGGCCGGCCGGAGTGCGCCGACTTCCCGGTGACGGTCAGCTCCAGGTAACTGTCCCCGCGGCAGGCGATAACCGTCTCCAGATCGGTGGGCTCAGCCACCACGCACGCCGAATAGGGGAAGGCCGGGGCGAGCGGGGAAACCGGAACAGCTGCCAGCGCGGCAGCGGTGTACGCGCGGATACCAATGCCCAGATCCTCCTCATCCACAGTGCAGACCAAGGCGGCGCTGCCTGACAGTTCGACGCCGGCAGCTCGGAGCGCCTTAAACGCAATAAGCACCGCCGCCAGTCCACCCTTCATGTCCGTGGCACCCCGGCCAAACAGCCGGCCGTTCCGGACGGTGGGCTCAAACGGCGGACGGTCCCAGCCGACCCCGGCGGGCACGACGTCGGAGTGCCCCAGAAAGAGCAGACCCGGCTGGGTGCCACCCGGCAGAACGGCGGTGAGGTTTGGTCGGCCTGGGTTCACCAGCTCTGTGGATACCTCCAGGCCCGAGCCGCGGCAGAAATCCGCCAGAACATCCACGGTGGCCTCCTCGGTCCCGCCAGGATTCTCACCCCCGGCGGCGACCAGCGCGGAGGTCAGCTCAACGAGGTCCGCCTCGCTGATCAGGCTCAGCACCTTGGCCTCCAGGTCGTTGACTTCCTGATGCCCGGCGCGTCCTACCAAGCTGGACTGGGCACTCACCGCGTCCCGCCTCCGCGCATTCCGCCACCCAGCCCGCCGTCATCCAATGCCGCCAGCTCCCGGTCCATCGCCCGGCGCAGCCGGATAATGCCTTCCTCGGCCCGCTCCGGAGTGGTGGAGGCGAAGCAGAGCCGCAGGGCGTCGTCGAACTTTCCGCTCGCCGACAGTGCGGGGCCGGGGATAAAAGCGACCCCTTCGGCGAGAGCCGTCTCGAACAGTTTCTGCGTGGAGATGTGCGCGTCCTCGCCCTGCAGGGTGAGCCAGAGGAAGAAGCCGCCCTCGGGGTCGGTGGTGGTGATCCGGTTGCCCATGTGCCGGTGCAGGCTCTCCTGCATGGCGTCCTTGCGGTGCTTGTATTCGGTGCGCAGGCCGGCCAGGTGCTGGTCCAGGCCGCCGCGGCGGATGAACTCGGCCACGATGTGCTGGGCGGGCACGTTGGTGCAGGTGTCCATGGCCTGCTTGGCGTTGATGACCAGCTGGCGCACGGCGGGATCGGTGTCCACCCAGCCCACCCGCAGACCGGGGGCCAGGATCTTAGAGAAGGTGCGGACGGAGAAGAGCAGCGGATCGTTCGGGCTCAGGGTCTGCAGGGAGGGCAGGTCCTCGCCTTCGAAGCGCAGCAGCCCGTACGGATCGTCGTCGATGATCACGGCGTTCCACTCGTGCGCGAGTTCCAGCAGCCGCTGCCGGCGCGGCAGGGAGAGCGTGACGCCGGACGGGTTCTGGAAGTTGGGAATGGTGTAGATGGCCTTGGGAATGCGGCCGGTGGCTGCGACCAGCTCCGGCAGGGCCTCCACGATCAGGCCGTCCTCGTCCACCGGGGCCTCCAACAAATCCGCGCCGTAGCTCAGGGCGGTGGCGCTGCCATTGGTGTAGGTGGGGCTTTCGACGATCACCAGGTCACCGGGGTTGATGAAGATCTTGCAGGCCAGGTCCAGGCCCTGCATGCCCCCGGCGGTGATGGTGATACGGTCGGGATCCGCGGGCTCCGAGGTGCCGGCCAAGTAGCCCACCAGGGCCTCGAGCAGCCCGGGTTCACCCTCGGTGGCGCCGTAGGTCATGGAGCTGTGGTCCAGGACCTTGGCAGCGATGTCGCGGAATTCCTCCACCGGCACCGCTTCGTCGGCGGGGGAGCCCATGGCGAAGCGGACAATGTCATGGGTCTGCGAGGCCAGCAGCGAGGTGCTGGAATCGATCACGGAACCGACCAGGCCGGCGGCACGGTCCGCCAGTGGGAGAGCGGTCCGGACGTCAGTGGTCCGAGGCTGGGCGGCAAAGGAGTTCACGGTCATGGGCTAGCTGCCTTTCTGGAGCAGTTCCCGCGGGAAGCTGGTGAGGGGTTCCACGCCGTCGGGGCCGACGCGGATTGATTCGGAGAGTTCGTAGCCGTAGTTATCCATCCACATACCGCCGATCAGATGGAAGGTCATGTTTTCCGCCAGGACGGTTTCGTCCTCGGAGCGGAGCGAGATGGTGCGTTCGCCCCAGTCCGGCGGATAGCCGATGCCGATCGAGTACCCGATCCGGGAGGGCTTTTCCAGACCGTACTTGGCCAGCGTCCGGTTCCAGGTGCGGGCGAGCTCGTGCACCGGCACGCCCGGCTGGACTTCGGTAAGGACCGCGTCCAGCCCGTCGGCGACGGCGTCGGCCAGTTTCGCGAGCCGGTCCGACGGCGGCCCCAGCACCACCGTGCGGGCCAGCGGCGCGTGATAGCGGTGGTACGCACCGGCGAGTTCCACCACCACGGCCTGCCCGGCCTCAAATCGGTCCTCGCTCCAGGTCAGGTGCGGGGTGTCCGCCGCCTCGCCGGTGGGCAGCATCGGCACGATCGCCGGGTAGTCCCCGCCGATGCCGTCCACCCCGGCAATCTGCGCGGAGCTGATGGCGGCGGCGGCGTCGCACTGGCGGACGCCGACGGCGATGCTGGCGACGGCGGCTTCCATGGCCCCGGTGCAGATCCGTGCCGCCTTGCGCATCAGCTCAAGCTCGGCGGGGGATTTGACCGCACGGACCCAATTCACCAGTTCGAAGCAGTCCACCAGCGTCCATTCCGGCACGGCGTTGACCAGGGAGCGGTAGGCCTTGGGGGAGAAGAAATGCGAGTCCATTTCCAGGCCCACACAGCCCGCAGCCGCCGGGGCGATCAGGTGGCGCTCGCGGAGGGCGAAAGACACCCAATCGAAGGGGTGCAGGTGCGGGCGGTGGACATACCGCTCCGGGTAGCCCACAACATTTTCCGGAGGAAGCCACGTGGTGCGGGTCGCGCCGCCGGCGTCCATGGCCCTGGTGAACAGCAGCATCGGCCCGTCCGCGGGAACAAAGAGCACCTGGGGTGTGTAGAAGGACCAGGCGTTGTATCCGGTGAGGTAGTAGAGATTCGCGGGGTCGGTCACCAGCAGGGCGGAAAGCCCCTGCCGCGCCATCCGCGCGCGGACCCCGGCGAGCCGGGCATCGTATTCCTCTTGGCTGAACAGCAAGCGGGCACCTCCATATATCGGGTTGATGTGGGGTTGGAGCTTGAAACGCGGTTAGGGCAAGGAGCTCACGTAGCCGCGCTGCTTGTCCACCACGTTGGCCAGGTCCGCGCCGGCCGTCCAGCGTTCCAAGTTGTCCTGGAACTGCCGGGCGAGCGCGTCGCGCCAGCCGACGACGTCGCCGCACATGTGCGCGGACAGGTGGACGTTTTCCAGGCCCCAGAACGGATGGGAAACCGGCAGCGGCTCTTCGCGGAACACATCCAGTGACGCGGCGGCGAGCTGTCCCCGGCGCAGCGCCTGGAGCAGAGCATCTTCGTCCACCAGAGCGCCGCGGCCGACGTTAATAAGGTGCGCGCTGGGCTGCATAGCGGCCAGGACGACGTCGTCCACCAGATCGCGGGTCTGTTCGGTCAGCGGGGCGGCCAGGACCACGTGGTCTGCCCAGCCCGCGTGCGCGGCGAGCTCCGTGCTGGCGACCACCGTGCCGAAATTCGGATCCTGCTCCCGCGGGGTCCGGCCGACGCCGCGCACCTCCAGGCCCACGGCCCGCAGAAGCCGTGCCGTGGCGCGGCCGATTCCACCGGTGCCCACCACCAGCGCCCGGGACCCTGCGGTGCGGGTCAGCTCGCGGTGCTTCCAGACCGAGTCCTGCTGCAGCCGTTTGCTCAGGTGCAGCTGCTTGTTGTGCGCGAGGATTGAGGCCAGCACAAACTCGGCGATCGGCTGGTCGAACGTGCCGTGCGCGTTGGTGACCACTACGCCGGAGGTCCGCAGCTCCTCGAACAGCATGGCGTCCACGCCGGCCGCCGCCACGTGCACCCATTTCAGGGCGTCGGCATGCGGCCAGGCGTCGCGGAGTGCGGAGGAGAAGAAGTCCCAGAGGAACAGGACATCAGCGCCGGCAACTGCCCCAGGGAGTCCCTCGGCGTCGGTCACGGTCACGTCCGCCAAAGCCTCGAGGGCGTCCAGATTGAAGGGAAGGGCCACGCCCTGGGCGGAAAGTAGAACCACCCGCGGTTTGCTCACAGTGTTACTCACGCCACAACCGTATCCCTATTGCAGGATTGTTGACAATAGACAGATGTGACCTGCATCATAACGGCATGACTTCCCTCAGCCCCGCCCTCAAGCAAGCAACCCCGGTGATGGTGGACCATGCCCTTGGCAGCTGGATCCACGGGACCGACGGCAAGGCCTACCTGGACTTCACCACCGGGATCGGTGTCACCAGCACCGGGCACTGCCACCCGAAGGTAGTGGCCGCCGCCCGCGAGCAGGTCGGCAAGATCATCCACGCGCAGTACACCACGGTGATGCACAAGCCGCTGCTGGAACTGACCGAGAAGCTGGGCGAGGTGCTTCCGGCCGGCCTCGATTCCGTTTTCTACGCCAATTCCGGCTCCGAAGCCGTCGAGGCCGCTGTCCGGCTGGCACGGATGGCCACCGGCCGGCCGAACATCGTGGTGTTCCAGGGCGGCTTCCACGGCCGCACCGTCGCCGCCGCCTCGCTGACCACGGCCGGCACCAAGTTTTCCGCCGGCTTCGCGCCGCTGATGGCCGGCGTGCACATGTCCGCCTTCCCCTACGCCTACCGCTATGGCTGGGACGAGGACACCGCCGTCGTTTTTGCGCTGCAGGAACTCGACTACCTGCTCCAGACCCGCACCGATCCCAAGGACACCGCAGCCTTCCTCATCGAGCCCGCCCTGGGCGACGGCGGCTATCTGCCCACCCCGCCCGCGTTTATGGAGGGCCTGCGGGAGCGTGCGGATAAATACGGTATCCAGCTGATTTTCGACGAGGTCCAGGCCGGGGTGGGACGCACCGGAAAGTTCTGGGGCCATCAGTACTCCAGTGCCACGCCGGACATCATCATCACGGCTAAGGGCATCGCCTCCGGCTTCCCGATTTCCGCCATCGCGGCGTCCACCGAGACCATGTCCAAGGCCTGGCCCGGTTCCCAGGGCGGCACCTACGGCGGCAACGCCGTGTCCGCTGCCGCCGGCGTCGCCACCCTGGAAGTGGTGCAGGAGGAGGCCCTGGTGGAGAATTCCCGCGTCCGCGGCGAGCAGCTCCAGGCGGGCCTGCGGGACATCCGGGAACGCTTCCCGGTGATCGGCGACGTCCGCGGCCGCGGCCTGATGCAGGGCATCGAGTTCACCGCCGACGACGGCACCCCGGACGCCGGGACCGCCGCAGCCGTGCAGCAGGCCACCACTGAACAGGGCCTGCTGACCCTGACCTGCGGTCCCGCCGGCAACGTGGTCCGGCTGATCCCGGCGCTGGTGGTCACCTCCGAGGAAATCGCCACGGGACTAGAGCGTTTCGAGGCCGCCCTGGCCACCGTCACTGATGCCGTTCCGGCCGGCGTGGCGGGCTGAGCTTCCGATGACTGATACGGACGTCGCTGCCGAAAATGGCGGCCGATCCAGCCGCAGCCCGGCCGACGGCCGGCGCGACGGCGCGAGGAGCGGCGCGGGCCCCAGCACAGAGGATGCGGCCCAGCGCCGCGTTCTGGCGGCGCTGGCGGCGGCAGGCGTCCCGGCCGATTCGTCACCGCGCCGGCTGGCCGAGTACTCCTACGATGCGTCCAACTACCGGGTCCCGCCGCTGGCCGTGGTGTTCCCGCGGTCGGTGGACGACGTCGTCGCCGTCTTGGCCGTGTGCCGGGACACCGGTACGCCGTTGGTGAGCCGGGGCGGTGGCACCTCAATGGCCGGTAACGCGATCGGTCCCGGCGTCATCCTGGACTTCTCCCGGCACCTGAACCGTATCCAGGCCATCGATGAGGCCACCGGCACCGTGGCCGTGGACCCCGGCGTCGTCCTCGCTGTCCTGTCCCGCGAGGTGGAGCAGGCCACCGGCAACCGGTTCACGTTCGCCCCGGATCCGTCGTCGAAGAACCGCGCCACTGTGGGCGGTGCCCTGGGCAACGACGCCTGCGGGAACCACTCCGTGCGCTACGGCCGCACCTCGGATCATGTGGCGGAGATCGACGTCGTCACGGCCGACGGCGCCCGGCTCACCGCCACGGCCACCGGCCTGCACGCGACCCATCCGGCGGACACCTTTTCTGAACGGCGCGCCGCCGCCCTATCTGCGGGCCTGCGGGAACTCACGCAGGCCAACCTGGCGGACTTCAGGGTGGCACTGGGCCGGATCCAGCGGCAGGTCTCCGGCTATCATCTGGCCAACCTGCTGCCCGAACACGGCTTCAACGTGGCCCGCGCCCTTGTGGGCTCCGAAGGCACTTGCGTCGTGATCGTGGGCGCGCGGATGAAGCTGGTGCCCAAACCGGCCAGCGCGCTGCTGGTCTGCCTGGGCTACCCGGACGTGGTGGAGGCCGCCCGGGACATCGAAACCATCCTCGAATTCTCCCCGGCCGCGGTGGAGGGGATCGACGAAGCCATTGTGGACACCATGCGCTTTCGCCGAGGCGCCGGGTCGGTGACAGGCCTGCCCGCGGGCAAGGCCTGGTTGTACGTGGACCTCGACGGCGACGACCCCGCCTCCGTACAGGCCGACGCTGACCGGCTGCTGGCCCGGCTGACGGAAAACGGCCGGCTGATCGAAGGCCGCCCGGTGCCCGACGCCGTTGAGCGGGCCTCGTTGTGGCGCGTCCGGGAAGACGGCGCCGGACTATCTTCTCGTTTGTCCACCGGCGGTGAGTCCTGGCCCGGGTGGGAGGATTCCGCCGTCGCACCGGAAAAACTGGCCGACTACCTGGCCGATTTCCGCGACCTGCTGCACCACTACGGGCTGCAGGGTGTGATGTACGGGCACTTCGGGGCCGGCTGTATGCACATCCGCATCACCTACGATCTGCGGACCGTGGCCGGACGGGAGGTGTTCCGTGCGTTCTCCGCCGACGCCGCCCGGCTGGTGGTGCAGCACGGCGGCTCGCTCTCCGGGGAACACGGCGACGGTCGGGCCCGGTCCGAGCTGCTGCCGTTGATGTATTCGCCGCGTCTGCTCGCGGCCTTCGCTGCCTACCGCAAGCTGTGGGACCCGGCCGGCATCCTGAACCCGGGATCGCTGACCGATCCGGATCCGATCGACGCGCATCTGGCACTGGACGGGGTGCCCGCGCGGGAATGGCGCACCAGCTTCGACCTGCGGCCGCTGCACGCAGGCGGCGGGTCGTCGGTGGAGACTGACGATGCGGCTTCTTCTGCTGCCGGATCTGGCGCGGGAAGCGGCGGGGGACACAGTATTGACCCGTTCGTCCATGCGGTGCAGAGCTGCATCGGGGTGGGCCGCTGCCGCACCGATGCCGGCGGGGTGATGTGCCCCAGCTACCGGGCCACCCGGGATGAGAAGGACTCCACCCGGGGCCGGGCGCGCGTGCTGCAGGACATGGTCCGCGGCGCCCGCACCGTGCAGGAGGGCTGGAAATCCGAGGAGGTCCGCGAGGCCCTGGACCTCTGCTTGTCCTGCAAGGCCTGCTCCAGCGACTGTCCCACCGGCGTGGACATGGCGACGTACAAGTCGGAGTTTTTCGACCACTATTACCGCGGCCGGCTACGCCCGCTCTCGCACTTCTCCCTGGGCTGGCTGCCGCGCTGGCTGAAGCTCACCGGCAGGGTGGCGCCGCTGGTCAACGCCGTCCTGGCAACGCCGCTCGGCAAGCTGGCCGCGAAGCTGGGCGGGCTCACGACCGAACGCTCCCTGCCCCGGTTCGCCGGCGCGGGGGAGTGGCGGGCAGAGCTGGCGGCTGCCGGGGTGCAGATGCCGGGTAGTGTAGCCGGGCAAAAAACCGGCGTGGTGCTCTTCGTCGACACCTTCACCCGCGGTTTCCGCCCCGAAGTCGCCGGTGCCGCCGCCCGCGTGCTGACCGGCGCGGGGGAGCGGACCGAATGCTCCGCGGACGCCTGCTGCGGCCTGACCTGGATCTCCACCGGCCAGCTCGACACTGCCAAGAAGCTCCTGGCCAACGCCGCTGAGGTGCTGGATGACGGGACCGAGAGGCCCATCGTCGTCGTCGAGCCCAGCTGTGCCGCCGCCCTGCGGAAGGACCTGCCGGAGCTGGTCCCCACCGAGCAGGCCCGCCGGGTCGCCGCCCGGGTCCGCAGCTTCGCCGCACACGTGGGCGAGCTGTCCGCGGCGGGCTGGACGCCGTCGCCCGCGGTGCCGCTGCCGGAGCAGGTGGTGCTGCAGACGCACTGCCATGAATACGCCGTGTTTGGGGCGGGCACGCAGAAGGCCCTGCTGGCCGCCGTCGGGGTTCCCTGCGTGGTGGACGCCACCGGCTGCTGCGGTGTGGCCGGGAACTTCGGCTTTGAAAAAGAGCACTACGAGGTGAGTATGCAGGTGGCCGAACAGGCCCTGGCCCCGGCGCTGCGCGGCACCACCCCGGACGCCGTGGTCCTCACCGATGGGTTCTCCTGCGCCATGCAGGTGAACCAGCTGGACCCCGGGCGGCCCGCAACCCACCTGGCCCAGATTCTCGACCCGGGGCCGGCCACAGACAGAACGTCCACAGACAGAGAAAGAGAAACCGCATGACAATCCAAACGAGCACCCGCACCTCGCAGCAGGCCCGCGATGCCATCGCCACGGTCAGCACCGGCCTGTTCATCGACGGGCAGTGGGCCGACGCCGCCTCCGGAGCCCGGTTTGACGTCGTGAATCCCGCCACCGAAGAGGTCATCGCCACGGTGGCCGACGGCGGTCCGGAGGACGCCCGGCGGGCGATCGAAACGGCCGGCCGGGTGCAGAAGGAATGGGCTGCCACCGCGCCCCGGGAGCGCAGCGAGATCCTGCGCCGCGCCTATGACCTGATCATGGCCCGGCAGGACGAGCTGGCGCTGATCATGACCACCGAAATGGGGAAACCACTCGCCGAGGCCAAGGGCGAGGTGGCGTACGCCGCCGAGTTCTTCCGCTGGTTCTCCGAGGAAGCCGTGCGCATCGGCGGGGACGCCACCACCACCGGCGACGGCAAGACCCGGATCATCGTCTCGAAGGAACCGGTGGGACCGTGTGTGCTGGTCACGCCGTGGAACTTCCCGCTGGCGATGGGCACCCGCAAGATCGGCCCGGCCATCGCCGCCGGCTGCACCATGGTGTTCAAGCCCGCCAACCTGACCCCGCTGTCCTCGCTGGCGCTGGTGGACATTCTGGTGGAGGCCGGGCTGCCCGCCGGGGTGCTGAACGTGGTGCCCACGTCGAAGGCCTCGGCGGTCGTGTCGCCGTGGATGTCCAGCGGCATCGCCCGCAAGGTCAGCTTCACCGGCTCCACTGAGGTGGGGGTACGGCTGCTGGAACAGGCTGCACAGCACGTAATGCGCTCCTCGATGGAACTGGGCGGGAACGCGCCGTTCATCGTGTTTGAGGATGCCGACCTGGACCGCGCCGTGGACGGGGCCGTCGCCGCGAAGATGCGCAACATGGGCGAGGCCTGCACCGCCGCGAACCGGATGTTTGTGCAGCGGCCGGTGGCGGACGATTTCGCCCGCCGGCTCGCCGCCCGCCTGAGCACACTATCGGTGGGCAACGGCGCGGAGCCGGGCACCGACGTCGGGCCCCTGGTGGAGGAGAAGGCACTCACCAAGGTGCAGGAACTGGTGGACGACGCCGTCGCCAAGGGCGCCGAAGTGGTCTGCGGCGGTTCGCGGCCGGACCGGCCCGGCTACTTCTACACTCCCACCGTGCTCTCCGGGGTGAGCCCCGACTCGGATTTGATGAGCCAGGAAATCTTCGGTCCGGTGGCCCCCGTGGTCCCGTTCGACACCGAGGAGGAAGTCACCCGGCTGGCCAATGACACCCCGTGGGGGCTGGTCGGCTACCTGTTCACGCAGGACGTGGACCGCGGCTTCCGGATGGGCGACGCACTGGAGGTCGGCATGGTGGGGCTCAACACCGGCATCGTCTCCAATCCGGCGGCACCGTTCGGCGGGATCAAGGCCTCCGGGCTGGGCCGTGAAGGAGGGCGCGTGGGGATCGAGGAGTTCCTTGAAACAAAGTACCTGGCCGTGCCCCGGTAGCCCGGTTTCCCGGGCTGCTGTTGCGGGACTGATTTGAGCGTGATGGGGAGCGGCACACCGGCCGGATTCCCGAACTTGGCACCACCCTTGCTAGCCAAACCACTCACTAAAGGACAAACCGATGACCACCAGTTCACAGCCCACGCAAGGCAGGCACCCGGAACCGCAGACAGTGCCGGGCTCCGAGCCCCGCACCGCCGAAGGCAAACGCTCGCTCCACCGGTCCATCCTGGGTGCGGCGCTGGGCAACGCCGTCGAGTGGTTCGACTACGGCGTCTATGGATATTTGACGATCTACATGGCGGTGAATTTCTTCGGCTCCACGGAGGGCGACGGCGGTCTGGGGGTCACGCTGACACTCGCCACCCTGGCGCTGTCCTTCCTGGTCCGGCCGCTGGGCGGCCTGATCCTCGGGCCGCTGGGGGACCGGGTGGGCCGGCAAAAGGTTATGGTGCTCACCGTGACCATGATGACGCTGGCCACCGGTGCGATCGGGCTGCTGCCTACGCTGGAGACCGTGGGCCTGCTGGCTCCGGTGCTGCTGCTGATCTGCCGCCTGGTGCAGGGCTTCTCCGCCGGCGGCGAGTACGGCGGAGCTGCGGTGTATATGGCGGAGTCCGCGCCGGATAAGCGCCGTGGTTTCTTCGGTTCGTTCCTGGAGTTCGGCACCACCGTTGGGTTTATCCTGGCCGCGATTGTCTGCACCACGCTGATTGCCATTGTGGGGGACGCCGGGATGGAGGCCGGCTGGTGGCGGCTGCCGTTTCTGCTGACCATTCCGCTGGGCCTGACCGCCCTGTGGATCAGGACCCGGCTGACCGAGGCTGCTGTCTACACAGAGGCTTCGGCGCACAAGGAGACCACAAAGTCCCCGCTGCGGCATGTGCTGGCGAATAACTGGCGGCAGATGCTGATCCTCGCCGGGTTTGTGGTGCTCCTGAACGTCGCGTTCTACCTGATCCTCGGGTACATGCCGACCTACCTGAGCGGCCAGCTGGGCCACAGCACCGCGCAGGGCAACTGGATGCTGGTGGCCGTGATGGCCCTGATGCTGGTGGCTATTCCTCCGGTCGGCGCATTGTCCGATCGGATTGGCCGCAAGCCGCTGCTGCTCGCTGCTGCGATCGGTTACACCGTGCTCTCCGTTCCCGCGATTGCGCTGCTGGGCATGGAGAACCTGGTCCTGCAGTTCATTGGACTGGGTGTGCTGGGCTTCCTGCTGGTGATCCTGGTGTCTTCGGTGTCCTCGACCCTTCCGGCACTGTTCCCGACCGCGGTCCGCTACACGGGCTTCGCCATCGCCTACAACTTCTCCACCGCGTTCTTCGCCGGGCCGTCGCAGACGATCGCCAACCAGCTGATCGAGACCACAGGCAACCAGCTGGTGCCCGGCTGGTACATGGCGATTGCCGGTGTGATCGGTCTGATCAGCGTCCTGTGCATGCGGGAGACGGCCCAGGCCACGCTGCGCGGCGAGGAGCTTCCCGGTGTTCCGGCGTCTGTGGGGCTGCCGAAGCGCGAGTATGTGGAGCTGAACCGGGAGAATGCTGAGGAGCGGCGGGTTTCGTTCTAGGGACGGCCTGTTCGGCCCTATAGCCAGCGTGCCGTCGTCGTGTGGCGGCATGCTGGCTAGCAGCTTTTAGGAACATCTGAACATTCAGTCGACAGGGAACATCGATTTCGCGGTTTTGCCGATAAATCCGGTCATGGTTCCATCCACGGCGCCGCCGACCACACCGCCGACAAGGGGAATTCCCTTTGCCAGGGTAACGACGGAACGCTTTGTGCCGTATTTGGCAAGAAGCATAAATCCGGCTTTTTTATTGATCTCGCGAATGACCACAATCGGGATTTTCTTAATCGCCTGCATCGCGACTTTCTCACCGACTTTGATCCCGATGGCCTTAGCGATCTGTTGTGTGTTCGATCCCACGGCGACGAGTGTGGCCACCGTGCGGACGTGAGGATCCTGAGGGTCGTACCCACGCAGGTAGGCGATCGCTCCAGCTAGACGTGCGTTGATCACCAGGGCGCCCGCCATATTCGCGGGCACCGTTACTGGCATCGCGATAAACCCGCCAAGCTCTGTGGCGAATCCGTTGACGCTGGCGGCTTCAACAGACTCGACGATGAGTCGCTTGATGGCCTTATCAATATCGTCCTGTTCGTACGGTCGGACTTTCCTGATCGGGTCGGTATTCGGCTCGTAGCGGGGTCCCTGGACGCGGGCCAGCCTATCCTCAGCCCAGGTGACCGAGCCCGTGAGTGGACCGACTCCCGTGTCGATCACTTTTCCCACCAGCTTTAAGAGCTGCCCGGATGCTTTCTCTGCGGTGGTTGTCGGAGCCTCGTCGGTTTCGGGCGCTGTCGGGTCGGACATGGATACCTCTCTGAGTTCTTGTGTGAGTGATCCGCAGGGAAAGTGCGGTGGACGTGCGGGGTGATGACTGTCGAAGTCGCAAATGAGACCGATGGAATTCGCTGGCGTCGGACTTGAGGAACAGTATTCCAACATCAGCCTGCAATTCCCGGTTCACATGCCGGGTGAGCAGGTGCAAGCTCCGACGAGAGCTCCCAAGCTCTTCCAAAACCACATCCTGTGAGGAACGAACCACGGTCGTTGCAACACCCAAAGTGAGGGGGTTGCAACGACCGTGAGGGGCCGCCGGTCAGCGCCCTTTAGCGTCCCTGTTCTAGCAGGGCCGCCAGGTCTTACCGCCGGGCGCATAGCACCGTGGCCCCGTGTAGCCCGAGGGGTTGCCCTGGGCAGGCGGAGCGTACTGCTGCTGGGGCGGAGCGACGTACTGCTGCTGTTGAGCCCGGCGGTTCGCCTCGGCCTGCGCAGCGGCGATACGCTCTGCCTCTGCCTCTGCCTCTGCCTTTGCTGCTGCGATCCTGTCGGCTTCAGCCTGGGCGGCTTCAGCAACCTTCCGGGCTTCCTCCTCAGCTGCCACCCTTTCGGCCTCGGCTTTGGCTTCCGCTTCCAGACGCTTGGCCTCGTCCTCGGCGGCCTGCCGCTCCTCCTGGAGGCTGGTGAGTTCGCCATGACGCTCGGCGATGGTGCCCTTGGCGGTTGCCGCCCGGGCCAGTAGGGCTGACCGGTCGGCTTCGGACAACACCTTCCAGATCAGTGAGTTGCCGGCTTTCGCCCCGGCCTCCAGCGCATCAAAGCCCTCGTTGACGACTTTGGCTGCGGCGAAGACGGCTGCCGCCGCGGCAGCCGCCGATGCTGCCGACGTCCCCGTACCTTGTGCGGCTGCTTCCTGAGCCGCGGACTCCAGTGCGGCGACCGTGCACTCGACGTCGTCGTCGAACAGTCCATTCTTCTGTTCTTCGGCCTCTTGGTAGGCCGCATCAACCGGGGGCCGGAACTTCGAGTTCTTGCCGTAGGTGACGGGAATGCCAAAACCCTGGCGGGCTACTTCGGCATTGATCAGACGGTCCTGGGCGTCATAGACGGCCGCTAGTGTGCGGCCGTAGCGGTCTTCCAATTCGACGTCGAAGGCCAGCGTGACCTTGCTGCCCTGGGGCAGTGCCTCTTTCAGGAAATCGGTGGCCTCAGGTCCGAGGCATTCAACAGGTTCGTTTGGGTCTTTAGTTTCCGGTGTATCCACATTCAGAAGCCGGACGGTTAGTTCCTCATTCTTGAAGTCCACGACGAGCGTGTCTCCGTCGATGACGCGGACCACCCTGGCTTTGTCGGAATTAACCGCGGTTGCGACCCCGACCGATGTGACGGTGATGGCCACGGCTGCTGTGGCAGCGATGGCTACCTTTTTCGCGAGGATCATGCCGCGGACTCCGGGAACCGGCTGACGGAACGAAAACTGATGCTTCTCGGAGCGATTTCAGGCGCGGAGCAGTGAACTCCACTTGTAGTGCGGTGCAAGGATTCCCCCAGATTGTTGAATTAACAGGGATGAGAATATCCGGCAGCCGGGACTTATCAGGAAACCGTGTGGGTGGGTGCGCCGTTTACTCTCGATTGTTATCTTGTGCCTTAACGGAAATGGTTCGTATTTTAGATGTCACGTTCGAAGGCCCAGATGGCGTGATCGAGTTCCGTCGGGGTTGATTCAAGCACGGTTGCTGCTTCTACTAGCAGAGCCCTGGCTTCTGAAGCCGTTACGTCACGTCGGAGAGCCCGCCCCACGAATCGGACTATCCACCGGTCTGCCTTGATGCCGGGCTTGCCGAGCAACATCCCGAAGTACTCCCACGTCACCCACCCGAGTCCATGCACCGATGTGTAGGCCTTCTTGTGTTCCGGGTTATGCGGATCCAGGTCAGCAGCAGACTTGACCCCCGCAGCCAGCAGATTTCCGGCGGCTTCGACGACAGCCGACGCCTTGGTGCGTCCGCTAACCATCTGGTCGTTGAGGACTGTCTGCAGCTGCGCAGGATCTTGGTTGGCGAGCCGCGCCAGGTCATCCGGGCGCTCAGATCCCACGGCCGTCCGATAGCGAGTGACCGCGCCCCGGACCCCGTTGCCTTCGGAGCCGTACTTCGCGCTGATACTCATGACTGCATCGATGAGCGCTGCTTCGACCTGTTCCGGCCATCCGCCCGGCCAAGCCGTCCAAGTGTCGCGGGGAAGCTCGGTGTTGATGAAGGCAACAAGCCGTTGGAGATCGGTCTGAGTAGTCATCGCTGTCTTTCGATAGGAGAAATAGAATCTGAAACGTATCAGGCAAAGGGAACGGAATAGCTACCGGCGTAGATTTGCGAAAGGAAGCATAGAATGCGCCTGGAAGAACTCTTCAAGTAGCTCTGATTCGACATCCGTTGCTGACTTGCCGATAACTGGAAGCCAGGCGATACGCAGGTCCTGGGAGTTCGACAACTGCCAGATATAACGCCCGCCCCAGTGGCCGACGGGTTCTCCGTTGCCGAACCTCACGAATTCGCCGATCCGTTTGCGGAGTCCACGAGTGCCACGGCTACCAGCGTCTGCCTTCCCCAGGTACAGGGTCGCGGCGTCACAAGTGAGAAGTGACCGCAGGATTGACGGGTCACCGGTCGGGGTCTTTTGCTTGAACCACCCGCCGACGCTCGAATCCAGTACCCCGTGGAAGCTATTGCTGTCGCGAAACACGGCATAGACCCCGGGACTGCGCGGAACTTCTGAGAGGTCTAGTTCGGCGAAACGTCTAAAGCCCTCGAAGCCACGGCCTTTCAAATCTGCCTCGCTGAAGAGATCAGGCACTGTCTGCTCCCAAATGTTGCGGCCGTGGTATCAACTCTGGCCATGGATGGATATCTATCGACTTATTTCGGTCTTTGTTTCTCATCGGCTCACTGCGCAGAGCCCTATGAATGCACCTAGTTCTTCCAGCGTCCCAGGCCGTGACGACATATATTGCGTCAGATGTCGCGAACGGACAACAACCGCCCTGCATTGCCCGCGCGAAAGAGCGACGTTGATGCGGTTGCGGTTTAGAAGGAATCCCATGCCGCGCGGAGCTTCGGCCGGGGCAGAACAGGCCATGGAAACAATAACGACGGCGGCTTCCTGATCTTAGAACGGGTCCACTGTCGAGCTTTCGCAGGATCTGGAACTCGCACGTCGCTGCTGTGACGAGGTCGCTGGCTGAGTACACCCAGGTCCCTAGGTGTGGAGGGTTCATTCGCGTCGATCAAAAACATGTTTCCCCCATGCTTATATCTGACCTCAAAGCAGCAGTGCCCTGTGGCAGATTTGATGTGGTGCAGCACCTGTCGACAACACTAAGTGTTAGGTGTGACATTGCCCGTGTGTTGCTCGGCTGAGCCCTTCGGGATGATGCATGGCGGAACCAGAGCTACTCGCCGCGACTGTAGACGAAAGTTAATGTGTGAGCCGGTTCCGGTCCGGCGGGCTTCGGCGATGAAGGCTGGATCTCCTTTCCAGTCCCAAAAGGAATCGAGACCTTGACGGGTTGTAGAGGGTTTATTCGGACAGCAGGATGCTGGATTTCCTCCGCCAGGTTTGTCCGCTGCTCGCAATTGAAATGGACCTCGTCTGAGCTCCGATAATTTGGTGCAGAGGCCGGTGGAGTCTTTGGGCGGTGCTGATCGAGGAATGTCAGGACTGCACCCAAAGTCTGAAGGACCGGCGTCCTGCTGCAGCTGGGTGGCCGCCAGTGGAGTTCCCTAAAACATTGGAACAACGGGGCACACTCTGATTTCATGAAAGCAACGACCGACGATCCCACTACTTTGATCGGATACTTATTATGACACCTACAGAATATGAGTCTCTCATTGCTGCCCATTTTGCCGGGCTCGGGTACCTCACCCGGCAAACAGCCATGTCTGGTGACTATGGCGTAGATGTTTTTGCCGAAAATTCTGATGAACGATTGGCCATCCAGATTAAGATGTACGGGCACACCACCCGACGAGTGAACCGGCAAATGATGATGGAGCTTCACGGCGCCAAAGACTATTTCGACTGTCACAAGGCAGTCTTAGTCACTGACGGGGAATTCCTTCCGGATGCTCTCGAAGTCGCTGAAAAGCTCGGCATTCAGGTCCTATCGATACCAGCTGTCGCCATGTCAGACTGTTCGGCAGCTGAAACAAATTATTTCAGCATCGGAACCGGGCCTGCCGAACCTGTCTCGGTGACTACCAGCCTGAACAGCGACGAAGTACGCTCTTTTGATCAAATATGGGCAGATCATGTGATGCCCCTAACGGGACAGGTTCTTCGAGGTAAAGGAGCCAGAGAGAACACCATTGAGAAGGTCGATTGGGCAGGCGTGCAGCGAACAACTTCCACTGGAGGGAGGAGTCGAATTGACATAGAAATTTTCCGACTTGCTATTAACCACATATTGAGGAACGGAAGCATCACGCGCGACGAGATCAACCAGAACTACGCAAAACGTGCCTCGTCCGGTGTTGTCCTCATTCTCGCGCAGGTGCCACTATTCGAGCTCACGGATCGGCCGCTCACTCTCCACCTCCGGTCCAATGATTTGCCTTGACCCCCGGAGGATGGACACCTCACAAGAGGGAAGGTTCACTTCCGCAAGAGTAGATCGGGAGTTCGGTCCTGAATAGAAGACCGAGGCAGTGAAACTAGCTGTATTGACCACCAGAGACATTGGGCCGTGTGACGTAACCTGAATGGGTGAAACACATGGGGGATAACAGCGGCGTTGCACCGGGGCTGTACGAGGAGTTGCATACTGGACGCCTCACGAGGCAACTAGAGAATTACCCGGAGCTAAATCCGGTATTCGAGTCAATCCCTTCCCATGAATCTCCGGATGTCCTCGCAGCACACATCGCAGAAAAAGTTCGTGATGTCTTGACCAGCACTGACCCAAAGGACCGGGTCGAAGTAGCGAACAGAATCCTTGCGGGCTTCTCAGCAGAGAAGATCGAACCTGGCCCTGCCCACTTGCTGTCTTTGTTTCCGTCTGAGTCCCTTCGACGCCGCCAGCTCCGCCGACCCACAACACCGCTCAGCAAGCCAGCGCTCCTGACCAACGGCAAAGACGATCCCAACCTGGCCGCCGAACTCCGTGCCGAAATGGGATCGGCCAACAGCGTTGATCTGCTCTGTGCTTTCATCCGCTGGACCGGCCTCCGGCTCCTTGAACCGGCCTTGGAAGACCTCCGCGACCGAGGCATCCGAATCAGGGTCATTACCAGCACCTACATGGGAGCCACCGAGCGGCGGGCCATCGACGAACTGGTGCTCAAATACGGCGCCGAAGTCCGGATCAACTACGAAACTCACGCCACCCGGCTCCACGCGAAGGCATGGCTTTTCCGCCGCGACACCGGGTTCGACACGGCCTACGTCGGCAGCTCGAACCTCAGCGCACCGGCCATGCTGGACGGACTCGAATGGAACGTGAAGCTCTCCTCCGTGGGAACCCCGGATCTGCTGCGCAAGTTTGAGGTCACCTTCGACAGCTACTGGGAACAACCAGCCTTCCAGCCCTACAACCCGGAGACCGACGGCGACCGGCTGGACGCGGCACTGGCCCGCAATGGCGGCCGCACTACTGCCCGCCCGGACAGCACCACAGGACTGGAGATCCAGCCGTACCTGCACCAGCAGGAAATGCTGGAGAACCTCGAAGCGGCACGCACGGTCAATGATCAGCACCGGAACCTGCTCGTGGCTGCAACCGGGACCGGCAAGACCGTCATCGCGGCGCTGGATTACAAACGGCTCTGCGAACGCGAAGGCCGCGACCTGACACTGCTCTTCGTTGCCCACCGCCAGGAAATCCTTAAGCAGTCGCTGCGGACCTATCGGGATGTTCTGCAGAAGGGCTCTTTCGGCGAACTGTGGGTTGGCGCCCACAAACCCGCCCAGTTCAAACACGTCTTTGCGAGCGTTCAGTCACTCTCGGCGCTGGGAATGGAGAATATCGCGCCGGACCAGTTCGACGTCGTCGTCATTGACGAGTTCCACCATGCCGAAGCCCAGACCTATCGCAGGCTCCTGGATCGGCTGCGTCCCCAGGAACTGCTGGGCCTGACGGCCACCCCTGAGCGCGGCGACGGTGTGAACGTTGCCGACCAGTTCTTCGACGGCCGTATCGCCGGTGAGCTGCGGCTGTGGGACGCGCTCGACGCCGATCTGCTGGTGCCGTTCCACTACTTTGGCGTGGCTGACAACGTCGATCTGAGTCAGGTCGAATGGAAGCGCGGCGCCTATGACACCACCCAGCTGGACGCGCTTTACACCGGCAACGACGTCCGTGCCGCCAAGGTCATCAGCGAACTCCGGGACAAGGTCACGTCTACCAGTGACATGCGTGCCCTGGGCTTCTGCGTCTCCGTGCAGCACGCCCGCTACATGTCGGAGGTTTTCAACCGTGCCGGCATCGCTTCCCAAGCGGTCTCCGGTGACACACTTGAGGCGGAGCGTGCGGAGGCGCTGCAGCGGCTGCGCGCCCGCGAGCTGAACTGCCTGTTCGCCGTCGACCTCTTTAACGAGGGCCTGGACCTGCCCGAGATCGACACGATTATGCTGCTGCGGCCCACGCAGAGCGCGACGGTGTTCCTGCAGCAGCTCGGCCGGGGACTCCTGCGGGCGAAGGACAAGGCTGTGCTGACGGTGCTGGACTACATTGGCCAGCAGCGCCGCGAGTTCCGGTTCGATGCCAAGCTGCGGGCGCTGACCGGTCTGCGCCGGAAGGCACTGGAGAAAGCGGTAGAGGAGGGCTTCCCGTTCCTGCCTTCGGGGTCGCAGATCATTCTGGACCGGGTGGCGCAGCAGACCGTGCTGGAGAACATCCGTGAGCAGCTGCGGGTCAACCGGAAGCAGCTGGTGGCTGAGGTCCGGTCCTACGGAGAGTCGGTGCTGGAGGACTATCTCCGTGAGTCCGGGCGGGATCTGCCGGATGTGTACCGGCGGACGGGGGATTCGTGGACGTCCCTAATCCGGGAGGCCGGGCTGGTGGATATCGGCTATACCGACGACGCCGTGTTGGCATCTGACCGGGGTGAGTCGCCGGTGGAGGAGGATCTGCTGCGGCGGATGACGGCGATGCTCTGCATCGATGATCCTGAACGCGCGGAGACCTACTCGCGGCTCGTGTCCGACGGCGCGCCACGGTATAAAGAGCTCAGCGGCCGCGAGCAGACTCTCGCGCGGATGCTGTTCTTCGCGCTTTGGCCCAGCGGGGGAGGGCTCGCGTCGTACGACGAGGGACTGGATATTCTGCGGAGCTATCCGCTGGTCTGCGCCGAGATCCGGCAGCTGGCTGCTCTGGGGGTGCAGCGCTCACGCTACGCACCGAAGGGTCTTGGTCTGGGGCTGCAGCAGGTTCCCTTGTACTCGCACGCCACGTACCGGCGGGAGGAAGTTCTGGCTGCGCTCGGGTACTTCCAGCTGGGCGGGAAGACGAGCCACCGCGAAGGCGTCGCGTGGTGTGAGGAGACCAGGACGGACGCGTTCTTCGTGACTCTGGAGAAGGATGAGAAGGAACGCGCGGCGTCCATCATGTACAAGGACTACGCGATGAGCCCGGAGGTCTTCCACTGGGAATCCCAGAACGCGACGTCTCCGGAGAACACGACCGGCCAGCGGTACATCAACCACAGATCTCTGGGATCGAAGGTGCTGCTCTTCACTCGGCCGCGGCAGCGGGATGAGAACGGGATGACCATGCCGTACACCTGCCTTGGACAGCTGGAATATATGTCGCACTCCGGGTCGAAGCCTGTGGCCATCGTGTGGAAGCTACACCGGGCGATGCCTGCGGATGTTTATGTTGAGGCTAGTGCTGTGGCGCAGTGAGAACCGATCCTGCTACTCGTTCCGGCGGTGCTAAAGGACCAACGTTTGACCACGGCGTGGGATCCAAGACCACCTAACGCTTTTGGCGCGTGTGTGGCTGGTGTGTGGGAACAGGGGCTTTGGGCCAAGTTTGACCGTTGCCATCGGCTTGCTGAGTTGAAAGGTCCAAGAAATTCGGCAGCGTTATCGATTCCAGGCTCGGCCAATCCGTCTAACCGGCGGGTTCTCCGCTTAGACGCTAGGATTGCCGAATGTCGTTTCAGACCCCGCAGTACAGCCTCGAAGATTTGCTGACGAAGACTCGGACGGGCGCTCTGCAGCTGCCTGATTTCCAGCGCCCCTATCGGTGGAATGATGAGCGAATTCGTTCGCTGATCGTGACTATCCTGCGTGGACACCCCATGGGCGTGCTGATGACGTTAAGGACCGGCGGCACGGAAGTCCGCTTCAAGCCACGCCCCGTAGAAGGATCGCCAGCAACTGGGGTGGAGCCAGATCTCCTTCTGCTCGATGGGCAGCAACGAACGACTTCTATGTTCCAGGCTTTGACCGGGACGGGAGTGGTGGATACAGAGGACGACCGCCACAAGCGGATGCGCCGAAGGTACTTTGTAGATGTGCGCCAAGCCCTTGGCAGTCCGCGGGAACAGGACGCCGCGGTTCGCTCCCTGTCCGAGGACGGGATCGTGCGAAGCGATTTCGGGCGCAAGGTCGACATGGATGTCTCGACGGAAGCCGGGCAGGTTGCCCACGGTTTGATGCCTGTGTCTACTCTCTTTAACCGGGATGCTGCGATGCAATGGCTTTTCGCTTACATGAGCGCAGACCCGAACGAGCATGCCGCCCGAATGCAGGTGTTCAAGGACTTCACCACAAAGGTACTCTCGCCAGTGTCCAACTACGCTGTCCCAGCCATCGAGCTGGGCAACGACACCACACGCGAGGCTGTGGCGACTGTCTTCGAGAAGGTCAACGTCGGCGGCATGCCCCTTGACGTATTTGAACTGCTCACGGCTACTTTTGCCGGTGACAACCACTACTACGAGGAACGAGGGGAAGATTTCCGGCTGGGTGAAGACTGGAAGAGAACGCAGGACATCATCGCCGCGCATCCCGTGCTGAAAGACTTCAGAACAACCGACTTTTTGATGGGCGTCTCCGTGCTAGTCACCTTGGAATATCGCGATGCCGCGCTGAGGCGACAGGATCCAAAGCCGCCGGCAACCAGCGCTCGGCGGGAGGACATACTCTCGATGAGTCTTGCCGACTACCTCCGGTGGGCAGAGAGGCTTCGAAAAGCGCTGCCCTCCGTGGCCAGGCACCTGCATTCTCTGCACATCCATACGGCCAACGACATCCCGTACAAAAGCCAGGTTGTATCCCTAGCGATCATTCACGTCCTGCTTGGTACTGAAGCCGAGGAGTATGGCGTCCGTGCTCGCATCAATCAATGGTTCTGGTGCGGTGTTCTGGGAGAGCAATACGGTTCGACCATCGAAGGCAAGCTTGCCCGCGACGCCGAACAGGTGCCCGGCTGGGCCAAGAGCGGCCCCTTGGGTGAGCGACTGGCCCAGCCTGACATTGTGGCTAGAGCACAGTTTGCTGAGACCCGTCTTGGGTCACTTCGGACACGAAACGCCGCGGCCTATAAAGGCATCTATGCGCTGCTCATGGCCCAAGACGTTCCATGTCGGGACTGGAAGATGGATCAGATCATCGATCACAGCAGCTATCAGGACCTGAAAATCGACATTCACCATGTTTTTCCAAAACAATGGTGTATCGAAAACGAGATACCTGTTCCGTGGCGGGAAAGCATCATAAATAAAACCCCTTTGTCACGGAGAACGAACATTCAGATAGGCGGCGTCTCACCAGCAACGTACATGCAGAAGCTGGAAGCGGGACTGCCTCCGGGGCATCTCGATGCCTTGGTTCGCACTCATGCCATAGACCCCAACACTCTCCGCTACGGCGACTTCGACAGATTCTTCCTTGCCCGGATGAAATCCCTGGTCGCTCTGATTGAAAAGGCAACTGGTAAGGCTGTGAACCGGGATTGGAACGACGAGGCCGAAGCAGAGATCTCCCAGTTCGACGACCTTGAAGGGGCCAACCTTGAAGGGACCGAGGCCGAAGACCTGGATGAGGTAGCTACGTAGGAGCACCGCCCAGCTGCTTCTCGCTGGACCAACGGCGGGCTGACTCTGAACCCGCTGCACTGGCCGGCCCTCCACGATGAGGCCCTGCTGATGCAGACCTTCGACCGCTTCCATCCGGACTACGCCAGCTCGAAGATCTGGTTGGGCACGCCAAACTGGACTGGGGCGGTTTAACTCCTGACCAACAAACCGCTCGGTTTCACGAACCTCGAGCCCGAGCGGGAACCTGTGGCAGAGAATGTCAACGCATTGCCGATCCGTCTCTGAACGTGGATGACCATACGTGGCTGGAGGAGAGCCGGCCGAGGCAGCTGATCGTGGGGCGGTGATCTAACCGGCATCCGACGCTCTCGATTTCCTGGTTCGCGGCGCGGACGACACCACGGCGGCCGGCGGGAGGCCGGCTATGAACCTTGTGATCACATCGATACGACCCGCCAGACGATGAAGGCAATCTGCCTCAAAAAAATGGGGAAAGATGGTTACATGGTCTCTTCTTCGTTTGGTCAGGTCTTGGATCAGCTGTACTTCTCCGCCACTGATGAGCGGGATAAGGGCACTAAGTTTGAACGGCTGATGAAGCGGTATCTGGAGCTGGAGCCAAAGTACTCCGATCAGTTCTCCGAAGTTTGGCTGTGGAGCGACTGGCCGGAACGTGGCAAGCAGGTAGACACCGGGATCGATCTGGTGGCACGGGACCGTTACACCGGGGAGCTGACTGCGATCCAGTGCAAGTTCTACGACCCGCAGCGCCGGTTGGAGAAGAAGCAGATCGATTCGTTCTTCACTGCCATGGGCAAGACAGACTTCTCCTACGGGATGGTGGTTTCCACCACCGATAACTGGTCCAAACACGCTGAGGAAGCCCTGGAAGGCCAGTCCAAGCCCACCACCAGGCTGCGTCTGCAGGACCTGGCGGCTTCCACCATTGATTGGGAACAGTTCGATCTCTCCCAGCCTGACCAGATGGTGCGTTCCAATCTGAAGGAACCGCGCAAATACCAGCGCGAGGCGATCAACGATGTGATCACCGGTTTCCAGGGCTCTGACCGGGGCAAACTGATCATGGCCTGCGGAACGGGCAAGACCTACACATCGCTGAAGATCGTCGAAGAACTGGTCCCGGCTGGCGGCAGTGCCCTGTTCATGGTTCCCTCCATCGCCTTGCTGCAGCAGACCCTGAATGAATTTACCGCCCAGGCCACGGTTAACCTGCGTCCTCTGGCGGTGTGCTCGGATGCGAAAGTGGGCCGCCGCGAGGATGAGGACGTTTCCGTCCATGACCTGGCGTTTCCGGCGACGACGGATCCGCAGAAGCTTTTCTACCGGGCGAGGATCAGCACGGGTCAGGACGCTGTAACCGTGGTGTTCTCCACCTACCAGTCCATCGACGTCATCGCACAGGCACAGGCCCTGGGCCTGCCGGACTTTGACCTGATTCTGTGCGACGAAGCCCACCGCACCACCGGCATCACTGAACCCGACCATGACGATTCAGCGTTCGTCCGGGTCCATGACCAGCAGTATCTGCGCGCCGCTAAACGCCTGTATATGACGGCTACCCCGCGGATCTACGTGCAGGAGTCCAAGACCAAGGCCGCGGAGAACGAGGTAGCTGTCTACTCCATGGACGATCAGGACATATTCGGGCCCGAGTTCCACCACCTCGGGTTCGGCAAGGCCGTGGAAATGGGCCACCTTTCCGATTACAAGGTCTTGGTCCTGGCTGTGAACGAGGACGCTGTGTCCCGGTCCTTCCAAGGCTTGTTTGAGGAGAACGGGGACCTGTCCCTGGATGATGCTGCCCGTATCGTGGGCTGCTGGAACGGGCTCTCCAAACGCGGGGTCAACGGTGAGCGTCTGTCCATCGGGGACACGGCACCGATGAACCGGGCGGTGGCGTTCGCCCGGAATATCAAGGAATCCAAGAAACTGGCCGAGCAGTTTGAGCTCATCAGCAGGCAACTGCAGGTCGACGATGAAGAGGCCTTGAAGCTGGAGGCTGGGCACGTGGACGGTACGTTCAACGTCCTGGAACGCTCAGCGAAACTGGAATGGCTGCAGGATACAGACCGAAAGGGCAATGTCTGCCGAATCCTGTCCAATGCTAAATGCCTCACTGAGGGCGTGGATGTTCCTTCCCTGGATGCGGTGCTGTTCCTGAATCCGCGTAATTCCCAGGTCGATGTGGTGCAGGCGGTTGGACGTGTCATGCGTAAATCCGAGGGCAAAGAGTACGGGTACATCATCCTGCCCATTGCTGTGCCCTCAACCTCGGACCCGGAAACCGCGTTGAACGATAACAAGAAGTACAAAGTCGTCTGGGACGTGCTGCAGGCATTGCGTGCCCACGACGACCGGTTCGAAGCGATGATAAACAAGTTGGATTTGAACGGGAACTCCAACGATAAGATCGACGTCATTACCGTCGCCGGTCCCTTCATCAACGACGACAGCAAACCCGGGAATAATGAGAAGCCCGGGGCGCAGGTCCCTGAAGCACTGTTCCACATGGCAAAGGCGGATGAATGGCGAAACGCGATTTTCGCCCGCATGGTCCGCAAGGTTGGGGACCGCCGCTATTGGGAGCAGTGGGCCGAAGACGTCAAGGGCATCGCTGACCGGCACATCATTCGTATCCGGGCCATCCTGGATGGACCTGATACCCGGGTCCGGGACGAGTTCGCCGTCTTCCTCGAAGGACTCCGCGGAAACCTCAACGCGTCAATCTCGGAGAATGACGCGATCGACATGCTCTCCCAGCACTTGATCACCAAGCCCGTGTTCGAAGCTTTGTTCCAGGACTATTCCTTCGCCGCCCATAACCCTGTCTCCCGGGTCATGGACTCCATGGTCCAGGTCCTCGAGCAGTACAACCTTGAATCCGAGGTGCAGAACCTTGAAGAGTTCTACCGGTCGGTGCGGATCCGGGCCGAAGGCGTTGAGACCGCCGAAGGCAAACAGAAGATCATTACCGAACTCTACGAACGATTCTTCAAACTCGCGTTCCCCCGCACCGCTGAATCCCTCGGCATCGTCTACACCCCGGTGGAGGTCGTGGACTTCATCCTGCGTGCGGTGAACGACGTCCTGCACAAGGAATTCGGCGTCTCGATCTCCGACGAAGGCGTGCACGTCTTGGATCCCTTCACCGGAACCGGAACATTCATTGTGCGGTTGTTGCAATCCGGGCTCATCAAACCCGAGGACCTGCTGCGCAAATACACGCAGGAATTGCACGCCAACGAGCTCCTGCTCATGGCGTACTACATTGCCGCGATCAACATCGAAGCAACCGTCCACGGACTCCTGCGCGATCAAGCGACCGTGGCAGGGACAAGTTCTGACGCTGTCGGCTACGAGCCCTTCGATGGAATCGTCCTGACAGATACGTTCCAGATGACCGAGGACGGCGACACCCTCGATGAGCACGTGTTCACAACCAACAACGACCGGGTGATCAAGCAGAACGCCCTGGATATCCGTGTGATCATCGGCAACCCGCCTTATTCCGTGGGCCAGACCAGCGGCAACGACAACAATGCGAACCTAAAATACCCGACCTTGGATGAATCCATCCGGCGAACGTATGTGAAACGCTCCACAGCGACGAACAAGAACTCGCTTTACGACTCCTACATCCGTGCCATCCGCTGGGCCTCGAACCGGGTTCTGAACTCGGAGAACGGGGGAGTGGTCTGCTACGTCTCCAACGGCGGATACATCGATGGCAACACCGCGGACGGGCTCCGCAAAACCCTCACCGAAGAATTCCACGAAATCTACGTCTACAACCTGCGCGGAAATCAGCGCACAGCGGGGGAGCAAAGCCGCAAGGAGGGAGGGAAGATTTTCGATGCCGGAAGCCGGGCCACTGTTGCTGTGCTGCTCCTTGTGAAGCGCCCCGGACCTGTGATCGAATGCCGGCTGAACTACCGGGATATCGGGGACTACCTCGACCGCAAGCAAAAGCTCGCGATCATCGACGATTCCACCGTCGAGAACGTTCCCTGGCAGCAGATCCTCCCCAACGTTGATGGGGACTGGATCAACCAGCGCAACGACCTCTTTGAGACCTTCACACCGCTCGGATCAAAGGAACTAGCCAAGCCAGGAATCTTCCGAATCCATTCGCGTGGACTGGCAACAGCCCGCGATGCTTGGGTCTACAACACATCGGAGACGAAGCTGCGGTCCAATGTGGAGTCGATGGTGAACTTTTACAACAGTGAAGTTGACCGCTACGTCCGTGAGGGCAGCGGCCAACAGATGGATACGTTCATCAACTCTGATCCAACGAAAATGAGTTGGAACCGGGCCGATAAAGTTCAAATAAAGAGGGGCAGAAAATACACGGCCGCTGAGGAAGGTTACCGAACCTCCCTATATCGCCCCTTCAACCGGCAACATGTCCAGTTCAACCGAAAACTCAATGACATGGTGTACAAGTTGCAGGAGATATTCCCGACCGCGGAAACGGAGAACTTCGGCTTCTACGTCGTCGGTGGAGGCAACGACAAACCCTTCTCGTCTCTGATGGTCTCCGAACTCCCTGACCTGTCCTTCTGGGGCTCCGGGCAGGGGCAGTTTTTCGCCCGCTACACCTATGTCACTCCGGTGCCGGGTGACGACTTGTTCGCTGAACTAGCCACCAGCCCAAAGGACTCAGGGCCTCAGCGCATCGATAACATCACCAACGAGGCCCTCGCCGACTACAGCGAGGCCTACGGTCCGGCGGTCACCAAGGACGATATTTTTTACTACGTCTACGGGGTGTTGCACTCACCCGAATATCGGGAACAGTTTGCCTCCGACCTCAAGAAGATGCTCCCGCGCGTCCCCAAGGTGCCGGACACAGACCGCTTCCGCTCCTTCGTGGAAGCCGGTCGGGGGCTGGCTGACCTTCACCTTGGGTACGAAGACCTGGCGCCCTATTCGCTCACCGAGCGTGAGCCCTCCCTGGTTGGTGCCAATGATGAGTATGCCAAGTACGCCGTCACGAAGATGAAGTACGGCGGCAAGACGGGTGCCTGGGACAAGACCCGGATCATTTACAACAGCTTCGTCATTGTTGAGGGAATTCCCATCGAAGCGCATGAGTACATGCTCGGTTCTCGCTCTGCCATTGACTGGATCCTGGAGCGATACCAGATCAAGACCGATAAAGCTTCGGGCATCGTCAACGACCCGAACGATTGGTCACGGGAACATCGGCAGCCTCGCTACATCATCGATTTGCTGGGAAGAATCGTGACACTGAGCCTGGGAACCATGCGGATTGTGAAGGATTTGCCGGATTTGGGTATTTAGTTCGTCTGTGCGGACCTAAGCCTGGAACCACTGCTGGACACCAAGCCAGGCAATCTATGCATCTGAGGTCCCGGCCAGCCACATAATCTCTATGCCGCCTTCATTCGCCTAGAGCCACAGCCAGTAAACCTAACGGCACAACAGCACCGGCCGGCGTGCCTCACTGCACCACGGCTGGCAGCACGCTAATCCATCAATACCTTTGTCACCGTTCCGTGCTGCGCGGCCTCTTCGCATGGTTCTTTGTTGGGTTGCGCGGCTGCGTCAGCGATTTTGCATTGGTACGGCACACCTCGCCGGCCGGCGATCCGCACGAGGGGCAGTCATGGGAAAGATCCATTGTCGCCAGCAGGTCGCGCTCGTGCCCTTCGTAGAATTCATCCGGTGCGATCGCCATCGCACGTTCAATAGCAGCCTCTACCTGTGCGCGGTTCTTAACCAGTGCCCGGTGAAATTTAGTGGCATCTCCGATGGCACTCATCACCTGCGGAGCTTCGTCCCACAGGATCAGCTGAAATGTCGGGAATGGTCGTGGGCCGCCGAAGTCGCCGTTGAGAAGAACCGATCCGGCAGCGCGTGCCTCCGCTATCTGAAGCATCTCCAGATAATGTAGTTCCAGTTCGCTCGTTGCGGTCGCCACCACGCTCTTTCTGAGGCTTCCCGGACCATTCTGGGCGAGGGCTTCTATAACGTTGACCCCGCTGCCGTAGTAACTGCTCACGTGTTCTGTGTCCAGGCGGGTGCTCTGCCCAATATACAACCAGCCGTCTTTATCGTTTTCGGTCCGGAAGATATAGCCGACCGGGCCCGGTTCAATAGAAGCCTTTTTATTCATTGGTTTCCCCATTCCCGCAGTGCCAGAAACTCCCATTCTACGGAAAAGGCACCAACCTGCCTAAGTCATGTCGCACGGCAGTCCAGCCGTTGTAAGCATCCGGCCCGTACTCCACCCAAAAAACATATATTCAAGATGGGCCCACAGGCTCCGTCCACCGTGCCAAAACCGTTTGTGGACGCTGGGTCGGTCGCAGCAGCCAGTGTCCGGCTTCGTACACTGCCTTCCTCAGAGCCATGATTTCTGACCTGCGCTGCGAGATCTGCCCGTCCTGCCAACGAGCGATACGAGAACCCCCATATCGCAATATGTTGCTCGGATCAGGTGCCGCACTCTCGTAGGCTTCTGGCATAGAAGCCAAGAGGCTGTGAAGTGCAGCTTCGAAGGCAAACAAGTCAATAAATTCACTGCCAAAATAGAGCACTCCCAACTCTGGTGCGAACTGTCGCATGGTTACGTGACGAAGGCCCTCTCCGTTCTCTGAGGGCTGGGGTCCTGGAACATCGAGGAACTGTCCCCCAAGCGCAATGTGAAAGTCACTCACGGAGGCAACGTCTCCTGATAGAACGAGAGAGTCGATTCGTTCGTCAAAGTGTTCGAGTGCATCTCGTACTCGACGTATTTGAAGCAACGCAGAATTTTCATCTACGTTGAGCAGCTCACGAAGTTTTTGTGCTCGTCCCTGGGCGTATACCCGCTTTTTTTCCTGTTGGGCACGCTGTCCCGAGCTAGCTTTGGAACTTATATTGGGCAAATGTGGGTCAAACATCCGAGCGAGAGTAATTCCTGCGAACAGCGCTCCTTGAAGATGGGACCATACCTGTTGCTCATCAACTCCACTATCCCGTTTCCAGACGCCTATATCAGGAGGATCGCCCTCCAATTCCCATACCGCCAAGAGTTGCCTCAGGGAAATCTGAGCTTGTTCACCTACAACCGTTAGATAAAAGATCCAGGGAACAGAGGAGTCCGTACCTCCATGGGTACTTGATATTGAAGTCATGGGAAGTGTGATTGAGGTTTGGTGCTCTGCTTGTTGATCCACAGTGACTAGTGAAGCAGAAAATGGTGGACATTTAACAGAATGGTTCGCAGGAGGAGACGAGCTGTCCTGCATCCCATGGGACAAGAGGCATACCGGCGAGACGGCTGGCGCCCCCTGATTTCCGGAGGGATGAGCGTCTTGCCACCATGTCTTTCAACCCGCTGCCTAGGCTGCTGACATACAAATTGGTTGTGAGTGTTTTCTGGCTTTTGTTGAAAGAGCGATCGAATACGCTCGGGTATCGATCTAAGGCAAGATGCTAACTGTCAGCTCAAACATTTGCTAGCCAGTGAGCATCTGCTGCGGCGACAGGGTTCACTGCCCGCAGAGGCCCCCGGATCATGGGTGACTGGTGGCAAAAACCATGCCGGAACCGGCCGGCCACACACTCATATCCTGGATCAGGAACGGGATGTGAAAAAGGTATCGAGGGCTTCCCTACCGGGAATCGACCATCTTCTGGCAGTCGTGCATGGGGGATCACCCTCACAGTTTCCATCACTGTGGGCCGGTCGGGCCCCGTAAAGCATGGACCGATCAACGGGCCTCTGTCCTGCGGGTGGTTTGCTGGACGTGGGTGACCTCCGGCGTCACAGCTGGGCGGGTGCGGACAGCCAGAGGTGGCTTCCGAGTCGAAGGCGATGTTCTGGCGATGTCGTTTTGCCTTCATTGAAGCCTGCCACCGCTGTCGCCCAGGCCGGCGCGGCGTATGTGCAGATACCAGTACCTCCTCGCAAGGCAGCTGTGATCGACTTCGTCACAGCGCAGCACGACGACTCTTGTATCCCTGAGATATATCTGTAGCATCTCTGTAATGCAGGTCACATCATGACGCCAGTCGACAATGTCCTTCCACTGCCCACAGGCTGCACCGGCACTACCAAAGACGCAGCCACCCAGTCCCAACCCGAACGGATCCGCGGAATGATCCGGCGGCAGATCATCCGCGCCGAACTGCGGCCGGGGCAGATCTTTACTGAGCCCGACCTCGCCCGCGAGTATGGGGTCTCCAAGACCCCGGTCCGCGAAGCGCTGCAGATGCTCACCGTTGAGGGCCTGGTCAACGTGCTGCCGCGCAAGGGCTACATGGTGCGCAGCCTCAGCTTCCACGACGTCCGCGAAGTCATGGACCTGCGCCTGGTCCTCGAACCCCCGCTGGCCGCGGCAGCCGCCCGCAACGTCACCGCCGACCTCGTCACCGACCTGCGCACCCAGATCGAGAACCAGTTCCGCGACGGCAACACTCTGGAAGACCGGCTCGCCGCCGCCCGCGACTTCCACGTCACCTGCTCCCAGGCCTCCCGCAACACTAGGGCCGCAGCCGTGGACCGCAGCCTGACCGACGAGGTCATGCGGTTCTACCACCTCATGCCGACCGCCCGCGACCACTTCGCCTCCGCAGAAGAACAAGCCGCACACGAAGCCATCTTCGACGCCGTCGCCACCGGCAACGCCGAAGCCGCGCAGGAACTCATGCATGACCACCTGCTCGAATCCAACGCCGCCATGATCCGCACCTTCTACAACGCCGGACCGCTCTAACCCGCCGCTCCCAAACAGCACCGAAACCCGAAAGGCAACGCAATGAAGCGTCCACTCAAAACCCTCGGTACCGCCACGCTGCTCACCTCCGCTCTGTTCCTCGCCGGCTGCGGCGGCGAAGGAGGGGCCAACGACGGCGGCGCCGGGGGAGACGGACCGATCAAGGTCGGCATCTCCCAGCTCATGGACATTGACGCCCTCAACGCCACCCGCGAAGGTTTCATCAAGGGCATGACCGAAAACGGGTACGTCGAGGGCGAGGACATCGAGTACGACTACCAGAACGCGCAGGGCGACCAGGCCACCGCCACCCAGATCGCCGCTGGCTTCGCGACGTCGGACTTTGACCTCGTCTTCGCTATCGCCACCCCGGCCGCCCAGACCGTGGCCCAGGCCGTCGGCAACATTCCGGTAGTCTTCTCCGCCGTCACCGAACCCGTGGAAGCCGGCATCGTGGAGTCCTGGGACGCCCCCGGCGCCAATGTCACCGGCACCAGCAACCTCGGCCCGGTGGAGGACCAGATTGGGCTGATCAAGGAACTCGCGCCCGACGCCAAGACCATCGGCGTCGTTTACTCCTCCGGCGAGGTCAACTCCCAGGTGCAGGTGGACCTGGCCCGCGAGGCCGCGGAAAAGCTCGGTATGGAGGTGAAGGAAGCCTCCGTCGCCAGCACCGCAGAGGTGCAGCAGGCCGCCCAGTCCCTCGATGTCGACGCGTTCTACGTCCCCACCGACTCACACGTGGTCTCCGCGATCGACAGCGTGGTGGAAGCCGCCGAATCCCAGCAGGTGCCACTCGTCGTCGGCGACAGCGCCACAGTGAAAGCCGGCGGGGCCGCCACCTATGGCCTGGATTACGAACAGCTCGGGTACCAGACCGCCGCGCTGATGGCGATCAAGATCCTCGAGGGCGAAGATCCGGCCACCATGCCGGTGGAAAAGCAGACCGAATCGCTGCTGGTCGGGTCTGCCCAAGAGCATTTATGAAGCGCCGACTTCCCCAGTACTCCGAACTCCGCGAACTTGTGCAGTTCAAAGCCTTCGACCCGGACCGGCGCCGCGCCCGGCTGGCCAAAGCCAACACCGTCTGGGACCTGCGGGATATCGCCAGACGGCGGATCCCGACGGCCGCCTTCGAGTCTGTGGACGGCGGCAGCTTTTTCGAGCACTCGCTGCGGCGGAACCGGGCGGCGTTCGACGACGTCGAATTCAACCCCCGCGTGCTCCGCGACGTCTCCACGGTGGACCTGCGCGCCAAGATCGCCGGCGTGGACGCCGCCCTGCCGGTGGGCATCGCGCCCACCGGTCTGACCCGGCTGATGCACTCCGAGGGTGAGGTGACCGGCGCACAGGCCGCCGCCTTCGGCATTCCGTGCCTCAAGCGTGGCGCAGATGCTCCGGCCCCAGCTCCGCCAGGCTGGTCACACCGATCAGCTGCATCAACAGGGTCATCTCGGTCCGCAGGATCTCCAGCGCACGGTCGACGCCCTGCCGGCCGCCGGCCATCATCCCGTACAGGTAGGTCCGGCCGATTAGGGTGAAGTCCGCACCGGCCGCAATCGCCGCGACAATGTCTCCCCCGGACATAATCCCGGAGTCCAGGATGAGCTCGGCTTCCAGTCCGACGGCTGCCCGGATTTCGGGCAGCACCTTCATCGGAACCGGGGCGCGGTCCAGCTGCCGGCCGCCGTGGTTGGAGACCACAAGGGTGCCCGCGCCGCGGGCCAGGACGTCAATCTGCCGGCCCGCAGTCCCCACGTCCCGTCGCTACCGCGCCGTGAGTAGGAGAACCCCACCCGCAACACTGGCCAAGGCACGCGCGGAGTTCGCGGCGCCCCACTGGCGGCGGTACACGGACCACGACGCATCGAGGGTCCCAGCAGCCAGCTTGCGGTTCAGCGGGACATTCACGGCGAGGGTGAGAGCGAACGCTGCCAGGCTGAGCCCCACCCCAGCCCACACCTGGCTGGGACGCGGCAGCTGTCCGGCCAGTACGGCGGTCCCCGCTGCTACCACAGCTGATCCGAAGAAGAGCAGTAGGAACGGCGGGCGCTCCGCGGCGTCGTTAATGCTGCGCATAGCCTCCGCCGCCCGGCCCGGCCCCAGGCGTTCCAGCCGGTCCAGCGCCGGAAGGACCATCACCGGGAACGCCGCATAGATGCCCCCGGTGACCAGTGCACCCGCACCCGCCAGCGCACTGAGCAGAACGGCGGGCTCGAGTGCAGTGGCCAGTTCGGCGAAGTCGGCCGCGCCGGTCATGACACACCCGCCGCCGAATTGCCCGCCACCTGTGCTTGCGGCTGCGACGCCCGCGGTGTCAGCTCATCCCAGATGCCTTGGGCTGCCGTCCGGACAATGTACTCCCGGATCGGCCGGGCAGGCCTGCCCAGCAAACGCTCCAAGTCACCGGTGGTGTGGCTGGCAGATCCGTCCATCGCCTCCGCAAACAGCCAAGCGATGCCCTCCGCTTCCTCGGGGCTCATCCCGGAATCCGCGGCTCCGGCAATAAAGTCCTCCGGCGTCGTCGGCACGTGTTCGACGGTTCGGCCAAGGACTGCGGAAAGAGCCGAGGCAACCTCGCCAAACGTCACCGAATCCGGCCCGGTGAACTCAAGAATTCCCGCCGCCGCCGCCTGATAGGCCTCCGCATCGGTCAGCAGGCACGCCAGGGCCTCGACCGAGTCTTCAAGGTCCACAAACGGTTCGAAAACTCCAGTCACGGGGACCCGCAGCTGGCCCCCGACCACCTGCGGGTAGAGGAAATGCTCGGAGAAGTCCTGCTGGAACCACGCAGAGCGGGCGACGACGGCGGCAGGGAAGTTCGCCAGCACCGCCTCCTCGCTGGGGTGGGCGGCTGTGCCGCCGCGACCGGACAAGAGGATCAGCCGACTGAGCCCGTGGTGGCTGGCAGCGGAAGCGAACTCGCTGAGGATTTCCGGTGCGCCGGGGTCGGCGACGTCGGGGGCGTAGCAAAGGAAGGCGGCATCAGCTCCGGACAGCTGGGCCTGCCAGGTGTCCGGCTGGCCCCATGCGAAGGACGGGTCGCCCTGCCGGGAAGCCGTCCGCACGGAAAGCCCGGCGACGCCGGAGAGTGCAGAAACGAGCCGGCGGCCGGTACGGCCTGTGGCTCCGGTAATCAGGATGGTGTGTGTTGTTTTCATGTCTTTCATCTCAGCGGCGATTGGCTGGATGCTCCATAATGAATCCACCGCAGATGTTTCGAATTCGTCCAGCAGGCAGGGTTCAGCATTCAGGGACCAGCAGGCAGAGTTCGGCTTTTCAGATCCCAGCGTCGGGAGACCCCACATGGCTAATTTGGAAGCGCTCGTAGAAGGGCCGCGGGCCCGGGGAGCGTTTGTGTTGCGCCTGGAACTGGACGGGGACTGGGCGATCAAGGTGGCCGACGAATCCATGCTCACCGTTATGGCGGTCCTCGCAGGGGACTGCGTGGTGACCACAGCGTCCGGCGAGGCCACGGCGCAGCAGGGGAACGTCGTCGTCGTCCGCGGTCCCGGACCATTCTCCGTGGCTTCGGAGCCTGGCCGGCCGCCGGACTTCATCATTCCGCCCGACCAGACGTGCGTGGACGTAAACGGCAACCGGCTGGTCGAGTCCATGAGCCGCGGCATCCGCACCTGGGGGACCACAGCGCGGGGTGAAGACCGGATCCTGGTCGGGACCTATGCGAACCCACTGGAAGTCGGCCGTCTCTCCGCCCAGCTGTTGCCGGAGCTGATGGTCGAACGCACTGATGCGACCACCCAAGCCTTCGCAGAGCTGCTCGCCGACCAGGCAGCCACGGATGCTCTGGGACAGGCCGTGGTCCTGGACCGACTGCTGGACGTGCTGCTCGTCGCGGCCGTTCGCGCTGCCGAAGACAAACCTGCCCGACGTGCTGATCCGCCGATCGACCGGATCCTCGACCGCCTGCACAAAAACCCACAGTCCCCGCTGTCGGTCGAAGCCATGGCCCACATGGAGGCGATGTCACGGGCAGCCTTCTCGCAGCGATTCAGCCAGCGGACTGGAATGGGACCCGGCGCCTACCTGCGGCGCCTGCGCTTGGCCTGGGCCGCCGACGCGCTGCTGGCAGGAACCCGGACCGTCGCGGCGATTGCCGAGCAGGCTGGCTACGGGAGCCCGGCCTCCTTTTCCACCGCCTTCAAGCAGGAGTACGGGCAGAGCCCCCGCGACTGGCGGCTACAGCGGGGAGGCAAGACGTGAAACAGCTGGGGCCGCTGGACGTGGTGGACGTCTTCGCTTACACCTGGTGCTGGGCTTGTTCGTGCAGTTCTTTCCCGCGGTGATCACCGAGTCATTCCTGATCATCCTTCTGACGGCGGCCCTGCTCAAGCTGGTGCTCGAAGGAGTTGTCTTGAACGGCGTGGCGAAAATCCTGGTCCCGAACATCGCCGAATCCCGCAGGGAAGCCGGCCGCTGGGAAGCCCACGCCGCCCACGCCGGCGGCTTCGAGGAGGCGGCGACGACAACCATCCCAACTTCCTCTACGGACTGTCCGCGTTCTGGATCATTGGAGCCGGCGCGGGAGCATATTCAGCCACCGCGCACGACGACTACAGCCGAACCCAGTACACGTCGGAACTGGACTGGCAGCTGGGCAGCCCGCTCGCTGAGCTGCAGGGGAGCGGGCACACCTGGTGACAGGAATTCGACGGCGGTTTCGCGGCAGTGAACCTCAACAGTGATGGAAGGCGCCGCCGCGCCGCGGAGTCCTCTCTGCTCACTGGTGACTGCTACTCCTTGACCTGCCGGATTCGGACGCCGTCCCACCTTCTGCCAAGATGTTTATAAGGCTACTTATAAAGGAGGATCCCATGCAGGAAGAAATGCAGGAACATCCCGCTGACAAGAACGCACCGTCCATCCGGCGGACGGTCCCGCTGATGAACATTCCAGCGGCAGACATCGTGAGTGGCGGAGCATCAGCCGCCAAGCCGAGGGACGTGGACCCCACGGAGGTGGCCATCCTCGGGGAAGCGGAGGATCCCGGAACCTCCCACCTGCGGCTGCAGGAACTGGCCACAGACCAGCCGATGGCGCGTCCCGCCGTCGCTGCAAACCCGGCTGCCGGGCCCGAGCTGCTCACCTGGCTGCGTGCCTTGGCCGATCCCGCCGTTAACGAAGCGCTCCGCCTCCGCGCACAGGCTGAGCGCGCACACTAGGTTCACGACACAAGGAGAATCCCATGCTTTCCTCGACCGCCACCGGCAAGGCCGCGTCCTACGGGGTCCACTCGGAGGTCGGCAAGCTGCGCAAGGTCCTGGTCTGCGCTCCGGGCCTGGCCCACGAACGCCTCACGCCCACCAACCGCGAAGACCTGCTGTTCGACGACGTGATGTGGGTGGAGAACGCCCAGCGCGACCATGCCGACTTCGTCGCAAAGATGACCAGCCGGGGCGTCGACGTCGTCGAACTGCACGACCTGCTGGGCTCCACCATGGACCTCCCCGAGGCCCGCGCCTGGCTGCTGGACCGCAAGATTATCGCTAACCGCGTCGGCCTGGGCCTGGTCGCCGGCACCCGTGCCTTCCTGGACTCGCTGAGTGGCGCGGAACTGGCGCGGATCCTCATCGGCGGGCTCACGACGTCGGACCTTCCGGACGACTATCTCTCGGGATACGTCGGCCTGGTCCGGGAATCGACGGGCCGGCCCGAGTATCTGCTGCCGCCGCTGCCCAACACTCTCTACACCCGGGACACCACCTGCTGGATCGGCGGCGGGCTGACCCTGAACCCGCTGTACTGGCCGGCCCGGCACGATGAAACCCTGCTGATGCAGGCCATCTACCGGTTCCATCCGGACTACACCGGCTCGAAGATCTGGTGGGGCGACGCGGAGAACGACTGGAGCCAGGCCTACCTGGAGGGCGGCGACGTCATGCCCGTGGGCAACGGCACCGTGCTGCTGGGCATGGGGGAGCGCACCTCGCGGCAGGCCATCACCCAGCTGGCGCAGGCGCTGTTTCAGGCCGAATCCGCGGAGCGGATTGTGGTGGCCGGCATGCCCAAACTGCGCTCCGCCATGCATTTGGACACCGTGTTCACCTTCGCGGACCGGGACCTGGCCACCATCCATCCGGCCATCGTGGACGGCATCCACCCGTTCACCATCCATCCCTCGGACAAACCCCTCGGCTTCGAGGTGCGGGACCATCGCGACCGGCGCTTCGTGGACATGGTCGCCGAAGCCATGGGCCACAAGAAGCTGCGCCTGGTCGAGACCGCCGGGGACTACCACGCCACCGAACGCCAGCAGTGGGACAGCGCGAACAACGCCGTCGCCCTGGAACCGGGCGTGGTGTTCACCTATGACCGGAACACGCAGACCAACGCGGCGCTGCGCAACGCCGGCGTGGAAGTGATCCCGATTGTTGGGGCCGAGCTGGGCCGCGGACGCGGCGGCGGGCACTGCATGACCTGCCCGATCATCCGCGACGGCATCGACTAACGGCGACGGCAAGGACACCTTCGGCAACGGCCGCGAGGCGCCGGCCGCCGATTCGGACCCCGCCGTCTCCTTCTGAGACGATAGTGCCGAGGCTTTTGACAGAGGAAGATCCCAGACAGGAAGCGGTCCGCCCCTCCACTGTTGTCTAACCCGTGTTGCCTCAGCGGCCGCCACACCCGATTGGAAAAGAACCATGTCTGCTCCTGCTTCCGGGGAGAAGGCTCCAGCGGCCAAGCTCTCCCTGCTGACCCTCACCACTGTGGTGGTCGGTTCCATGGTCGGGGCCGGGGTGTTTTCCCTGCCCCAGCGCTTCGCCCAGGAAACCGGGGTGTTGGGTGCGCTGGTCGCCTGGCTGATTGCGGGTTCGGGCATGCTGATGCTGGCCTTCGTCTTCCAGCGGCTGTCCATGCGAAAGCCAGCGCTTGATGCGGGGATCTTCGCCTACGCCAAGGCCGGCTTCGGAAATTATGTGGGGTTCTTCTCCGCAGCGGGGTACTGGGCCAGTGCCTGCGTTGGCAACGTCACCTACTGGGTGCTCACCATGTCCACGCTGGGAGCCCTGTTTCCGCAGCTGGGCGCAGGGGACACCCTCCCCGCCGTCGTGCTCTCCTCGGCCGGGCTGTGGGGATTCTTCTTCCTGATCAGACGCGGCATCAGGGAAGCCACGGCCATTAACCGGATAGTCACGATCGCCAAGGTTGTTCCCATCCTGGTCTTCGTGCTGTTTGCTGTCTTCCTGTTCGACCCCGCGGTCTTCGCCGGAAACCTCACCGGGGCGGGCTATACGGGGCCGCTGTTCGAGCAGGTCAGCAACACGATGCTGGTGACCGTCTTCGTTTTTCTCGGGGTTGAAGGTGCCAGCGTGTATTCGCGCCATGCCCGACGACGGGAGGACGTTGGCAGGGCGACCATCCTCGGCTTTCTGAGCGTCTTTGCCATCTTTGCCTCGGTCACGATCGTTTCCTACGGGGTACTGCCGATGGAACAGCTCGCCGAGCTGCGCCAACCGTCCATGGCGGGTGTCCTAGAAGCGGGAGTGGGGACCTGGGGACTGGTGTTCGTCAGCGCAGGCCTGATCATTTCGGTGATGGGGGCTTACCTGGCCTGGAGCCTGATGGCAGCGGAGGTCCTGTACGTGGCCGCCACGGAGAAGGACATGCCGCGGTTCCTGTCCCGGGTCAGTGATGACGATGTCCCGGTCAACGCCCTGCTGCTGAGCACCGTGCTCAGCCAGCTGGTCATGGTCATCACCTACTTCTCCGAGGACGCCTTCGACTTCGCTCTGGACATGACCGCGGTCCTGACGTTGTTTTCGCTCCTTTTCGCGGCCCTCTACGCCCTCAAGCTCGGCTGGAGCGGCGAAACGTATGAAAGAGCCCCGAGCCGCATCCGGCGGGGTGACCTGACCATTGCCGTCATTGCCACCATTTACTCAGTGTTCCTGGTCTACGCCGCCGGTCTGCCTCTGGTGCTGATTTCGATGATCTTCTACGCCCCCGCCACCGTCCTGTTTGTGATCGCGCGCCGTGAACAAGGGCAGCGCGTCTTCCGGGGAGTGGAGCTGTTCCTTTTCTTCATCACGCTGGCAGGAGCCGTTGCAGGTGTGCTCGCCCTGACCCGGGGCTGGATAGAGCTCTGAGCAGGGGCCGAAGGCTGGCCGCGTCCTGCGGCGTGCACTCGGAGGTGGGCCGGCTGCGTAATGTCCTGGTCTGAGACCCGGGCCTGGCCAGGGCCGCGATTGGCTCACGCCCAACCGTGAAGATCTGCTGTTCGACATCCGGGACGGGATCGAGTAACCGACGACGACGACGGCGGGCCGGGGCCGGCGGGGCCTGCTCGGCACGCGCTCAATGGCGTCGCCCCTGACGTTACCCGGCCGGCGCGCCCATCGCGGTACCGGGAGCGCGGGCAACATGCGTTCTCCCCGCCGTCTTCCGGGCCGAGATGTTCCGCCAGTGAAGGAATACCGCAACAACGATGAGCGGGACGTGGATGGCAGGGAGATTCCTGGCGAGCCATTGCGGGAGATAGATGTCGGTGACAGACCCGGTACTGTCTCCGAGCTCTCGTGCCACCGCGGTCAGCGGGCAGTGGAAGCCGTTGCCGGCGAAGACCAGGGTTTCCGCGGTGACCACCGCGGCCGCGATCCCTACCCTCCGGTCAGACCGCTTCCGGATGCCAGCGTATAGAACATAAAGCATGCACCCCTCGATGGTGACCCATGCGAATGTGTGAAAGGCCTTCACCGCTCTAAGTAGCCCGCCGCGTTCATCCATGCTTCATTGTCGTGCTCGCTGTCGGGAAAGTGTTCCTGATTCCCTCCTTTGACGAAATGCTTCGGACGTCCGTTCAAATGTGAGTTCCGTAGACACAGCTCCCAACAAACGCCTTGCTAGTCGCTTGGACCAAAGAAAATGGGTGCGGGAGTGCTTACTTACCTTCCGCTTGCCGCTCGTATGGGCCTAGCTTGTTAGATAAGGGCATCGTCTGTTGGGGACGCCGGTCCAGCTTCCTCGTCAATGGAAAACACGCCTCGCAGAGGGAAGCGAAGGTCGACTTCGCCGGAGAAACCGGCAGCAATGCTTCATCGGGGTCGGGCCGCCTGCCGCGGCAGGCGGCCGGGCCAGTCCCAGTGAGGTAAAAACCATGGCGCACGAACCCGACTCTCTACATCCCCATCCTTCTGATCCCGATCCCAAGCAACCAAGATCAACATGGATCGTCCTCGCAGCCGCAGCGCTTTTTCTGGTGATTTTCGCCGTCACTGGTTTACCTGGTGTAGCGGTGTGGCTCGTATTGGCCGGGATTGTGGTACTTCTGACGGCCGCCTACGCACTGATCCGTCGGCGGCAAACATGGGCTCGCGCGTCAGATGCCAAGAAACGACGCCAACTACTGGCAGTGGGCGGAGGCCTCCTCGTTGTGGGCTTCGTGGCTGCCGCCGTGGCAGGTCCACCCGATCAGGGGCAGAGGCCTGCCGATGACCAGTCATCTGGCCCCAGTCCGGCTTCCTCTCCTGCTTCGCCGACTCCCACGGAAGAGCCGCTGGCTAATCAAGAGTGCGCTGCGGAAGCCGATACGAGGTCGCAGGGGACTGTTCAGTACGTGTGCACTCCGAACGGCAACGGCAAACTCGTCTGGATGGACAAGGAGTCCTCGGAAAAGCTGACGGAGGCACGAAAGCAGGCGGAGGAGACACAACGCCAGGTGGAAGAAGCTGCAGCTGCTGAAGAGGCGCAGCGTCAAGCGGAGGCCGCCCGGAAGCAGGCTGAGGAGGCCCAGCGTCAGGCAGACGAAGCTGCAGCTGCTGCAGAGGCACAACAACGAGCGGAGGAGGCTGCGGCTGCTGAAGAGGCCCAGCGACAGGCGGACGAGGCTGCGGCAGCTGAAGCGCAACGTTTGGCGGACGAACAGGCTCGCGAAAGGCAGCGACAAGAAGAGCAACCGCCGGCGGATAACTTCACCTACGCGAACTGTACTGCTGTACAGGAAGCCGGGGCCGCGCCTATTCATCGCGGTGATTACGGTTGGCAAGAAGGGCTGGACCGAGATAAAGACGGGGTGGCCTGCGCCGGAAACTGATGCCTAGTTTCCACCTGCACCGAGATGACGACGGTGACGCAGCTGCGTGGCGTCACCTGCATCGCGGAACGCCTCGGAACACGTGCGCACCGTTCAGGGCAGCCGGGGTCCGGCCGCGAACTGGACGCGAACACGGCCGGACTTCATGAGCCGGGAATCGCACGGGCGTCAAGGCGGTCCTCGCCTGGGTAGGCCGCCCGTAGCAGCGGCGCCGTCTTGGCACCGGAGTCGCGGCCGGGTGGTCCCCTTCGCTCACATCGGCACTAAGTAGTAGCGGATGTACGCGATTAAGCGGGTGTTTTTTGTCATTCCCAGCCCTGTGAACCCCCTTCTAGACTCCGGTTACGCACATTCACACTCGCAACCGTTGGGCAATCACCGTAAACCTCAGCACAAGTGGCTTAGGCCTACTGCGGTGTTTGCACTTCCCTCGTTTCGGCATGGCACCACTGCGGCCGGCGCGCTTTAACCCTGCATACGGTGATGCGCGAATGGACTCGCACCGCCGAAGAACTGAGGAGCTTGTATGTTCACACTCAAACGGCGCTTGGCGCGCCGGTACGGATTGATGGCCTTTTTGGGGCTATTTGCCGCGACCGGATTCCTTCCCTCGGCGGTGGGTGCCGGCGACGTGACACCGCTGCAGGCGAATCCCGCCTATACGGTTCAACCGCCGCCCTTTAGCGATATTGCGGGGGATCCGTTTGAGGCGGAAATCCTGTTTATTGCCGCCAACGGAATCACCACCGGTTATCCTGACGGCACGTTCCGTCCGCTGGCACCTGTGGCCCGCGATGCTATGGCGGCGTTTATTTACCGGCTGGCAGGACAGCCCTACTTTGAACCCCCGGCCACCTCTCCTTTCACGGATATCACCCCCGGCACGCAGTTCTACAAAGAGATCACTTGGCTTGCCTCCACGGATATCACCACCGGTTACCCCGACGGGACCTTCCGTCCGCTGGTCCCGGTTGCCAGGGACGCCATGGCTGCGTTCATGAACCGGTTCAGCGGCACCTACTGCGGGATTGAGGCGGCAGCAGATTTCCCGGCGCCGACCGCCGCTCCGTTTACCGATGTTCCGGTAAATCTGCAGTTCTCCCGGGATATTGCCTGGATGAAGGACTCTGGCATCAGCACCGGCTGGCCGGACGGGACGTATCGTCCGTTCCTGCCAGTGGCACGTGATGCCATGTCCGCTTTTATGAAGCGGCTGGATTCCTACAACGGACGTCAAGGTGGCTGCACTCCGCCGGTTCCGGCCGGCAATCCCTGGCTGGGCAGCGACGAGGATCCGCTGACGCGTGCGTATTGGGCTACTGCCGCTATGAATCTGGACCAGAAGGTCACCTACCTCATCCAGTCCGGAGGGCCCGGGCTTCCCGATTTCGGGTTGCCGCCCATCCGAGGCAAGGACGGCTGCTGCGGCCTGGCGCTGGAGACCAGCCCATCCACCGGCCTGCCGGTGGGTGTTAGCTTGGCCTCGACATTCGACTCCACCCTCGCCCGCGCCTACGGTTCCGTCAGCGGAGAGGAAGCACGAGCCACCGGGTTCAACGCGATCGCAGGGCCCACCAAGGACCTGGTGAGGACTCCCTACAACGGACGCATGTGGGAGGACCTGGGGGAGGACCCGATGCTCGCCGGCGAAACAGGAGCCGCCCAGGTGATCGGTGAGCAGGGAGCGTCCATTTCCTCGCTGGTCAAGCACTATAACCTGAACAACTTCGAGTCCCGCCGCGGCAACGTCAACGTGATCGTCGGTGAACGCCCGCTCTTGGAGACGTACACCCGCAGTTGGGAGAAAGTGGTGCAGGACGGGGAGGCCGGATCGATCATGTGCGCCTTCAACCAGGTGAACACCGAATACTCGTGCGGCAATGAGCTGCTCCTGAACCAGATCCTGAAGGGCAGGCTCGGCTTTCAGGGTTACGTCAGTTCGGACTTCAACGCTGCCCACGCTTTTTCCGACTATGCGAACGGTTTGGACGTGTCCGGCCCGGGCACAGAGTTCTCCGGACCGGCGCTCACCCAGGCCGTGCTGAATAACGAAGTCTCCGAGCTGAGGCTTACTGACGCCGCCCGCCGTGTGGCCTTCACGATGTTTGACAAGGGCATTGTTGACGACCCGCCGGAGGGGTCCTTTGTGAACCCGCAGCCGAATCTTACCCTCCCGCAAAACATGCTGGCGGCCCACGATGCCATTGCGGAGCAAGTGGCGGAGGACGGGATCGTCCTGTTGAAAAACAGCAATGGAACTCTGCCGCTGGTCAATAACTCCGGAACGTCATCTGTGGCGGTCATCGGGTCCGATGCCGACTGGTACATTGACGGCGGCGGCTCCGGGGCCATCCAGAATCCGGCTCAGCTGACCACCGTCCTGGACGGATTGACAGCCCGCGCCACAGGCGCCACCGTTACCTCCTCCGCCGGGACCGACCCGGTGTCCCTCGCGGACACCATACCCGGCCCGTTCCCCATGCCGAGTGACGTGCTCACCGGAGTGAGCGCCGAATACCGTCTCGGGGTGAACAACTTCGCGGGTGCCACCACGCTGGCCCGTTCGGAGCGGCAGATCAATCTGCGCACCGGCATCTCAGCTGACGTAATCAACACCTCCCAGGTTCCCGGCGTCGGCGGCCAACTTGCCACGGCGCCCATGTCCGCGGTGTGGACGGGAACCATCGTGCCGCCGTCCACGGGAACGTACACCTTGTCACTGACGCATCTGGGGACGGCCAGGCTGTTCGTGAACGGAACCCAGCTCATCAACGAACCCGCCAATACCCTGGCCACGCAGGAGGTTCAGGTGAGCCTGACGGAGGGCGCTTCGGTTCCGGTGCGGGTGGAGTACACCACCGACGCGCCGGATCAGTTCAATGGCGGGCTCAACGATCAGCCTGGCGCTGTGGCCCGTCTGGGCTGGACTCCGCCCGAAGGTGTGGTGGCACCGAGCATTACGGCGGCGGCGCAGGCAGCGGCGGCAGCGGATGTCGCCGTCGTTGTGGCACGGGATTACACCGGTGAGGGCGCCGACCGCGGTTCGCTGGTGCTGCCGCAGAACCAGGATGCGCTGATCAGCGCCGTGGTCGCAGCCAACCCCAAAACAGTTGTGGTGCTGGCCACCAGCGGTCCGGTGACCATGCCGTGGATCGATGCTGTGCCGTCGGTCCTGCAGGCCTGGTACGCAGGGCAGGCCCAGGGCCGGGCCGTGGCCTCGGTGCTTTACGGGGATGTGAATCCTTCAGGGAAGCTCCCGGTGACGTTCCCGGTCAGTGATCTGCAGGCCGTCACGGTGGGCCCACCGAACCCGTTCAATTTCTTCGACGTGGTCAGTCCCACCGTGGAGCTTACCGACTCGGTGTTTGTGGGGTACAAGAGCTACGTGTCCCGGGGCGCGGTTCCGCTGTTCCCCTTCGGGCACGGGCTCTCCTACACCACCTTCGGATACTCGAACCTTTCCTTGCCCACGGTGATCGATGCCGCTGATCCCACGGAAACGGTGTCGGTGCAGGTGTCCAACCTCGGCACCCGCACAGGCGAGGAAACCGTGCAGGTGTATGTGGGTGGCCTGCCCGGCAGTGTTCCCACCCCGGCCCGGCAGCTGGCCGGGTACAGCAGCATCACCCTCCCACCGGGCGGGGAGGGAACCGTGACCATTGATCTGGATCCGCGGTCGCTGCAGTACTGGGACGACGAAGCGGATGAGTTTGTCACCCCCACCGGACCGCTGTCCATCTTTGTGGGCAGCTCCGTTTCCGACACCCGCCTGGTGGGACAGGTGACCGTGCAGTAGCGGGCTGTTAGAGCGCTGCTCAGTGGAGTCCGGGGTTCGCCCCGGGCTCCACTATGTGCCTGTCGAAGTGACCCGCCGCCGCGGCAGCGTCGCCACTGCAACTCCCGCCAGAGCCAGCGCCCCGCCGAACAGCGCCGCAACGGGCGGCACTTCCTGGAGCAGCAGCCAGGACAGCAGCACCACCACGGCCGGTACCGCATAGGTGGTGGCGGCCGTGCGGCCGGCGCTGAACCGTGCCAGGACGTAACCCCAGGTGGTGAACGCGATCGCCGTGGGGAAGACCCCGAGGTACACCACGGCCAGCGTGGAGGACAGCGGTGCGGCGGACACCTCGCGGAGCAGTTCGGGAAGGAACGGCAGGCAGGCCACGGCGGCCGCCAGGCACCCGATCCACGTCATGGTCGCGGCGTCCACGTACTGAAGCAGCCGCTTCTGCAGGGTGGCCGCACCGCCGTAGAGCACGGCGGCGGCCAGGCCGAGGCCCACGCCCACTGGATCGACGGTCCCGGTGGAGGTGGCTGCCGCGATGACGGCGACGCCGGAAAAGGCCACCAGCATGCCGATGATCAGCCGCCGCGGAAAGCCCTCGCCCAGCAGCAGTCCGGCGAGCACCGCCACAATCATGGGCGCCAGGTTCACCAGCAGCGCTGCGGTGCCGGCATCCAGATGCCGTTCGGCGGCATTCAGCACCAGGTTGTACACCCCGAACCAGGCCAGTCCCCAGATGATCACAAGGGCGAGGATCCGGCCCGGGAGCCGTCCTCGCGCGGGTGCACCGCCCGGCCTGCCCGGCCCTTCCGCCTCGCCTGCGTCCGCCTCGCCTGCGTCCGCCGCGCCTGCGTCCGCCGCGCCTCCGGACGCCGCCACATCCGCGGCAGCCACCCGCCGCCGTCGTCGTCCGGCCACCGCGGCAATGGCCATCAGCGCCACCGCGCCCACCGCAATCCGGCCCAGTGTCAGCGCGCCGGGGGAGTAGTCCGCACCGGCGGAGCGGATACCCACAAAGGCCGAAGCCCAGAGCACCACGGTCACGGCCATGGCGGCCCACAGTCGCGGAGTGTTGCCGCCGGAAACTTGGACGGCGCGGGAGGCTGTAGAAGTCATGCTTGAATTCTTACCCACTCCGGGATTTAGCACCAGTTCCGATTCTTGATCCACACTTCAGTGCAGCTGTAGAGTCAACGGCATGCTAGATGTGCACCGGCTTCGGATCTTTTCCGCCGTGGTGGCCAGCGGCTCCGTCGCCGCCGCCGCGGCCAACCTCGGCTATACCCCCTCGGCGGTCAGCCAGCACCTCACCATCCTGCAGCGGGAAACCGGCCTCGCCCTCCTGGAGCGCGCCGGCCGCGGCCTGCGCCCGACGACGGCGGGGCTGGCTGTGGCGGCGCAGGCGGAGGAGATCCTGGCCCGGCTCAGCGACGCCGAAGCCGTGCTTGCCGATCTCCGGACCGGCCGGAACGGCAGGCTCTCCATTGGCTACTTCGCGTCAGTGGGCTCGGCGTGGATGCCCGCAGTGGCCCGCCGGGTCACCGACGAGCTGCCCGGAGTACGCCTGGAGCTGCAGCTGCGCGACGACGTGGCAGCGGCTCCCGAGGACCGTCCGGACATCCAGCTGGTGGTCGGCCGGAAGGGAACCATCAACCCGGGCAGCGGCTTTGACGCGCACCACCTGATCCATGACGCCTACGTTGCCGTCCTGCCGGATACCCACCCCTTCGCCGGCCGGGACGAGGTGGAGCTGGCGGACCTGGTGGGGGAGCGCTGGGTGGACAACGACTTTGCCTACGGACTGTGCCGGCAGAACCTGCTGGACACCTGCGCCGCCGCCGGCTTCACCCCCACGTTCCATGTGGAGGCCCACGACTACGCCACGGCCATCGCCTTTGTCAGCGCCGGCATCGGCATCACCGTGCTCCCCGGCCTTAGCGCCCGGCAGCTGCCGGCCAATGTCCGCAAGGTCGCCGTCGTCCGCCCGGCTCCGGTCCGCTCCATCTACGCCGTGGTGCGCCGCAGCATGGCCGAAACGGAACCGGTGCAGCTGGTGCTGGATACCCTGTTCGAGCGGAGCCACCCGGAGCCCGCAGCCGCGGGGCAGCGCCGGCGCTGATGCGCTCTGCCGTCGACGACGGTGCGCACGCCATGGTCCTGGCCGGGTATACCTAGCCGGGTGCGCCGTCCTGCAGTTAGTGACCTGCCAACACGCTGCGGGCGTGCTCGTACTTTTCGGCCAGCCGCTGCCGGGTGGCGGGATCAAGCTGGGCCGTCCGGGCCGGGTCGGTGTTGTCATCCAGGTCCGCCTGCTTGACCGCCCGGGCGATCCGGTTGGCGCCCACCCGCAGATAGTAGGCATCCGGATCCTCGTCTGCCCGCTTTGTCATGGCATCGACGGCGGCAACTACCTCGGACGGGAACTGCCGGGCCAAATCTGCGAGGGTTACCGGGGTGTCCTCGACAACGTCATGCAGCCATGCCACCGCCTGCGCCGCTTCTAGATCTTCAGGAGCGGCATGACGGGGAACATGGCCGGCCACCCGTCCGGGATGCCCGATGTAAGGGGATCCGTTTTTGTCCACCTGTCCCTGATGGGCTGCAGCGGCAACTTCCTGAGCCTCGGTCACTAAGTCACGCATCAATTGTCTCGCTTTCTGCCGCGGATGTCGCAGCGTTGCGGATTTCCTAAGGCTGACGGTAACGCATACCCCTGACATAGCGGTTTGCCGCGCTTGTCATCGGCTATTGGTCCGGCGTCGTCGGCGTGGGACTACTGCACCCACCGCTCTTTGGCCGCCCGAAATAAAACCCCAACAATTCGCGGCCGCCGCCGGTACCGTGCCACGCTGGCACTTTGCGGAGATGAGGAGCAGCAGCCATGAAACGCAGGATCCCGCAGTACAAAGAACTCCGCGACCTGGTCCAGTTCAAGACCTTTGACCTGGATCGCCGCCGGGCACGGCTGGCTAAGGCCACCAATGCGTGGGAGCTGCGGGACATCGCCAAGCGGCGGATTCCCGCGGCGGCCTTCGACTACGTGGACGGCGGGTCCTTTGCCGAGCACTCGCTGCAGCGCAACCGGGCCGCGTTCAACGACGTCGAATTTGTTCCGCACGTGCTGCGCGACGTCACCACCGTGGACCTGAACACCAAGATTGCCGGCACCGAGGCGGCCATGCCCGTGGGCATCGGGCCCACCGGACTGACCCGGCTGATGCACTCCGAGGGCGAGATTGGCGGAGCGCAGGCCGCCGCCGCGTTCGGCGTGCCCTTTGCGCTGTCCACCATGGGCACGGTCTCCCTTGAGGAGCTCGCCACTGAAGTGCCCGACGCCGCCGCCTGGTTCCAGCTGTACCTCTGGAAGGACCGGGGCAGGTCCAAGGAGCTGGTGGACCGCGCCGCTGCCGCGGGCTACGGCGCGCTGATCGTCACCGTGGACACTCCCGTGGCCGGGGCCCGACTGCGGGACACCCGCAACGGCATGACCATGCCGCCCACACTGACGCCCAAAACCATCCTGGACGCCTCCTACCGGCCCGAATGGTGGTTCAACTTCCTCACCACCAAACCGCTGGGATTCGCCAACTTCGAGGGGGAGCGGGTGTCCCTGGCCGAGACCGTGAACACCATGTTTGAACCGTCGCTGAACATGGCGGACCTGGACTGGCTGCGGGAGACCTGGCCGGGGAAGCTGATCGTCAAGGGCATCCAGTCCCCGCAGGACGCGGTGGAGGTACTGGCCCGCGGCGCCGACGCGATTGTGGTGTCCAACCACGGCGGCCGGCAGCTGGACCGGGCTCCGGTGCCGCTGCGGATCCTGCCCTCCATCCGCTCCGCAGTGGGACCCGAAGCGGAAATCATCCTGGACTCGGGCATCATGTCCGGCGGCGACATTGTGGCCGCGATTGCCGCCGGGGCCGACTTCACGCTGATTGGCCGGGCGTATCTCTACGGGCTGATGGCCGGCGGACGGCAGGGGGCCGAACGGACGCTGGACCTGCTGCGCTCCGAGATGACGACGGTGATGCAGCTGCTGGGCGTTACCCGCCTCGCCGATCTGACGCCGGAGCACGTGCGCACCATCTAAAACACGCAAAGACTGTATTTAACCGAGAGGGTCTGTGGCCGGCGGCGGTGAAGCCGCCGGCCACAGGCACCAGAGGGATCAGCCCGCGCGGAGCACCCGCTCGGCGATGAGCCGCGAGTACCAGAGGGCGCTGTCCTTGGGGGTGCGCTCCAGCGTGTCATAGTCCACGCGCACAATGCCGAAGCGCTTGGAGTATCCGTAGCCCCACTCGAAGTTATCCATCAGCGACCACACCTGGTAGCCGCGCAGGTCCACGCCGCGCTGCATGGCGCGGTGCGCGGCAGCGAAGTGGCGGTGCAGGTAGTCGGTGCGTTCGACGTCGTGCACGGCAGGTGCGCCGTCCGCACCGGTGACCACTTCATCAGCAAACGCGGCACCGTTCTCGGTGACCATCAGCGGCAGGTCCGGCCAGCGCTCGTGCACCGAGACCAGCAGGTCCTCCAGTCCGGCGGGGTCAATGTTCCAGCCCATCTCCGTGTACGGGCCCGGCTGGGGGAGGAACTCCACCATGCCGGCCCCGGGCCAGGCGGTGCCGGGGGCAGGCTTATGCCCGTCCGCGTTGGTCCGTTCTCCCTTGCCGTCCCAGATCCGCACCCGGTTGGTGGAGTAGTAATTGATGCCCAGGAAATCCAGCGGCTGGCAGATCAGCTGGGTGTCGCCGTCGTGGATGAAGGACCAGGCGGTGATCCCGGCGGTGTCCGCCAGGACGTCCGCCGGGTAGGTGCCGTTCAGCATCGGTTCCAGGAACAGCCGGTTGGCCAGCCCGTCCACCCGGCGCAAGGCCTCGGGGCCGGTCTCGCCTTCGGGCCGGAAGACGTGCAGGTTCAGGGTCACGGCAATCTCCGCATCGGCGGAAACCACGGCGCGCAGTTCCTTCACGGCCAGGCCATGGGCCAGGTTCAGGTGATGGACGGCGGTGAGGGCTTCGACGTCGTTGGTCCGCCCCGGGGCGTGGGCGCCGGAGCCGTAGCCCAGGTACGCGGAGCACCACGGCTCGTTCAGCGTGATCCAGCCGGCAATCCGGTTCCCGAGCCGCTCGCCCATCAGCCGGGCGTAGTCGGCAAAGGCGTAGGCGGTGTCGCGGCTGGTCCAGCCGCCCTCATCCTCCAGAGCCTGCGGCAGGTCCCAGTGATACAGGGTGGCCAGCGGCTTGATGCCGCGGGCAATCAGCCCGTCCACGAGCCGTTCGTAGAAGGCCATGCCGGTCTCGTTGACCGGTCCGCGGCCGGTGGGCTGGATCCGGGACCAGGAAATGGAGAAGCGGTAGGCCTCCAGGCCCAGCTTCTGCATCAGGTCCAGGTCCTCCTCCAGCCGGTGGTAGTGGTCGCAGGCCACATCTCCGGTGTCTCCGTTCCAGACCTTGCCGGGAGTCTTGCTGAAGGTGTCCCAGATGGAGGGGCCGCGGCCGTCAGCGTTGAAGGCCCCCTCAATCTGGTACGACGCGGTGGCCGAGCCGAACACAAAGTCCGGCCCAAAGACCAGGCCCTCATCCCGGTAGTCGAAGCTCAGGGCCGGGGAAGCGGTGGAAGAAGTTGTCACTGGAGTACTGCCTTTCCTTGGTCTGCATTAACAATGTCGCCGGAGGCCAGACGGGCACGGAACGCGCCGCCGTCGGACCGGGTCAGGATGGTTTCACGAGCGCCGATACGCGCGGTGAAGGTCACCTCAGCACCGCCGGGATTGGTGATCCGCACGGTTTTTTCGACGACGACGGCGGCGGGTTCCGTGCCGCCGTCGGGCCCGGGCCCGACGTCGTTGAGCGCGGGGTAGACGGTGACCAGCGGATTGTCCGTGTAGTCATAGTCCGGCCGGTCCTCGCGGGAGCCGGTGACCAGCACGGTGTTGCCGCGCACCCACAGCGGCAGGCTGTCAAAGGCGTGCTGCTCGGTGCGCCAGGCGCCCCCTGGGACCGTCTCGCCGGTGAAGTAGTTGGTCCAGGTCCCGGCGGGAAGATAGTAGGTGACGTCACCGGCGGCGCTGAACACGGGAGCCACCAGCAGGCTCTCGCCGATCAGATACTGCCGGTCCAGATAATCCACGGCCGGATCGCCGGGGAACTCCAGCTGCAGCGGCCGCATAAACGGCAGCCCCTGCTCGTGCGCCTGCCGGCCCACCTCATAGAAGTAGGGCATCAGGGACATCTTCAGTCGGGCGAACTTCCGGGTGACATCCACGGCGCTGAGCCCGGCCGGTTCCTCGCCGGTGTCAAAGGCCCACGGCACCCGGTAGCTGGTGGAGCCGTGCAGCCGGGAGTGGCTGGAGAGCAGGCCAAAGGCCACCCAGCGCTTGAAGACCGCCGGATCCGGATTGCCCTCGAAGCCGCCAATGTCATGGCTCCAGAAGCCAAAGCCGCTCAGCGCCAGGGACAGTCCGCCGCGCAGGGTTTCGGCCATGGACCGGAAGCTGGAGGAGTTGTCCCCGCCCCAGTGCACCGGCATCTGCTGGCCGCCGGCCGTGGCGGACCGGGCAAAGAGCACGGCGTTGCCGGCCCCGTGCTGTTCCTCCAGGACCTGGAACACGGCCTTGTTGTAGAGCTGGGTGTACCAGTTGTGCATGGCCTCGGGCTGCGCGCCGTTGTGCCACACCACGCCGGTGGGGATGCGCTCGCCAAAGTCGGTCTTGAGCGAGTCCACGCCCTGCCCGATGAGGTGGCGCAGCTTGTCCTGGTACCAGGCGGTGGCGGCGGGGTTGGTGAAGTCCACCAGCCCCATGCCGGCCTGCCACATGTCCCACTGCCACACCTCGCCGTCGGCCTTCTTCACCAGGTAGCCGGCGTTGGCGGCCTCATCGAAGAGCGGGGAGCGCTGGGCAATGTAGGGGTTGATCCAGGCGCTGACCTTCAGCCCCTTCTCATGCAGGCGCTTGAGCATCTTTTCCGGCTCCGGGAAAACCCGCGGATCCCACTCGAAGTCCGTCCAGTTGAACTCGCGCATCCAGAAGCAATCAAAGTGGAACACGCTCAGCGGCAGGCCGCGCTCGGCCATGCCGTCCACGAAGTGGTTCACGGTGGCTTCGTCATAGTCGGTGGTGAAGCTGGTGGACAGCCACAGCCCGTAGGACCAGGCAGGCACCCGGGCCGGACGGCCGGTGAGGGCGGTGTAGCGGCGCAGGATCTCCGCCATGGAGGGACCGTAAATAACAAAGTACTCCAGGGATTCCCCGGCCACGGAGAAGGCGACTTCCTCCACGGATTCGGTGCCCACCTCAAACGAGACATGCTCCGGATGGTTGACGAAGACGCCGTAGCCCTTGTTGGTCAGGTAGAACGGAATGCTCTTGTAGGACTGTTCGCTGGCCGTGCCGCCGTCCGCGTTCCAGACATCCACGGTCTGCCCGTTCTTGACCAGCGGGCCAAACCGCTCCCCGAGTCCGTACACCAGTTCGCCCACGTCCAGAGAGAGCTTGGCCTGCAGATAGGTCGTCGCCGGCGGGCGGCCGGTGAAGCTAACCCCGGTGGGGCCCACGGGTTCGACGGCGACGGCGGCGTCCGCGGCCAGCGTCAGGTAGCCCACCGCTTTGGGCCCGCTGGTGGTCAGCGTGCGTCCGGCGGCCTCGAAGGACAGGTTCCAGGGATGCCCGTGCGTGATGCGGGCCCGCAGCGGCCCTGCGTCGAGCACCCCGCCGTGCTCGTCCACGCTGGCGGCGGCGTCCGGGTTTCCGGTGCCGAGGAGGTCAAAGCCACCGGAACCGGCCGCGCCGCGGTGATGGCTGATGCGCACCCCCACCACACCCTCCAGCGGGCTGGTGAGGTCAACGGTCAGCAGGGTCCGGTTCAGGGTGTCGCCGCGGCGGGTGATCACCTTGGTGGGGGCGGAGATGGTCAGGCCCTCCGCTGTGGGCTCGACGTCGTACGCCTCCTGGGCGTACAGGGCGTGGACGCCGGGGCGGGTCTCCCAAAATCCGTCACTGAATTTCACATGGTCTCCTGCTGGTCTGATGGTTCGGTCAAGTGGTGTGGAGGCAGATCGGAGGTGCTGGGCAGATCTGGGGTGCTGGGGAGCGGGAGCCGGAGCGAGAGGCTGCGCCCGGGCTCAAGGCGGATGATCTGGCGGCTGCCGTCCACCTCGACCTCGTGGGTTCCGGCGGCGTCCCCGGTCCGCGGCGTCAGGGTGGCGGCGGTCAGGCGGCCGTCCTCCCAGCTCAGGTCCACGGTGATGCCCGGCCGGGCAACGAGCCCGCGGACCCGGCCGGAGGCCAGGTCCGGCGGCAGCGCCGGCAGCAGCCGGATCACCCCGGCGTGGCTTTGCAGCAGCGCCTCGGACAGGGCGGCAACATAGCCAAGGTTCGCGTCCAGCTGGAACGGCGGATGCGCCGTGAAGAGGTTCGGATACAGGCCGCCGGCATGCACTCCGGTAGTGGCGGTGCCGTGGGCCGTGCCTGCTTCACGGAACAGCAGGCGGAGCAGGTCGCCGACTTTATCCGCCTGTCCCAGCCGGGCCCGGAGGCAGGTCTTCCAGACCAGCGACCATCCGGTGGAGTCGTCGCCGCGTCCGTCCAGGCTCAGCCGTGCGGCGGCTGCCAGCTGCGGATCCGCGGTTCCGTTGCCCGGATACACAAAGGTGAGATGCGAGAGGTGCCGGTGCCGGGGATCGGTGGCGGTGTCCGCCGGACCCCATTCCAGGATTTCTCCCGTGCCGCCGATGGCCGGAGGTGCAATCCGCGGCCGGGCACGGCGTACCTCGGCAACCACGGGATGCTCCTGTTCCCCGACCAGCGGGGCCAGGGCGAGGACCACGTTGAACAGTTCCGTTATCAGGGTGCGGTCCATGGCCGAGGAAGTGGCTAGCGCCGCGGTTCCCTGTGCGCTGTGGTAGGTGTTCTCCGGAGAGGTGGAGGGCCGGGTCTGCAGCCAGGGACCGCCGTCGTCGATCAGCCAGTCGCACAGAAACTGGGCGCAGCCCACGGCCAGGTTCCAGATCCGGGACAGTTCGGTGGGGGCGGCGGTGCCGAAGCGGCGGCGTTCGTCCAATTGGCGCACCAGCCAGGGCCCGGCCATGGGCCACTGCGACCAGCTGGCGTGTCCGGCGGTGGGGGAGGTGAAGGCCCAGGCATCGGTGTTGTGGTGGGCCACCCAGCCGCGCGCTCCGTACAGGGTGGCGGCGGTGGACCGGCCGCGGTCCGCCAGAGCCTCGACCAGCTGCAGCAGGGGCTCGGTGCACTCGGGCAGGCCCGCCGGATCGGCGCCCCAGTAGTTCATCTGCGCGTTGATGTTCAGGGTGTAGTTCGAGGACCAGGGCGGGCGCATCTCCTCGTTCCAGATGCCCTGCAGGGTGGCGGGGAGGCTGCCGGCCTGGGTGCTGGAACCGGCGGCGGGGCGGGAGCTGCAGATCAGCAGGTAGCGACCGTAGGCGAAGAGCAGGACGGCCAGCTCCGGATCGGCGGCGAGGACGCCCGCGGGGGAGGCGTTGGCCTCCCGGATCCGGACGTCGGTGGGGACGGCGGACCGGTCCGGCAGGGCCTGCGGGCCGGGGAGAAGGGTGAGTTCCGTCCGGTCAAACAGGAGCCTGTGTGCGTGGACATGGCGACGGAGCAGGTCGTCAAACCCCTGCTCGAGCGCGGCGGCGGCCTGCCTGCCGGCGGACACGCGGCACTCCGCGGCGGTGCCGGAGGGGAGCTGGCCGGGGGCAGTGAAGGTGGTGGCGGTGGCGAGGACCAGCACCAGCTCCGTGACGCCGGTGAGGACCAGATCCGCCGGAGACGCATCCGACGCCGGGGCGTTGTGTCCGGGTGTTCCGTTGTGTCCGGGTGTTCCATTGTGGCGCAGCGTCCCGTTGTGGCTTAGCGCCAGGCAGAGTGCCCCCTCCACCGGCCGCACGCCGTCGACCTCCCAGCGCAGCGGAGGTTCTTCCGGTGCGTGGCCGGGGGCGACGTCCGCCGGCAGCCGCAGCTCCAGGCCCGCAGTGTCCGCGGCCGTGCGGCGGCCCAGTTCCCGCAGCGGAGAAGTGAGCCGGATCCGCACATCAACCGGAGCATCGGCGGTCAGCCGGTGCACCAGCACGCCGTCGGCCGCACTGATGAAGGTGACCTGGCGGGATTCGCCGCCGGGGAACTCTCCCTCGGCGGTGTGCACAGCGTTATCCAGGCGAAGTTCCCGGCGCGTGTTCCCGCCGTCCGCCAACGTCGGTTTATCCGTCGACGTCGGTTCAGCCGCCGTCGCCGGTTCGCCCGCTGTCGCCGGTTCGCCCGCTGTCGCCGGTTCGCCCGCTGTCGCCGGTTCGCCCGCTGTCGCCGGTTCGCCCGCTGTCGCCGGTTCGCCCGCCGTCGTAGACAACAGGACATCGGCGAACGGAAGGTATGCCTGCGAATAGCGCGACTGCAGCGGTTGAAGCAGGGCTTCCGCCTCCACGGGGCGCCCCTCGACCAGGGCTGCGCGGGCCCGGGCGAGTGCAAGAGCGGCGGTGTCCGGTGAAACCCGGCCCAGCCGGTGCTCGCTGTCCGGGCTGCCGGACCAGGCGGTGGCGTCATTGATCTGCAGCCGCACGCCGTCGGGCCCGGGCAGCACCATGGCGCCGAGCCGGCCGTTGCCCAGGGGCAGCCCGTCGAGCCACTGCTGCGCGGGGCGGAGGTGGAACAGCGTGGTGGCGGTCATTAGAAGCGCACACCGCCGGCGGCCAGGCCCGAGCGCCAGAAGCGCTGGAGCGAAACGAAGACCACCACAATGGGGATGATCGAGACCAGGGCGCCAATGACCACCAGGGTCTGGAGTCCCGGAATGGTGATGGCGGCCTGGCTCCAGCCGCTCAGGCCCACGGTCACCGGCATCAGGCGGGCGTCGCTGATCACCAGCAGCGGCAGCATGAAGTTGTTCCAGCTGCCAATGAAGGCAAAGAGCATGATGGTGACGCCGCCGGGGCTGAGCAGTTTCAGGGCGATGGAGAAGAACGCTCGCCATTCGCTGGCGCCGTCCAGCCGTGCTGCCTCCAGCAGTTCCTGTGGAACGGCGGACTGCGCGTAGACAAACGCGAGCAGCACCCCGAACGGGTACGCCAGGCTGGGAACCAGCACGCCCCAGATGGTGTTGTTCAGCCCGATGTTCACCAGGAACAGGTAGGTGGGCTGCGCCAGGACGGTCTGCGGAATGAGCATGCTGCCCAGCACGGCGGCCAGCACAACGCTGCGGCCCCGGAACCGGTACATGGCCAGTGCATAGCCGGATATGAGGCAGATGAACGTCATAAGCACCGAACCGACGCCGGAATAAATCAGCGAGTTACCCATCCAGCGCCAGAAGATGCCGTCATTGTAGGAGCTCAGATCGGACAGGTTCTGGAAGAAGTTCATCTTGGAGAACAGGAACCCCGGCGTCGAAAACAGGTCCGAGGTGCTCTTGGTGGACGCCACCACCAGCCAGTACACCGGCACCAGGAAGTACAGCGTGGTTGCTGCCATGACAATCCAGGCCAGGATCCGGGCGGCGCGGCTGGGGCGTTCGCCCTCGCCGTGCACTGCCGGCTTGCGGCCCTGCCGGGCCTGCTGCGCCTTTCGGGCGGCGTCTTTGGGGGCCTCAGGTGCGGTCAGCACGGGGAACTGGGTCATTTCGCGCTTCCTTTTTTCCTGTTGGACACGGCGGAGATGGACACCGAAAGCACAAAAGTGACCAGTCCAATGATGATGGCCATGGCGGAACCGATATTGATGTCCCCGCCAAGGGTGGTGGAGGAGAAGACGGCCATGTTGGGGGTGTAGCTGCCGGAGATGTTGGAGGTCACGGACCGCATGGTCATGGGTTCGTTGAACAGCTGCAGCGTGCCGATGATGGAGAACAGGGTGGTCAGGACCAGGGCCGGAAGGATCATGGGAACCTTGATCTGCAGCGCCATCCGGAACTCGCCGGCGCCGTCGATCCTGGCTGCCTCATACATCTCGCGCGGAACCGTCTGCAGGGAGGAGAACAGGATGATCATGTTCACGCCCACCACCGACCATACGGAGATGTTCGCCAGTGACCACAGCACGTTGTCGGGGGAGAGGAAGTCCACCGAAATGCCAATGCTCGCCAGGCCCTCCACAATGGGGCTGACCTTGGGCTGGTACAGGAACCCCCAAATCAGGGCCGCCACCACCGAGGGCACCGCGTAGGGCAGGAACACGCTCAGCTGGAAGAACCGCTTCCACCGCACCACGGCGGAATCGAACAACAGGGCCAGGACCAGGGAAATGAGGAGCATCACCGGAACCTGGACCACGCCGAACAGCAGCACCCGGCCAAAGCTCTCAACAAATGCGGAGTCCGCGAAGGCCTGGGCGTAGTTGGCGAACCAGACAAACTGCTTGTCATTGGCCCCGCCGAAGCCCAGGCCGCTGCGTTGGGTCTGGAAGAAACTCGTGTAAAGCGCCAGGACAATCGGCAGCAGGATGAAGACGAGGAACAGGATGATGAAGGGCGCCAGGAAGACGTAGGGGGCCACCCGGATCCCGCCGCCGCCGCCGCGCGGTCGGCGGGATCCGCGGGCAGCTGCGGGCTTTACCGGCGCGGCTGCTGGGCTGCTCATTCGACGCTCAGCCCCATGTCCTTGAGGTCCTTCACAGCCGATTCCTGCACTGCGGCCAGGGCCTCGGCGAAAGTCATCTGCTTGTTGCCCACGCGGGCAAAGGCATCCTTCAACGCGTCCTGCGTCAGGTCGTAGCCCGGACCGTCAACCCAGGCGCTGGGAACCTTCTTGGCGGCGTCGGCGAACACCTCGTTGATGACCTGGCCGCCGAAGTATTCCTCCGGTGCCAGCAGATCTTCGTTCTCCAGGCCCGCCAGCGCGGAGGGGAACAGTCCGCCGTCGTTAATCAGGATGTCCAGGGCTTCGTCGGAGCTGTTGAGCCAGGTGGTGAAGTCCACGGCCTGCTCCACGTGTTCCGTGCCTTCCGGGATGACGTCCACGCTGCCGCCGGTTTCACCGGCGGTGTCCTTGCCCGTGTAATTCGGCGACGGCGCCACGGACCACTTGCCGGCCAGGCTGCCGGCGCTTTCCTCCAGCAGGGCCGGGAACCAGGCGGCGTAGTTGATGGTGGCGATGTTGCCGGCGTTGACTTCGGCCCAGTATTCGGGGGTCCACATGTCCACCACCTTGACGAGGTCCTCATCCAGCAGGGTCTGCCACACCTTGGCGACTTCCTGGCTGGCCTGGTTGTCCACCTGGACGGACCAGGCGTCATTGCCGGTGTCGTACCAGGTGCCCTCGTTCTGCCAGACGGTTTCCACCCACAGCCCGGTCTCATTCGGTGAGAACTGCGCCAGGTACAGGTCAGGATCCGCGGCTTTCAACTTCCGGCCGGCCTCAATGTACTCGTCCCAGGTGGTGGGTACCTTGATGCCGTACTGCGCAAACAGGTCCGAGCGGTACATCAGGCCGGTGGGGCCGGAGTCCTGCGGAATGGCGTAGACGGCGTCGTTGAAGGACACCCCGCCCCAGGAGCTGTTCGTGAACTTCTCGTCCAGACCCTCGGTGTATTCGGTGATGTCCGCCAGCCGGTTGTTGATGATGTGGCCGGGCAGGGAGTGGACGGACATCTGCACCACGTCGGGGGCGGTGCCGGCGTCGATCGCGGCCGGTACCTTGGCGCCGTCGTCGCCGGTCATGCGGAAGAACTCCACCTGGGTGTCCGGGTTCGCCTCATTCCAGGTGTCCACGGCCCGTTCCAGGCCCGGCGCCCAGCCCCAAAACTGCAGGGTAACGGGTCCGTCATCCGCGGCTTGACCGGAGGAACAGGCGGTGAAGAGCAGGGCGGAGGCAGCGGTCAGCGCCAGGGCCGAGAGGGCTTTCCGGTGTGTGGAGGTGCGTGCCATCGTTGGCATCCTTTCCTAGGTTTTTCAGTGTTCGGTGATGTTGGCGGGCTCGCGAAGGATCAGCGCGCCGCCGGGGTCCAGGGTGGCGGTGCCGTCCAGATCCGTGTCGGTCAGCAGATCATGGCCGCGGGCCTCCACAACGACTGCGTCCGGGCCGTGATTGAGCAGGAACAGGTAGGTGCCGGCGCCGGCGTGCCGGCGGACGGCTTCGAGCCCGTTCCCGGCGGCGGGGTGGTCCTTGCCCACTCCGGCCTCGCCGAGGATCCGGTGCAGGTGCGCTTCCAGCGCCTCCGCTTGGAGCCGGGTACCGATGTAGTGGGCAGTTCCGTCGCCGACGGCGGTGCGGGTGACGGCGGGGCTGCCGGCCAGCGGATCGTGGGTGAACTCCGCGACGGATTGGGCGCCCTTGAGCTCGATGGTTTCGGCCCAACAGTCCGCGGCGGACCCGTCACTGAGGGTCAGGGCGGTGGCGGCGAGCTGGGGGTGGTGTTCCTCCACCCGGATGCCCAGCAGATCGGCGAAGGCTCCGGTGAAGCTGCCGGGGCGGACGTTGAGGTTTTCATCGGTGCTGCCGGCGAAGTACCAGAGGACCGCATGCCCGCCTGCGGTGACAAAGGCGCGCAGGGCCTCCGCTTCGGCGTCGGATGCGGCAAGCTTGCTGGGCACCAGCACCAGCCGGTACCGGCTCAGGTCCGCTCCCAGCTGCACAAAGTCGGCGTTGACGCCCAGCCGCCACAGCGCCCGGTGGACGGAGCGGACGGCCGGAAGGAACGCCAGGTCATTGGAGGGCAGGGCACGGGTGTCCGCCGACCACCAGGCGGCGGCATCCCAGACGATGGCAACCCGGGCGTCAGTGACCCGCTGCCCTTCGGCCGGCGCTTCGGCCAGTTCCGCCAGGCGCTCCAGGGTGGTTCCCAGTTCCACGATCTCCCGGAAGGTGCGGGAGTCCTCGCCGACGTGCGGAACCATGGGGGAGTGGAAGAACTCGGCTCCAGCACGCGGAGAGCGCCACTGGAAGAACAAGGATCCGGTGGCTCCGCGGGCCAGGTACTGAAGGGTGTTGAACTTCAATGCTCCCGGCGGCCGGGCGAGGATGCGGCCCTGAGCGTAGTCGTAGACCATGGTGGTGGCCTGCTCCATCAGCACCCAGGGGCGCCCCGCATTGAAGGAACGGGCAAGGTCGCTGCCGAAGGCCACCTGCACATCGCCCTCGATGCCGGGAGTGTCCGGGTAATGGTCCACCGAGACGTCATCGATTTCCGCGGCCAGGTCCCACTGGTCGTAGTGGTTCCAGCTGGGGAGCATGAAGTTGGTGGTCACGGGAACTTCGGGCCGGTGGCTGCGGACCACGCCCACCTGCTCCCGCAGGCAGTCCCGGAGCAGGTCCGCGCTGAAGCGCTTGAAATCCAGCACCTGCGAGGGATTGGGCAGGTACTGGGTGGCCTGCGGGGCCAGGATCTGGTCCCACTCGCTGTAGCCCTGGGACCAGAATGCGGTGTTCCAGGTGGAGTTCAGGGCGTCCAGGTTTCCGCATTTGTCCTGCAGCCAGGTCCTGAAGGCACGGTCCGTTTCCGGACCGTAGGACACCGTTCCGTATTCATTGTGGAGGTGCCACATGCGCAGGGCCGGGTGGAAGGCATACCGGACCGCGAGGGCCTCCGCGACGCGTTTGGCCGCTTCCCGATAGGCCGGGGCGGCCGGGTTGTAGGTGTCGCGGCTGCCGTGGACCAGCCGGACGCCGTTGGCCGTCACCGGCAGTGCCTCGGGGTGAGCGGCGGTGAACCACGGCGGCGGTGACGCGGTGGGGGTGGCCAGAATGACGCCAATCCCGTTCTCCGCCATGAGATCCATGACCCGGTCCAGCCAGCCAAAACGGTACTCGCCTTCGCGGGGTTCAATCGAGGACCAGGAGAAGACGCCTACGGTCACCCGGTTGACGCGGGCTTTGCGCATGAGCCGGATGTCCTCTTCCCAGACTTCCTCCGGCCACTGCTCCGGGTTGTAGTCGCCGCCGAAGACCAGATGCGGCGTTTGTCGAAACGTTTCGATTGAAGGCAAGGTCTGCGTTTCCTTTGATCAGTACGGGTTTCGGAAGGGGTGTAAGTCAGGACTAAGGGGCTGGTGCGGGGCGGTTGGCCCCTCGGGGCGGCGCCACCGAGCCGCGCGGGGTGAACCGCGGCGGCACCAGCTCAATCCGGGGTTCAAGGGGGCCGTCCAGGGCCTGCATGACCAGGGCCACTGCACTGTCGCAGGAGTCCGCGGCCACCAGGGGAATGACGTCAAGGGGCGGAGAGAAGGAGGAGGTGTCAAAGCTCGAACAGGCGGAGAGCACCGAAAGGTCGTCGGGAATGCTCCTGCCCGCCTCGGCGAACCGGGACAATGCGCGGATCTGGAGGGATTCTTCGCAGTGCATGGCAACCGCGGTCACGCCGGCGGCAGGGTTCAGCAGTTCGTCGACGGCGTCTTCCACCCCCTGCGGCCCCGTTCGGGGCATCTCGAATGTAGCCTCCAAGCCCCGCTCTTGGGCGTGCTCCATGAAGGCGCTCCGGAACCGGTGCGGGAAATTGGAGCCGCGTTCGTAGACTGCGGGGGGATGGCCCAGCAGCCCCACCGCGCGGTGCCCGGCGTCCGCAAAGGTATCCACGCAGAGTCGCGCGGCCGCCTCGAAATCAAGGTCCACACAGATCAGGCCGGTTGGATCGCCGGGGATTCCCACCAGGACGGTGGGGGTGGAGAGGTTGCGGACCACATCGATCCGTTCGTCGTCGATAGCCACGTCGAGCACAATGATGCCGTCCACCAGCCGGCTGGACGTGACCCGCTGGAGGCCCAGGGTGGCCTCATCTTCGGTGAGCAGCAGGATGTCATAGTCAAAGCGCCGGGCGGCCGTTGCGACGGCGAGGACAAAAGCCATGTGCGCCGGAGCGTAGGTGTCCGCACGGAGGGGGGCGGTGAGCGCAAGAATGTGGGTGCGGGCTCCGGCCAGCATGCGGCCCGCCGCGTTGGGGAGATAGCCCAGTTCCTGCACGGCGCTGTCAATGCGGCTGCGGGTCTTTTCACTGATGCTGCGCTTGCCGCTGAGGGCGTAGGAGACCGTGCTGATGGAAACACCGGCGACGCGTGCCACGTCGTGGATGTTGGCCATTCGGACTCCAATGTCAGGGGTGCTGAAGTTCTTTGCTGATTGTCTAAGCGCTTCGATTTATCTAAGCGTTTCGATTCTGGTTTGTAACGTACGTCATATCTGTTGTCTGCGCAATAGCTGGGCTTCTTCTTGGATGTAAACAGCCGGGGTTCCTCCGCTTTTGCCCGTCACCCGACCGAGGCGTGAAGGGCCCGAAGTGTCAGGTCCAGCCGGTGGACGGACCCGGCCTCCGGCAGGGGAGAGCGGACCTGCCTCAGATCCGCCAGGATCAGCCGGGCCAGGGCATCGCTCTCCCGGAAGGGCGCCGCGTTGCTGTCCGGCCTGGCAAAGGCGCCGGACCCCCACGAAGAAACAGCAGCCCCCACGCCGTACAGCCCGCCGGTTGCCCGTCCGTCCCGGCCCACGATCCGCCCGCCGGCATCCACCAGGAGCTTTCCGGTTCCTGACTTCGGCGCTGGTCCCGTTCCTACCGATCCGCCGGCCCGGCCATCGGGACGTTCCTCCGCAGAACGTCCCACTGCGGAATGTCCCTCCGCGGATCTTTCCTCGCAGCCCAGCCCGGAATCCACCAGGGAGAGGAGGACCGGATTCAGGGATCCGGTCACCGACGGTGCCGGAAGCCGGGCCTCGATCAGGGCCCGGGCGCTCACGCTGCCGCCGGACTGCGGCGAGACGGCAGTGAACACACCGCGCTCTTCGTCTCCGGCCACGTCCAGGCCGGGCCCCAGGAAGTGCAGCAGGCCGGCGTCGTGCAGTGCCAGCAGCTCCCGCAGCCGGTGAGCCGGCGGGCCGGAATCCACATGGCTGAAGAAACCGTGCCACCAGCCGCCCACCACCTCCCGGGAACCCGGGGAGAGCAGCTCCGGCGGCACCAGCCGGCCCAGCGCGGCATAAACGTTGAGCAGTCCCAGGAACAGGCCGAGCGTTTCGGAGTGGGCACCGCCGTCGCGCAGCCGCAGATCCTCGCGGATATGCGCGGCAACGGTGTCCTGCACCTCCGCAAGCCCCGCAAAGCGGCGGCCGGCCAGCGGCTGGTCCAGGTCCTCGAACTCCAGCCGGTCCGCCGGATCGGGAACCGCTGACGCCACCAGGCTGCGGCGTGCGTCCGAGTACCAGGGGAGGGCATCGAAGGCCCGCTCAAACCGGGTCCAGGGCAGGTCCACCCGCTCCGGATGTCCGGTGAACAGCTCCCGGTAATAGGCCAGGGCGGCGTCCTTGGCGGCCAGCGGCCACAGGTGTTCGTAAAACTCCAGCGCGCCGTGCTTCCTGGCCAGGGTGTCCACGGCGTCGGCGGTCAGGTAGCGCGGCGGACCCGCCGGTTCCCCCTGCAGCGGGGCGGTGATTTTTGACCGGCAGGGGACGCCGCGGCGGGAGCCGGCCCAGAGCCGCGGTTCCCGGCCGGAGGCGTGATACTCCAGCTTGCCGCCGGGCAGCTCGCTGAAGCGTCCGCCGCGGCCCTCCATCAGCAACACCACCAGGTCGATGAATGCCAGTCCCATCCCGGTGACCACGGCGTCCTGGCCCGGGGCGAGGGCGGAAAAATCGACGTCGTTGGTGTAGGCGAGCGGGACATGGAACAGCTGGTGCCGGGCGGCGAAATCGGCCAGCCCGCGCGAGCGGTTCGACGGCGCGGAATCGGTGTGCCCCACGGCCGCCACCACGGCGTCGGCCCGCAGCTCCGTGCCCGAATCCAGTGCCACGGCGTACGCGCCGTCCTCCGCGCGGACGCCCACCGCCGTCTGCCGGTGATGGACCACTGAAACCTGCGGTCCAAGCTCTGCCGCCGTCCGCCGGAAAAACCACTCCAGGTACAGGCTGTGCAGCCTGCGGGAAGGGAACGACGTCGGCGCCAGGGTGTGCACCTGATCTGCCAGGTCCGCGTCCGGCAGGTCGACGTCGGTGATGGTTCCCGCCATGACGCCCCGGCACCACTGGAGCAGGCCCGGCCCCGGGCGGGCCGGCCCGGAGCACTCCACTGACTCATCGGTGAACATGGTGATGTCCGCCGCCATGGAGTTCAGCAGCAGCTGCGGATTCTGGTTCCGCCGCCAGATCCGGCCCGAACCGGGGCTGAAGGGCTCCACCACATGAATCTGCAGGGGGCTCGGGAACTGCCCGGCCGAGATGTTGGCTGCCAGGCGCTCCAGAATGAGGGCCGCCCGGGGACCTCCGCCGATAAACACGATGGAGGCGGCAGGGGCCGGGGAAGACACGTTCCGGGGCGCGGAGCCTGCACGGTTCACGGGCGACTTCCCTTCAACTGGCGGGGTGCAGGTCAACTGCGGGGCGCAGGACAACTGCTGTGGCGGGTCGGAAATACCGGTGGAGTCCGCCCATGCTAGGCCCGCCGGCGGAGTTTCCGGGCCCGCCGGTTCACCTGCGGTCACGGCCCGAAATTCGGCGTCACCAACCGTCACAAGCTGTCCGTCAAAGACATCTGGACCCGATTATTTCCTCCGCGGACCCTGCGCGAAGTGATCCTTTGGGATGTCCGGCCGGCACCCTAGATTGCTGGTCAGGAGCCGCAGCGACCGACGCTCCGGACCGGACGCGGACAGGTGCCGCGGCGGGACTCTGCGAGGAAAGGGACGAGCCCCATGAGTGCATCGGGGATCCATACCGTGGAAACGGAGACAGCGCCCGCCCGGGCCGGGCTTGACGGCCGGACCGAGGAATATCACGGGTACCGCACGGTTCCGGCACGCCGCCCGTGGCGTTGGGTCGGCACCTTCCTGGTGGCCTGCGGCGTCGCCGCCGTGCTGTGGTCGCTGTTCACCAATCCGCGGTGGGAATGGGGAGTTGTTGCGCAGTGGTTTACGGCGGAATCGGTGATCCGCGGTCTGGGCGAAACCCTGAAACTGACAGTCATCACCGGCAGCCTGGGCTTTGTGCTGGGATTCCTCCTGGCCCTGATGCGGCTTTCCGCCTCGCCGCTGCTGGTGGCGGTGTCCTGGACCTTCTCCTGGATTTTCCGTTCCACTCCGCTGCTGGTCCAACTGCTCCTTTGGTACAACCTGGGATACCTGTACGAGAAGATTTCGCTGGGCATCCCCTTCACCGATGTGCGCTTCTTTGAGGCGCAGACCACCACGTTGATCAGCCAGTTTGCCGCTGCCGTGCTGGGGCTGACCCTGAACCAGGCGGCCTACTCGGCGGAAATTATCCGCGGCGGAATCCTGGCCGTGGACCAGGGGCAGCTGGAAGCCGCAGCCGCCCTGGGCATCCCGGCCTGGCGCAGCTCCACCAGGATCGTGCTGCCGCAGGCCATGCGGTCGATCCTGCCCACCGCGTTCAACGAGATTATCGGGCTGGTCAAGGGCACCTCGATTGTTTATGTGCTGGCCTACTCCGACCTCTTCTACACCGTCCAGGTCATTTACAACCGCACGCAGCAGGTCCTGCCGCTGCTGCTGGTGGCCACGCTCTGGTACATCACCATCACCTCGGTGCTCAGCGTTTTCCAGTACTACATCGAGCGGCACTACTCCAAGGGCGCCCTGCGGACGCTTCCGCCCACGCCGCTGCAGCGGGTCCGCCGCTTCCTGGGCACCCACGCCGGCAGCCCGGCAACGGGCAGCCCGGCAACGGTTGACCCGGCGCCGGCCGATACGGGAAGCACCAGTGCCGTGACCAAGAAGAGGAGCAACTCATGACCCGTCTGGTTCCGGGCCGGCGCCGCCGGACCACGCAGCAGCCAGCCCCCGAACAGTCACCAGCCCCCGAACAGCCGCAAACTCCGGAACAGCCGCAAATTCCCGCCCATTCACAAACTCCCGCACAGCAGGGTCGGGTGCAGATCTCCCACGTGAACAAGAGCTTCGGGCCCGCCCAGGTCCTGAAGGACATCACCCTGACCGTGCAGCCCGGTGAGGTCACGGTAATCCTGGGCCCCTCCGGCTCGGGGAAATCCACCCTGCTGCGCACCATCAACCATCTGGAAAAGGTGGACTCCGGGCTGATCAGCATTGACGGCGAACTGGTGGGCTACGTTCCCCGCGGCGGCAAACTGCACGAGCAGAAGGAAAAAGCCATCCTGAAACAGCGCACCGGGATTGGCATGGTGTTCCAGTCCTTCAACCTGTTTCCGCACCTGAGCGCACTGCAGAACGTGATGGAAGCTCCGGTGTACGCCCAGCACCGGGACCGGGACCAGATGGAAGCGGAGGCCCGCACCCTGCTGGCCCGCGTGGGCCTCGGAGACCGGGCCGACTCCTATCCCCGCCAACTCTCCGGCGGCCAGCAGCAGCGGGTGGCCATTGCCCGGGCCCTGGCCCTGAAGCCCAAGATCCTGCTGTTCGACGAGCCCACGTCCGCCCTGGACCCCGAGCTGGTGGGCGAGGTGCTGGACGTAATCAAGGACCTGTCCCGTTCGGGAACCACCCTGATGGTGGTCACGCATGAGATGGGCTTTGCCCGGGACGTCGCGGACACCGTGGTGTTCATGGACGCCGGCCGCATTGTCGAAACCGGACCGCCGGATCTCATCTTCAGCCAGCCGGTCCAGGACCGCACCAAGGCCTTCTTCTCCAAATTCATCCAACCCGCTTTCCACCTCTGACCCGTAAGGAAAGACCCCCATGACCCCAACAGCCTCCCGCCTGCTGCGCCTCAGCGCGGCCGCGGGCCTTCTTACGCTCTTCCTGTCCGGCTGCTCCGACCCCGGGGCATCAGCGAACGACGGCGGCGGAGACGGCGGCGCCACGGCGTCGCCCACCGCTGCCGAGAACGGGATTGTCTACAACAGCAGCCCGGACCAGGACCGGATCCGCAGCCAGGAGGACGCGGCGCTCGCCGCCAAGGTGCCCGCGGCCATTGCCGCCGACGGCAAGCTGACGGTCGCCACCACGGCAGCGTCGGTGCCGCTGACGTTCCATGCCACGGACAACACCACGGTGATCGGCAGCGAAATTGACCTGGCCCAGCTGGTGGCGGACAAACTGGGCCTGGAACTGGACCTGCAGGTCACCTCCTGGGAGAACTGGCCGCTGAAGACCGAATCCGGAAACTATGAAGCGGTGTTCTCCAATGTGGGCATTAACGACGAGCGCCTGAAGAAGTTTGACTTTGCCAGTTACCGGGCCGCCTACATGGGCTTTGAAGCCCGGAAGGACTCGGACCTCACGGTCAGCTCATCCGAGGATATTGCCGGAAAAACCATCGCCGTGGGCTCCGGCACCAACCAGGAGAAGATCCTGCTGGCCTGGAACAAGGAGCTCGAAACTGCGGGCAAGGCGCCCGCTCTGCTGCAGTACTACGGGTCCGACGCCGATACCATCCTGGCGCTGTCCTCCGGCCGGCTGGATCTGAACCTGGCGCCCTATCCCAGCGCGGCCTACCGCGAGAACACCCGGGATGACCTCAAAGTGGTGGGCAAGGTCAATGCCGGCTGGCCCAACGAAACCCTGGTGGCCGCCACCACCCAGCGCGGTAACCAGCTGGCACCGGTGATCTCCGAGGCGGTCAACGCTCTGATCCAGGACGGCGCCTACGGCGAGGTCCTGGACCGCTGGGGCCTCGCCGAAGAGGCACTGCCGGAATCGGAACTGTTCACGGCGGACCAGAAATGAAATTCCAGGTCCTGGACATCATTGCGCATCAGCGAGATCCGCTCACCGGGCACCGAGTCTCCGCCGCCGAACGCCTGGAACAGGTGATCAGGACGGCCCAGCGGGCCGAAGAACTCGGCTTCGACTCCTTCTCCGTGGGAGAACGCCACGCGGGCGAGTTCCTGTCCTCCTCACCGGCCACGGTGCTGGCGGCCATCGCCACCGTCACCTCGAGAATCCGGCTGCAGACCGGAGTGAGCGTGCTGTCGGTACTGGATCCGGTCCGCGTGGCCGAAGACTACGCCACCATTGACCAGCTCAGCCGCGGCCGGCTGGAGCTGGTGATCGGCAAGGGCAACGAGGTGCTCCAGTACCCGCTCTTTGGCGTGGACCTTGCCGACCAGTGGAACCTGCTGGACGAGAAGTACGCGCTGCTGCGCAGGCTCTGGCGCGAGGAAGGCGTGACCTGGCAGGGGCGGTTCCGCAGTCCGCTGACCGAACCCACCACCACCACGCCGCGGCCCTTCGCCGGACCCCTGCGGGTGTGGCACGGTTCGGCCACCTCGCTGCGTTCGGCCGAACTGGCAGCCCGCTGGGGCGATCCGCTGTTCACCGCCAACGCCATCCAGCCGCGTGAAAACTACCAGCGGCTCATCAACCACTACAACGAGCAGTACCTTGCCGCCGGCCATGACCCGGCCCAGCGCTACATTGCCTCCGGCAGCGGTGCGGGCGGAGTCTTCCTGGCAGACAGCACCGCAGCGGCCAAGCGGGACTTCGGCCCGGTCTACGAGGGGCTGACCGCCGGGCGGAATGTGCCGGGCAACAATACGCCGTTCCGCGATATTGACCATGCCGTTGCCGAAGGCCCGGCGCTGGTGGGAAGTCCGGAGGAGGTTGCGGTCAAGATCCTCGATTACCACGCGGCCTACGGACACTCGCTGCAGTCCATTTCCCTGCCCACCACGCTGCCGTTCGCGCAGCAGCTGGAGATCCTGGAACGCTTTGCGAAGGAAGTGATTCCCGTGGTCCGGAAGGCCGCACCGGACACCCTTTGGGAAGCTAAGGATCCCTGGGCGGCCCGCCCGCAGGGGATCGCCGGGGTTGACCCGGCACCCGCCGCCACCGGCCGCCCACACGCTGGCGCCGCCGTCGTCGGCCTGGCTGACGCTGCGGCGGGGAGCACCCGATGACCGGGCGCGGAATCATCGCCCTGGAGGTTGACGGCGCCGGCGCGCATCCCGCCGCCTGGCGTGCGGCCGGCCTGGCCCCGGATAATCTCCTGGCACCGGAGCGGATCCGGCGCACCGTACTGGCCGCGGAAAGCGCCGGCATTCATGCGGCAACGTTCGACGACGGGCGGCTGGCTCCGGCGCGCGGGCCGCGGGGCCGGCTGGATGCGGTGCACCGGGCCGCGTTCGCCGCCCCGGTGAGCCACCGGATAGCGCTGCTGCCGGTGGTCGACGTCGTTTATACGGAGCCGTTCCACGTTGCCACCCAGCTCGCCAGCCTGGATTATGTCTCCGGCGGTCGGGCCGGCTGGATTGTTTCGGCCTCCGGGACGGCGGCGGAAGCGGCCGCCGTGGGACGCGGCCCGGTATCCGGTGACGCCCTGCGGCGGGAAGCGGCTGACGCGGTACAGGTCAACCGGCTGCTCTGGGACAGCTGGGAGGATGACGCCGTGATCCGCGACGTGGCCTCCGGCCGCTACCTGGATGCCGGAAAGGTGCACTACGCCAATTTCCGCGGGGACAGCTTCTCCGTCAAGGGCCCCTCCATCATTCCGCGCCCGCTGCAGGGTCAGCTCCCGGTACTGGCACCGGCGGGGCTGGTGGCCCCGGGCACCGACTCGGGTGCCGACGTCGTCCTGGTCTCGGCTCCCACTCCCGAACTGCTGCTCGCCGAAGCGGCCCGGCACTCCGGGCAGCCGGCGGTGATCGCGGAACTGGAGCTAGTGCTCGACGCGCGGGGACGGCGGGCCGCAGACCGGCTGGCCGAGCTGGACCACTGGGAACCCCGGCCCGCGGACACCTCCGGTCCCGCCCGGCTGGTGGGCACCGCGGAAGAAGTGGCTGACTATCTGGCCCAGCTGCTTGCCGTGGCCCGCGGGGTGCGGATCCATCCGGCCGTGCTGGACATCGAGCTGGAGGAACTGGACCGCGCGGTGCTGCCGCGGCTGCGCTCGGCGGGGCTGCTGGCTGCCTCGGCCCCGGACACCACGGCCCGCGCCCTCCTGGGCCTGGGCCGCCCTAACAACAGGTTCACCCCGGCCCGCTAACTCCCGCCACACCAACTCCAAGCACGCCAATTCCGCCCGAAAGGACAACCATGTCTTCATCAGTACGCCACCTGCAGTTCGGCGTTTTCTTTCAGGGCGTCAATTCCGGCACCGTCTGGAAGGTGCCCCAGTCCGGCTCGCAAACCGACTTTGACTCCTTCCGCCGGCTGGCACAGACCGCCGAACGCGGCCTCTTTTCCGCCTTCTTCCTGGGCGAGGGGCTGCGGCTGCGCGAACATCTGGGCAGGATCCACGAACTGGATGTGGCCGGCCGTCCGGACGGCCAGACCATGCTGGCGGCGCTCGCCGCGGTCACCAGCCGCATTGGACTGGTGGCCACCCAAAACACCACGTACAACGACCCCGCGGACCTGGCCCACCGGCTGGCCTCGCTGGACCTAATCTCCGACGGGCGGGCCGGCTGGAACGTGGTGACCACGGACAACGCATGGACCGGGGCCAACTTCCGGCGCGGCGGCTATCTGGACCACGCGGATCGATACACCCACGCTGCGGCGTTTGTCCGCACCGCAAAGGAGATCTGGGCGTCCTGGCCCGGCGGCGCGAACCGGCCCGACCGGCCGGTTCATCATGAGGGTGCGCATTACACCGTGGATTACACGGCCAGGCTGCCGCAGAGCCGGCAGCACCGGCCGGTGCTGTTCCAGGCCGGCGATTCCGCTGAAGGCCGGGACTTCGCCGCGCGCGAGGCAGACGTGATTTTCTCCGCGCATCCCGGGTTCGACGCCGCCCTGGCCTTCCGGGCCGACATCACCGAGCGCGTGCTGGGCGCCGGCCGGCCCGAAGACGCGGTGAAGATCATGCCGGCCAGCGAGTTCATCCTCGGAGCCACCCGGGCCGAGGCTGAAGAGAAACGGCAGTGGGTCCGCTCGCTCCAGATCGGCCCGCAGCAGGCCATCGCCTATCTGGAACAGTTCTGGGGGCGCCCGCTGGAGGGATATGACCCGGACGGGCCGCTGCCGGATGCCGCTCCGGTGGTCGCGTCCTCCTCCGAGACGCGCGGCAGCGGCTTCCACGGCGCCAAAACGGAGGAGCTGGCCCGCCGGTGGCGGCAGGAAGCGGCGGAGCAGGACTTGAGCATCCTGGAGTTTGTCCGCGCCCGGGCCGGCAGGACCGACGGGGCGTTTGTGGGTTCCTACACGGAGGTGGCCGATCAGCTGGCCGAATACGCCCGGGCCGGAGCCGTGGACGGCTTCAACATTTCCCCCTGGCTGATTCCCAGCGGGCTGGATGACATTGTGAACCACCTGGTGCCCGAACTGCAGGAACGCGGGGTCTATCCCACGCAGTACCGGGGGGACACCCTGCGCGAGCACCTCGGGCTCAGCCTGCCCGACGGCACCGCGGGGGAGCCGGTTGCTGCCGGCGGCAGCACCCAGCTTCTTATACCGAGCTGAGCCAGGACCGGGCGCCCGCCGCGGCAACAGCCGACGCCGCGGTATTCAATGCCGCCGCCCGGGCTGCGGCCAGGCCGATGTTCAGATCCGCGCGGAGATCCGGCAGATCCTCCACCCCCACGGACAGGCGGACCAGGTCCGTCGGCACCGCCAGGGCCGTGCCGCGGACCGAGGCATGGGTCATCTCCGAGCAGTAACAGACCAGGGACTCCACTCCGCCCAAACTGACGGAGAGGGCAAACAAGCGGGTGGATTCCGCAAAGGCTCTGGCCGCTGCGTCGCCGCCGGTGAAGCGCAGCGAGACAATGCCGCCGAACCCGCTCATCTGGCGTGCCGCCAGCGCATGCCCCGGGTGCTCCGGCAGCCCCGGATACAGGACGGATTCAATGCCGGGCTGCCCGAGCAGCCATTCGGCTATGGCCTGCGCGTTGCTGCAGTGCCGTTCCATCCGCAGCCCCAGGGTCTTCAATCCGCGTGCGGCCAGGTAACAGTCCTGGGGTCCGGCCACGGCACCGCCGGCGAACTGCTGGTAGCCGATTGCCTCGGACAGCCCGCGGCCGCGGAAACTGCGGGCCGAGGTAACAACGGCCCCGCCCAGCACATCCGAATGGCCGCCGATGTACTTGGTGGTGGAGTGCACCACCAGGTCCGCGCCCAGATCCAGCGGCCGCTGCAGGTACGGAGAGGCAAAGGTGTTGTCCACCACCAGGAGGGCACCGGCGTCGTGCGCCGCCGCCGCCCAGGCCGCTATGTCGGCAATCTGGAGCAGGGGGTTCGACGGCGTCTCCAGCCACAGCAACGCCGTCTCGCCGGGCCGGACCGCGGCCCGTATGGACGCGGAACTGGTGATGTCCACGGCCGTGTGGGACACGCCCCACGGGCCCAGCAGCTGGCTGATCAGCCGGTTGGTGCCGCCGTACCCGTCTCCGCCCAGGACTATATGGTCCCCGGGACGGAGCAGCGCGCGGAGCAGGGCGTCTTCGGCGGCCAGCCCGGAGGCGAAGGCAAATCCGGCGTCGCCGTGTTCCAACGCGGCAAGCTGGACTTCAAAGCCGTTGCGGGTGGGGTTGGAGCCGCGGCTGTATTCATGCCCGGCGCGCAGCACGTTGATGCCGTCCTGCTTAAAGGTGGACGTTTGGTAGATCGGCGGGATCACCGCTCCCGTCAGGGGGTCCGGCTCCTGGCCGGCGTGGACGGCAGTGGTATTGAAGCCGGCTCCGCGGAGGCTCTCGGATGCCATGTCAGCGGCTCGCTTTCTGGAGGTGGGCGGAAGGATCCGGTACGGCCGAATGCTGCGGTGCCAGCGCCTGGTTCAGATCCGCAATCAGGTCCGCCGCCGATTCCAGCCCGATCGAGAGCCGGATGGTGGTGTCCCGGATCCCGGCGTCGGCCCGCTGCTGCGGGGACAACCGGCAATGCGTCATGGCCGCCGGGTGCGCCACCAGGGATCGGGTATCCCCAACGTTGGCCACCAGCTTGAACAGGGTCAGCCGGTCGATGAAGGCGCCCACGTCCGCCGGATCCGCGGCGAGGTCGAAGGAGAGCACGCTTCCGGTGCCGCGCGGAAAGTCGCGGGCGGCGAGCTGTGCCTGCGGATGCCCCGGAACGGAGGGGTGGTGGACGGCGGCGACGGCGGGGTGGGCGGCCAGGAATCGGACCACGTCCCGGGTGTTCTCCGCGTGCCGGGCCACCCGGATGTCCAGGGTCTCCAGCCCCTGCAGGATCTGCGCCGCATTAAACGGGGAGAGCGAGGGGCCCAGATCATGCAGATATTTGCTGCGGGCCAGGGCCAGATACGCGCCGTGGCCGTGCCGCTCCCAGAGTGTGTCGCCGCCGTAGCGCTGTTTGGGCCGGGTGAGCTGCGGCCACTTGTCCGGGTAGGCGGAGAAGTCAAAGCGGCCGCCGTCCACCACCACGCCGGCCAGGGAGGTGCCGTGCCCGCCCAGGAACTTGGTGGCCGAATGGACCACTATGTCAGCGCCGAGTTCCAGTGGGCGGCACAGCACCGGTGTGGCCAGGGTGTTATCCACCACCAGGGGCACCCCGACGCCGCGGGCCAGCCCGGCCAGGGCGGGCAGGTCATGCAGGTGCCCCAGCGGGTTTCCGATGGTTTCGGTGAAGAAGGCCCGGGTTTCCGGGCGCACCGCGGCGGCCCAGGCGCCGACGTCGTCCGGATCCGCGAAGGTGACCTCAATGCCAAAGTCCGCAAAGGTGTCAGTGAGCAGGTCCACCGTTCCGCCGTACAGCCTGGAGGACGCCACCAGATGCTGGCCGCCGCGCACCAGAGCCAGCAGGGCCACGGCGACGGCGGACTGGCCGGTGGCGGTGGCCAGGGCGGCCACGCCTCCCTCCAGGGCTGCCACCCTGCGCTCCAGCACGGCAACGGTGGGATTTCCGGTTCGGGAGTAGGTGAAACCCGTTTCCTTCAGGGCGAACATCCGGCGCGCCGATTCGTAGTCCGGGAACTCGTACGCGGCGCTTTGATAAAGGGGAACGGCAACCGTCCGGAACGGTGCCTGGGGCTCGTAGCCGGCGTGGATCTGTGCGGTGGCAATGCCGCTGTGCTCGGAGATGGTCATGGCAGCTGCGTCCTTTGCTACGCGTTGACGGCCAGCGCGGCACGGGCGGCCTCGGTGGCTGCCACCACGTGGCGCAGTGATTGGACGGTTTCCTCGTAGCCGCGGGTCTTGAGCCCGCAGTCCGGGTTGATCCACAGCTGGGATACCGGGATGCCGGTAAGAGCCGTGTTGATCAGCGCAGCGATTTCCGCCTGCGACGGTACCCGGGGGGAGTGGATGTCATAAACCCCGGGGCCGATTCCGCGCCGGAAGCCGAACCCGGCCAGGTCCGCCACCACTTCCAGGCGGGAGCGTGCGGCCTCGATGCTGGTCACGTCCGCATCCAGTCCGTCGATCGCCCCGATGATCTCGCCGAACTCCGAATAACACAGGTGGGTGTGGATCTGGGTCCGGTCCTGCACCCCGGAGGTGGCAAGCCGGAAGGAGCGCACCGACCAGTTCAGGTAGGCGGCCTGATCATTGCTGCGCAGCGGCAGCAGTTCGCGCAGCGCCGGCTCATCCACCTGGATGATTCCGGTGCCGGCCGCTTCCAGATCAGCTATTTCATCCCGCAGGGCCAAGGCCACCTGCTGCGCGGTGTCTCCCAGCGGCTGGTCATCGCGGACAAAGGACCAGGCCAGGATGGTGACCGGACCGGTGAGCATGCCCTTGAGTGGACGGTCCGTCAGCGACTGCGCGTAGATGGTCCAGGGAACGGTGATGGCGGCCGGGCGGACCACGTCTCCCCAGAGGATGGACGGGCGGGTGCACCGTGATCCGTAAGACTGGACCCAGCCCTGCGACGTGGCGGCGAAGCCGTCCAGGTGTTCGGCGAAATACTGGACCATGTCGTTGCGCTCGGGTTCGCCGTGCACCAGGACGTCCAGGCCCAGCTCCTCCTGCAGGGTCACCACGCGGGCAATTTCATCCTTCAGGAACTGTTCGTAGTCCGCGTCGCTGATGCTTCCGCTGCGGACGGCGGCACGGGCACGGCGCACCTCGCCGGTCTGCGGGAAGGAGCCGATGGTGGTGGTGGGAAGGACGGGCAGCTGCAGGTGTTCCTGCTGCAGGGCGGCGCGCCGATCCGCCGGGCCGCGGACAAAATCATCCTCGGCCAGGCCCTGGAGGCGGGTGCGCACGGAGGGCACCACCACGCCGTGGAACGTTGAACGTTCGCGCAGGGCATCCTCGGCCTCCTTGAGCTCGGCGGCGACCGCGGACCGTCCGCCGGCCAGGCCGCGGGCCAGCACGACCACTTCGGAGACCTTCTGGTCAGCGAAGGCCAGCCACTGCGGCAGGTGCGCCGGCAGCGCATCTTCGGCGCCGACGTCGTGCGGCACATGCTGCAGCGAGGTGGCCGTACCCACCGACACAGCGGTTCCGGACCGGGCCTGCAGCTCCTGCAGCACCTCCAGCGACGCGGAGAGGCTGTTGCGCCACACGTTGCGGCCATCCACAATCCCGGCGAGGAATGTAGTGCTGCCCAAATCGGCCAGCACCGAGGCGGACGGGAGCCGGCCGCGGATCAGGTCAGCATGCACCGCTTCCACGCCGGCCGCGGCCAGCACGGCCAGGGCTTCGCCGGGAGCCTCCGGATTTCCGGCGGTTCCGTAGCCGGTGGTGACCAGCAGGGCAGGCCGGCCGTTGCCGCGGTTCCCGCCGTTCTCTCCGTCTCCGCCCGGGGTGGCCCGCGGAGCGTCGGCCAGTTTCCGGTAGACCCGTTCCACCAACCCGCCCGGGGCTGCCAGCGCGCCGCCCCTGTCCGTGACCAGGCCCGGCTCGTCCAGCTGCACCCAGTCGGCGCCGGCGTCGCCCAGCTGCGTGAGGATGCCGGCGTAGGCGGCAACGGCGTCGTCGATCCGGTCCAGCGGATCAAAACCCTCGGGCGCGTGGTCCTCGGCCTTGGCCAGCAGCAGGTACGTCACCGGTCCCACCAGGACCGGGCGGAGCACCGCACCGTTTTCCCGGTGCCGGCGGATGGTGTCCGCGAGCTGATGCGCGACAGCGGTAAAGGGGGTTTCCGGACCGATTTCCGGTACCAGGTAGTGGTAGTTGGTGTCGAACCATTTGGTCAGTTCCAGCGGCGGGCGTTCACCGTGGCCGCGGGCGAGGATGAAGGAGGCGGCCGTGCCCACGCTGCCGTCGGCGTCGGCCAGGTCCGCGAACCGGGCCGGCAGGGCACCTAGCGCCGCGGTGGTGTCCAGGACCTGGTCGTAGAGCGCAAAGTCAGCGGGGATGGAGGAATCGGCGGCGTTCAGGCCGAGTTCCACGAGGCGGCTGACTGTCCGGTCCTGGAGTTTCCGGGCGTCCGCGAGGAGCTGCTGTTCACTGATCGCGCCGCTCCAGTGGGCGTCGAGGGCCTTCTTGAGTTCACGGTGGGGGCCGATCCGCGGGTAGCCGAGGATGGTGGCGGCGGGGAAGGTGCTGGGGTTGGTCATGATGTCTCCTGGTATTTGGGGTTGAGCGGGGTCGGTTAAAGGGAGAGCGGGCAGGGCCTCAGGCGGAGATGGCGGGGTGCGGTACGGGCGGCAGCGCACGCGATGCCGGAAGGTTGAGGGCTTCCACGATTTCCACGCAGGCGCGCGCTTCGTTGAACGTGTACAGGTGCAGGCCCGGCGCTCCGGCGTCGAACGCGGCCCGGGCCAGCGCCACGGCGGCGTCGACTCCGATCCGGCGGCGTTCGGCGTCGGAGCCTGCGATTTCCAGCCGGTGCAGCAGGGCGGGGTCCGGATGGACACCGGTCATCAGGGCTAACCGCTGCAGCCGGTTCTGGCTGGACATGGGGATGATCCCGGGAATGATCGGGATGGTGACTCCCGCTGCCCGCGCGGCGGTCACCAGCTGCACGTAATCGGCGGGGTTGAAATACACCTGGCTGATCGCGAAGTTGGCGCCGGAGCGCTCCTTGGAGACGAGCACCTCAATGTCATGCTGGAAGGACGGCGATTCCGGATGCCGGTTGGGATAGGCAGCCACTCCCACGGCCATCCGGCCGCCGGCCAGAGCTGCTGAATGCTGGTCCTCGATCTCCCTGATCAGTTCCACCAGGTACCGGGCGAACGGCAGCTCGCCCCGAAACGCGCCGGGGTCTGCGGGCAGATCACCGCGCATGGCCAGCACGCCGCGGACGCCCAGGCCCACCAGCAGGTTCACCAGCCGGTACAGGCTCTCCCGGGTTTCACCCACACAGGTCAGATGTCCCAGCGGCCGCAGCCGGGTGGCGTGCACCAGATGCTCAAGCAGGCGGACGGACGCCTGGCGCCGTTCCGGGGTGCCGCTGTACGTCACCGAAACGTAGTCCGGATGTGTGCCGGCCAGCTCGTCGATCACCTGCAGCACGGCCTTTTCGGTCCGGGCGTTTGTGGGCGGATACAGCTCGTAGGACAGCGCCGGCGGGACGGCGGTATGCGCTGCTGGGGTCATTGTGGCTCCTCGGTGGGTGCCGAGGGAGTGCCACCAGCGCTGCTGAACAATCCAGCTGGCCGCGCAGGGGGCAGGTTATTGCGCTGACGGGTGTCACAGGCAAGTCTCCATCGGTCCTGGCGGTAGCACCGTTCATTTCAGCCTCCTGTGGAGGGAAACGATGGTTGCTGCGGCGTCAACGAGCCAGATCTCTCAGCCGCTCTGGATGGGTGGTGGGACCAATCTAGACGCGGCGGCAGTTGGGTGCAATGCCCGTACCGGTTGCGTCAAAGTGTTGCTTCATATCACTCGTTGCCGCGTCATGAAGTGAAACACGAGTCATATAGCGTCATGGACGCCATGTGGCGGCGGCGCCGCCACCGAATGCCCAGGTGACCAAGTGGGTGTGCGCACTTTCCTTCGATAATGATGAAATCGCGTCATATCTTTGGCCGGGGTGACAACCATCGAGCTTCCCCACGAGCAGATGAGGGAGCTCGCCATTCGACTGCTTTGAACCAGGACCAAGAGGGGGAGTAGCTGGTCAACAGGCCCGCCATTATTCGGTCCTCAATTAGGCCGGTATGACGCCGGACGAATAGCTCTAGTGCTGCCCGTACACGTTTTGGTAGCGGTTATACAGGGAATCGATCTGCTCCTGCCCGATCTGCAGCGGTGCCCCGAGCTGCCGGGAGATATGCACCGTACGGGCCACTTCCTCGCATAGCACGGCAGCCTTGACCGCAGCACGCGCATCGCGGCCCACCGTGAACGGGCCGTGGTTCTGCATCAGCACGGCGGGGGAGCGGGAGTCGGACAGGGTCTGCACAATGCCCTGCCCAATCGAATCGTCGCCGATCAGCGCAAACGGACCAACCGGAATGTCGCCGCCGAATTCGTCCGCCATCATGGTCAGGACGCAGGGAATGGCTTCCCCGCGGGCAGCCCACGCGCTGGCATAGGTGGAATGGGTGTGCACCACGCCGCCGATGTGGTCCATGTGCCGGTACACATAGGCATGGGCGGCGGTGTCCGACGACGGCGCGAATGAGCCTTCCACCAGCGTCCCGAACAGGTCGGTCACCACCATGTTCTCCGCGGTCAGGTCCGCGTAGGCGACGCCGGAGGGCTTGATCACCATCAGGTCCGCGCCGGGCACTCGGGCGGAGACGTTGCCGGCCGTCCATGCCACCAGCTCGTTGGCGGTCAGCTCCCCGTGCAGGGCCGCCACCTCCGCCTTGAGCCGGTCGACGTCGTCCCGCAGGTGTGCGGGAATGCAGGCCGCGGACGCTGACCCGGGCGCGGCACCGGGAGTGGAAACGTGCTGTGTCATGACGAAACTCCAATCGGGGAAATGGTGCGGCCGGCAACGGCGGAGCGGCGCATGGCCTTCAGCCGGTGCATCACGTTGTTGCCGCCGCGGCCAAAGTAATCGTGCAGGGTACGGTATTCCTCAAAGAGCTGCTGGTAGGCGCGGGCGCGCTCCGGGTCCGGCAGGTACGCATCACGGACCACGTTGCCCATGGCCTCCGCCGCGGTGCGGATGTCCGGATAGGCGCCGGCGGCCACCGCGGCGTGGATGGCCGAGCCCAGCGCCGGACCTTGGCCTGAGCCGATGACGGAAATGGGCATGTTCAGCACATCGCAGTAGATCTGCATCAGGAGCCGGTTCTTCAGCAGACCGCCGGCGACGGTGAGCTCGCGGACCGGAACGCCGCTGTCCCTAAAGGCCTCCACAATCACACGGGTGCCAAAAGCGGTGGCTTCCAGCAGTGCCCGGTACATGTCCTCCGGCTTGGTGGCCAGCGTCTGCCCCACAAACACGCCGGACAGCTCATGGTCCACCAGTACGGAACGGTTGCCGCTGTGCCAGTCCAGGGCCAGCAGCCCGTGCTCGCCGATGGCCTGCCGCGCGGCCAGCTCGGTGAGATATTCATGCACGCCAATGCCGCGGCCGGCGGCCGCGGCGACGTACGACGGCGGCACACAGGTGCGCACAAACCAGCCGAAGATGTCCCCGACGCCGCTCTGGCCGGCTTCGTAGCCCCAGAGTCCCTCCACAATGCCGCCGTCCACCGCGCCGCACATGCCCGGCACATCGGCCGGGCCTTCGGCGCTCATCACGTGGCAGGTGGAGGTGCCCATGATGGCCACCATCTGGCCCGGTTCCACGGCCTTGGCTGCCGGGGCGGTGACGTGGGCGTCCACGTTGCCGACGGCGACGGCGATGCCGGCGGGCAGCCCGGTCCACGCCGCTGCCTCCGCGGAGAGCGAGCCGGCCCGCTCGGACAGCTGCCCAATCCGGTGCTCCAGTTTTTCCGCCACGAAACCGGCAAAGTCCGGATTCAGGCCAGCCAGAAATTCCTGCGACGGATAGGCCCCGCCCTGGTAGATGCCCTTGTATCCGGCCGTGCAGGCGTTGCGCACGTAGGAACCGGTGAGCTGCCAGACTATCCAGTCAGCGGCCTCCACCCAGTGGTCCATGGCGGCGTAGACTTCCGGATCCTCTTCGAGCAGCTGCAGGCCCTTGGCGAATTCCCATTCGGAGGAGATCAGCCCGCCGTAGCGCGGCAGCCACGTCTCGCCCCGGGCGGCGGCGAGCTGGTTGATGCGGTCAGCCTGGCCCTGCGCCGCATGGTGGCGCCAGAGCTTGACGTACGCGTGCGGGCGGTCCTCGAACCCGGGCTGCTCACACAGCGGTACGCCGTCGGCCGTCACCGGCACCATGGTGCAAGCGGTGAAGTCGGTGGCCAGTCCCACTACCTGCGCCGGATCGATACCGGCCCGGCGCACGGCCTCGGGGACCGCGTTCTGCAGCACCTGCACGTAGTCGCGCGGCACCTGCAGCGCCCACTCCGGCGGCAGGAGGGGGCCGCCGTCGGGCAGCGAATCGGTGAGCACGGCGTGCGGATAGTCGAAGGCGGCGTCGGCGAGCTCGGCGCCGTCGGACACCCGGACCACCACGGCCCGGCCGGAGAGAGTGCCGTAATCGACACCGATGACGTAACTGTCTGCAAGATTCATGGATTGTCCCGGAGGTGAAGGAAGCGGAAAAGAAGCAGAAATAGCACTCGGGCCCGCCCCCTGCCGGAACAGGGGACAGGCCCGCAGGTGCAGGAACAGCAGGTTAGGCGCGCTTGAAGTTCTTCAGCCCGTCGATGCCCACGGCGAGGACAATCACCACGCCCTTGACCACCAGCTGGTAGAAGAACGGCACGTTCATCAGCACCAGGCCGTTACTGAGTACACCGATGATCAGCGCACCGATGAGGGTGCCAACAATCCGGCCGCGGCCGCCGGCCAGCGCGGTGCCGCCGAGGACGACGGCGGCAATGGCGTCCAGCTCATAGCCTTCGCCGGCCTTGGGCTGGCCGCTTTCCACGCGGGCGGCGAAGATAACGCCGGCCAGGCCGGCGCACGCGCCCATGATCAGGTAGACGCGGACCAGGGTCCACTTGACCTTGATGCCGGCCAGGCGTGCGGCTTCGGGATTGCCGCCGATGGCGTAAATGTGCCGGCCAAAGGTGGTGCGTTCGAGCACAAACCAGAGGATGGCGTAGACCGCGAGCATCAGGATCACCGGTGTTGGAATGCCGGCGATGCCGCCGTTGCCCAGAGCGCGGAAGCCGAGGTCGCTGGCGATCAGCGGCTGTGCATCGGTCAGCGAGTAGGAGAACCCGCGGATGTAGGTCAGGGCGCCGAGCGTGATGATGAACGCCGGCAAGCCAAGGTAAGCAATCAGGCTGCCGTTGATCAGGCCGGTTGCGGCGCCCACCAGGATGCCGCCAAGGACCGCCACAATGGCGGGCGCGCCGGCCGTCCAAAGGAGGATGGAGCTGACACCGGTCAGGGCCACCACGGAGCCTACGGAGAGGTCAATGCCGCCGGTAAGGATCACCAGGGTCATGCCGGCCGCCAGGATGGCGTTGATGGAGACCGCGCGGGCCACGTTCAGGCCGTTGTCGACGCTGAGGAAGTTCGGCGCGAACACGCTCATCATCACCACAAGGATGACCAGCACGGCCAGGATGCCGTAGCGGTCCCAGAGCCAGGGCAGGTCCGGGCCCTTCTTGGCGGTGGGTGCGGAGGAGGACGGGTTTTTTGTAAGTGTGGACATATTACTTTTCCCCCAGGAGCTGGGATTCGGCGGATCCTTCGGTGGCAACGCCGGTGGCGTACATCATGACGGAGTGTTCGGTTGCTTCTGCACGGCTGAATTCCTTCACCAGCTGACCGTCGCGGACAGCAAAAACGCGGTCACTGATCCCCAGGGCTTCAGGCAGATCGGAGGAAATCACCAGCACCGCCACGCCCCGGGACACCAGGTCGTTGATGATGCGGTAGATCTCCTGCTTGGCGCCGATGTCGACGCCGCGGGTGGGCTCATCGAGGATGAGCACCTTGGGTTCGAGCATCAGCCAGCGGGAGAGCACCACCTTCTGCTGGTTGCCGCCGGAGAGGCCGCCCACCAGCTGGTCGATGGAGGTGCTGCGCACGCGCAGGGATGCCACCTCGCCCTTGACGGCGTCGCGGATGCTGCGCCGCTTGATGACTCCGGCGGAGCTGAAGCGCCCAAAGGTGCTCATGGCGGCGTTGTCGCGGATGGACATGTCCAGGAACAGGGCCTGTTCCTTGCGGCTCTCGGGCAGCAGACCCATCCGCTGGGCAATGGCATCGCCGGGGCTGCTGATCTGCACCTTGGTGCCGTCCAGGGAGATGGTGCCGCCGGTCTTGGGATCGGCGCCGAAGATCATCCGGGCCAGTTCGGTGCGGCCGGCACCGACCAGGCCCACCAGGCCCACCACTTCGCCGGCACGGATGTCCAGGTCCACGGGCCCGATGCCCTTGCCGTTGGTCAGTCCGCGGACGGAGAGGACGGTGTTGCCGGGCTGACGGTCCTGGTGGACATAGAGGTTGTCCACATCGCGGCCCACCATCCGGTTCACGATGTCCGCGGGGGTGGCTTCGCTGCGGCTGGTGGTGGAGACCCAGCGGCCGTCGCGCAGCACGGTGATGCGGTCCGAGAGTTTCCAGACCTCTTCCATGCGGTGGCTGATGTAAGCCAAGGCCATGCCGCGGCCGCGCATGTCCTCCACCAGTTTAAAGAGCCGGTCCGCCTCGGCCTGTGAGAGGGAGGCCGTGGGTTCGTCCAGAACCAGGATCTTGGCGTTTTCCGCCACGGCGCGGGCAATTTCCACCATCTGCTGCATGCCCACGGAGAGGCGGCCGATGGGCAGGTCCACCGGTACGTCGGCGCCGATTCGGTCCAGTTTTTCCTTCGCCGAGCGGCGCAGCTCCCTGCGGTTGAGGATGCCGCCGCGGTTGGGTTCGCTGCCCAGTGACAGGTTTTCCGCCACGGTCATGTCCGGAACGGTGTTCAGCTCCTGGTGGATGATGGCGATCCCCTTGGCCAGGGCATCACGCGGGTTGGAGATGGAGATTGGCTCGCCGTTGAGTTCAATGGTTCCGCTGTCCGGCGTGTAGACGCCGGAGAGGATCTTCATGAGCGTGGACTTGCCGGCTCCGTTTTCCCCCATCAGCGCGTGAACTTCGCCCGCGTGCAGCTCCAAATGGACGTTGTCCAGGGCTACGGCGCCGCCGAATTTCTTGCTGACTCCGCTCATGCGCAGTAAAGGATTAGTCATAACAATGCAGCCTTTGTGTGGTGCGGCGGGAACGACGGCGGCCGGTTCCGGCCGCCGTCGTCGGAGTTACTTCCAGCCCTTGTAGGAGGCGAGGCTAGCGGTGTCCACCAGGGAGCTGGGCACCAGCACGGTGTCCTCCTCCAGGCTTTCGCCGGCGCGCAGCTTCACGGCCATTTCCAGTGCTGTGGATCCAAGCAGGTTCGGATCCTGGGCGGCGGTGCCGGTGAACATGGAGGTGCCCTTGCCCATCTCGGCCACGGCCTCGGGGGAGCCGTCCACGCCGGTGATGATCAGATCCGTTTTGCCGGCCTGCTGAGCGGCCAGGTTGGCGCCCAGAGCGGTGGGGTCATTGACGCCGAAGATGCCCGCAATGTTCGGGGACGCGGTGAGCATATCGGTGGTCAGCGTCAGGGCCTTTTCGCGCCCGTTGTCGCCGTTCTGCTGGCCAACTACCTTGACGTCCGGTGCCGCGGCGAGGGCTTCCTCGCAGCCGGTGACGCGGTCCTGGATGGAGGTGGTGGGAGTGCCGTCCACAATCAGGATTTCGCCCTTGCCGCCGATCTGCTCGATGAGGCTTTCGCAGGCCAGCCGGCCGGCCTGCACGTTGTCCGTGGTGACGGTGGCTTCGGCGTTCTTGGCTCCTACGTCAACGGCAACCACGGTGATGCCGGCGTCGCGTGCGCGCTGAACGGCGGGGCCAACACCCTCGGAATCCACCGCGTTGATCAGCAGTACGTCGATGCCCTGCTGGATGAAGGCATCAATCTGGTCATTCTGCGCGGCGAGGTCCTGGCGACCGTCCTGCGCGGAGAAGGTGGCGCCCATTTCCTTGGCGGCTTCCTCCACACCGTTCTTCATGGAGTTGAAGAACGGGTTGCCCAGGTCCTGGACCATCAGGCCCACGGCCTTGACCTCGGTGCTCTGCTCGCCGCCGGCTGAGGCGCTCATGTCCTCGGTGCAGGCGGAGAGGGAGAGGGCGCTCAGTGCCAAGGCTCCGAGCAGTGCGGCGCTCTTGAGTGCCTTCATGTAGATACTCCTTTGTAGTCTCATCTGACGTGTCCGGACGACGGCGGATTCCTACTCCGGCGGCGTCCGCATCTTCGCGGAAACCGGTGCCGGGTGAGTGACGCACGCCATTCAGACAACGTTGTCCCGTCATGCTATACAGTTGGGACAACGTTGTCTACACCACATGTTCGAATCGGTCACGTCACACCATTGGGGGGGTCACACATGGTCACCGACAGTCACAGCCCGAGCCGCCGGCCCACCATGACGGACGTGGCCCAGCGCGCCGGCGTCAGCCTGAAAACGGTGTCCCGAGTGGTCAACGGCGTGCAGACCGTGGACCCCGAGATGGCCGGCCGCGTGCAGGAGGCCGCCGATGAACTGGGCTACCGGCCCAACTTCGCCGCCGCCGTGCTCCGCTCGGGAGCCCGCACCGCCACCATCGGACTGCTCATCAAGGATCTGCGCAACGAGTTCTACGCCACCATCGCCGCCGCGGTGGCGGATGTGGCCCGCGCCAACGGCTTCCAGCTGATCACCTCCTATTCGGGCGAAAACGCCGACGACGAACTCGAGGCCGTGCAGGACCTGTGCCGCCGCCGGGTGGACGGGCTGTTGATTGTGCCCACCTCCGGAGACCATGCCGGTCTGCAAAAGGAAAGGGACCTGGGCACTCCCATGGTGTTTCTGGACCGCCGGCCCGAGGGGCTGGACGCGGACGCGGTGGTGCTGGATAACTTCGCCGGAGCCCGCGCCGGCACGGGGATGCTCCTGGACGAGGGACACACCCGCATTGGAATCCTGATCGACACCTTGAGGATGCCCACCATGGGTGAACGGCTCAACGGCGTCCGGCAGGCCTACACGGACCGCGGCCTGTCCTTCGACGAGTCACTGGTGGTCCACAACGTGGCCACCCCGGACAAAGCCGCGAAGCGGATGGAGACCATTCTGGCCGCCGAACAGGCACCCACGGCCTTCTTCTGCGGCAACAACCGCTCCGGCGTGGGAGCACTGCGCACCCTCTGGGCGCACGGCCGCACCGAACCGCTGGTCTGCTTTGACGACTTCCACCTCTCCGATCTCATGCCCCGGCCGGTGACGGTGATCGGCTATGACAACTACGCCCTGGGCGCGCTGGGAGCGGAGTTGCTCTTCCGGCGCATCCGCGGCGAGGATTTCGAGTCCCAAACCGTGGTGCTCCCAACCCGGCTGATCCGCCGCGGTACCACCACCGACGCCCCTCATCCCACCAGCCCCGTGAACCAGCCAACCGAAGGAATCCAGTGACTGCCCCGATCTTCATTTCCAGCAACCAGCCGGCGGACCGGTTCTACCGCGGCGGCGAAAAGATCCGCGCCTTCCGCGGCACCGGCGCAGCCGGTGAACGGGTTCCGGAAGACTGGGTGGGATCCACCACCACGCTCTTCGGTGAATCCGCCCTGGGCCTGAGCGAACTGGGACCGGGCCGCCTGCTGCGCGATGAAATCAGCACCGATCCCGGCTCCTGGCTGGGTCCGGAACACCTGGCGCGCTACGGCGCGGACACCATGCTGCTGGTCAAACTGCTCGACGCCGGCCAGCGGCTGCCGGTGCATCTGCATCCCGAGCAGGCCTTCGCCGCCGAGCATTTGGACCGCCGGCACGGCAAGGCCGAGGCCTGGTACATCCTGGAGGGCGGCTCAGTGCACCTGGGGTTCACCCGCGACATCAGCGCCGAAGAACTGCGCAGCTGGGTGGACGGCCAGGACGTGGAGGCCATGCTGGCCGCCATGCACCGCGTGGATGTGAACCCCGGTGACAGCGTGTACGTTCCGCCGGGCTGCCCGCATGCCATTGGCAGCGGGATATTCCTGGTGGAGGTCCAGGAACCGGAAGATCTTTCCATCCTGCTGGAATGGAAGGACTTCGCGATTGAGGGCACCATCCAGGGACATCTGGGACTGGGCTTTGATACAGCGCTACAGGCCACCGACACCGGCGCCGTGAGCGCCGCTGACCTCGACGCGCTGGTGATGCGCGGGGGCACGGGCGAAGGCACCCTCGCGGACGCTGCCCGCAGCTATTTCCGCGCCGAACGCACCGACGTCGCCGGCTCCGCCGTGCTGGAACCCGGATTCAGCGTCCTGGTGGTACTGGACGGCAGCGGAACACTGACCACAGCGGACGGGACCTGGCCGCTGGCCGCTGGGAACACCGTGCTGCTGCCGTTCTCCGCCGGTGAGCTGCAGATTGACGGCGCTCTGTCGCTGATGCGGTGCCGGCCGCCGAAGCCGTAGCCAGCACCAGCCTCCTTTTCCTTTTCTGCCTTCCCTGAAAGGTCCCGTCATGCCCCTGGTCGCCGGAGTGGACAGCTCCACGCAGTCCTGCAAGATCGTCATCCGTGACGCCGACACGGGAGCCGTGCTGCGACGCGGCACCGCCCGGCACGCTCCCGGCACCGAAGTGGATCCCGAATCCTGGTGGACCGCCCTGCAGACCGCAGTTGCGGACGCCGGCGGGATCGAGGACGTGTCCGCCCTTGCCGTGTCCGGCCAGCAGCACGGCATGGTGTGCCTGGATGCGGACGGCGCGGTGGTCCGCCCGGCCCTGCTGTGGAATGACACCCGCTCCGCCACCGCGGCCCGCGCCATGATTGACGACGCCGGAGCCACCTCCGGGACGGACGGTGCCGCCTACTGGGCCCGGGCCACCGGCACCGTTCCGGTGGCATCCATTACCGCCGCAAAACTGCGCTGGCTGGCGGAAAACGAGCCCGAAAATGCGGCCCGCACCGCCGCTGTCTGCCTGCCGCACGACTGGCTGAGCTGGCGGCTGGCCGGCTACGGTCCGGGTTCCGGTGCTGCCGGTCTGGCGGCCCTGTGCACCGACCGGTCCGATGCGTCGGGTACCGGCTACTGGTCTCCGGCTACGGGGGAGTATCTGCCGGCGGTGCTGGAGCAGACCCTCGGCCACGTTCCGGTGCTGCCGCGCGTGCTGGAGCCGTTGGAAACGGGTTTGCGTACTCCGGCCGGGCAGCTGATCGCCGCGGGCAGCGGGGACAATGCCGGAGCGGCGCTGGGCGTGGGCGCGGAAGTGGGCGACGTGGTTGTCTCCGTGGGCACCTCCGGAACGGTGTTTGCGGTGTCCGCCGCCCCGACGTCGGACGCCACCGGCGTGGTGGCCGGCTTTGCCGATGCCACCGGCCACTACCTGCCGCTGGTCTGCACCCTGAACGGATCCCGGGTGCTCGATGCCACCGCCGCACTGTTGTCCGTGGATCTGCCTGCACTGACCGAGCTGGCGCTGACGGCCGGCGACGGCGCCGGCGGGCTGTCGATGGTGCCCTACTTTGAAGGAGAACGCACGCCCAACCTGCCCGACGCCACCGGGTCACTGCACGGCATGACCCTGCAGAACTACACCCCGGCGAACCTGGCCCGCGCCGCCGTGGAAGCCATCGCCTGCTCGCTGGCCGACGGACTGGCGGCGCTGACCGCCGTCGGCCCCGAGGTTAACAGGGTCATCCTCGTGGGTGGCGCCGCCCGTTCCGCCGCACTGCAGCACGCCGTCTCCGCTGTCTTCGGGCTGCCCGTGACCGTGCCGGAACCGGACGAGTACGTGGCCAACGGCGCCGCCCGGCAGGCCGCCGGCGCGCTCTCGGGGAGCTGGCCGCAGTGGACGCAGGCCGGCACCAGTTCGGTGGAGGCCTCCCCGGCGCCGGAGATTCTGCAGCGCTACCGCGCGGCCGCCGGCACCGTCCGCTAGCTTGTGAACTCACTCGAGGCAGCTTCCCTAGTGAGCCGGGCGGGGCGGGTGGTGGTGATAATTGGCCCTAAATCACCATGCGGCGGCCGCCATTAGAATCGACTGATGCCCCAAACACAACAACTCCCCGCCACACCTGTGTCCGCCGCAGCGCGCATCGTCACCGAAACCACCGCCCCGGCCGTCCTTGTGGGGATTCTCCTGCTGCTGCAGCCACTGCTCAGCCCCGGAGTGTCCTGGCTGCAGGGCATCGTGGCCGCCGGCTTCACCGTAGGCCTGCCCTTTTGCCTGATTCTTTGGTTGAAGAAACGCGGTGCCGTCACCGATCACCATGTAGGTGTGCGCTCCCAGCGGGGGCCGATTCTGGCCGCCTCGGCGGTATCCATAGGTGTGGGCGCCCTGGTGCTTATCCTGCTGAAGGCCCCGCCGGTTCTCTTTGGCGAAATAGGCGGAGTATTCATTGGCCTGATGCTGTGCATGGCGGCGAATTTGGTGTGGAAACTATCTGTGCATTCCGCGGTGGCGGCCTATGTTGGTCTGTGTCTCCTGGCCCCTCTTCCGGTCTTTGGGCCGGCGCTGGCCCTGATGCTGGCATCAGTAACCGGGTGGTCTCGGGTGAAACTCGGAGACCACACGCCCACGCAGGTCCTGGCCGGGCATATGGCCGGGTGCGTGGCTTTTGCCGCAGCCCTGCTGCTGCCCTGACGCGTCCTTGCACCGTTCCGAACGCGGGGATGTGAGATAAAGTCCCTATGTTCGGTCTCTTTGCGCACCTTATTCAAAAGTGTGTGTGAAACAACGATGGGGAAGTAATGGCAGTGCGTTTTAGGAGGTCCGCCGGCGGGGGACGCGAGCGGGCGGCCTCGGAAGCGGCCGTAGCGGCACTGAACCTGGGTGGAAACGTCACTTTCGATGAACTGCTGGCCGTGGTGACAAAAAAACACGGAAAACCAATTGAACTGAGGGACATTGACCATTCACTGATTCCAGCCGTCACCGGGCTGTGGATTGAAAAGGACAAGAAGTCGATTATCCTGCTTCCCGCCGGTGACAACAGGCTGCACCGCACCCACGCAGCGTGCCACGAGTTTGGGCACATCCTCCTGCGCCATCATGGGTGCGGCGGGGTGGAGACGGCAATGCCGGCCGTGTTCCAGCACATTGGCAGCCGCAAGGGCATCAAGCGGATGCTGGCGCGGTCCCTGGATTGGAACGCCACGGAACGGGCCGCCGAGCACGTTGCCTACCTGCTCTCGCTGGCGCTGCTGCCCAAGGAACCCGAGAGTTCCAACACCTTTGAGCGGACGTTCCTATGATCACCTTGCAGATGCTGCCGGCCGCCGCCCTCTGGTTGGTTGTCGCAATCCGGCTGATCGGCCTGCGCCTCGGCTGGAAACCGGGTATTCTGCCCGGCATGGCGGCGGTGGCCGTGGGAGCAACTCTGAACATCGACCAGGTGTATCTCTTTGTCGACGGCCTGCTGGGAGAGAGGAACCTGCTCAATCTGATCGTCCATCTGTTCATGGGCGCCGGAATGACCGAACTGAGCCGGCTGCTGCTGAAAGCCACCGGCCGCGGCGGGGAGCACGGGCATCATGTCAAGGCCCTGATCGGCATGGGAATTGTCCTGGCCGTCATTCAGACGGTGCTCCTGCTGGTGTCCGACACCGACGGCTCAGCCACCAATTTCACCGATACCTTCGCCTCCATCCCCACGATTGCTCCCTACCAGGCGAGTTTCTTCGCCTGGATAGGAGTTGTTCTTGGTTATACCGGCGTGGAATGTTTGCGCCGTGACAAGACCGGTGAATCTCGGGAATTCGGCATTGGCCTGAATATTGTCAGCGCCGGGTGCCTGGCCGGGGTAGCCGCTGTACTGGTGAAAATGCTGCTGATCGGCATGAAAGTTGCCGGAGTGGACGCAGCTTTCAGCCTCTATATCGGATACCGCATATTCATTGCCCTGACCCTGCTCTGTTTCGCTGTGGGGTTCATGATCCCGTCCTACAGCCGAATCCGGACAGCCCTCGCCGCCCGTCGCCAGCGCGCAGCAGATCTGAACGCACTGCGGCCGATGGTGCGCCGTCTGGCACTGACCCCCGAAGGTGCGCGGGCGCTGGAAGCCGCCCATGTTTCCGTGGACGCCCGCACCTCCAAGATCCAGCTCTACCGCTGGTTCATCCTCATTGGCGACGTCCGGGTGCTGCACCCGGAGCAGCTGTCCCTGCAGGAAACCCACATCATTGACGAGATAGGCAGAAGAATTGAAGACAACGGATCACCGGCCCGGCGCGCAGCTGCAGGCCTCTAGCTGGTTCTCCAAACTCCTGCCGCCGGCACTGATCCTGACCGCCGTCGTGCTTGCCGCCGGGATCAAGGCGGGGCTGGGACCGGTGGGAGTAGTCCTGCTTTTTGTAGGCATCGTGGGCGTTCCCGGAGCGACCTACAAAGGAACGAAGTCCGCGTTTCGTCGCCGGGGCCTTCCTGACCGCTGGCGGACCAATCTGGTCGCTGTCCTGATGCTGGCGGGCACCGTTGTCTGCTACCTCATCCCCTTGGATTCGCCGGTTCCCGTCACGGTGGGAGCACTGTTCCTGGGGAACGCCGGGCTGGTGTTTTTCCGCCGCTGGCTCGATGTGTCGGCCCATGTGTCGGTTATTACCTTCGCAGTGCTGTGGGCCGTGGCAATATTCGGGGAAGCTTGGGTGTGGCTGTTGATATTATCGCCGTTGATGATGTTCAGCCGGGTGTCCCTGCATGAACACACCCGGCGGGAGGCGCTGTCAGGCGCAGCACTGGGAGTGGCAACTTTCTGCTGTTTTCTCGTAGCAATGACTTGGAGCTGAACTAAGTGAACGATTTTGATCTTTCCCCGGAACGAGCCGCCGGCCTGCGCCGTGCCGAGACGCTCGCCCGGAAGATCAATCTCCTTTTGGACGTCATCATGTCTGAATCGGGCAAGTCGTATGAGTACCCCGCCATCAGGGACGGCGCTCAAAAGGCCGGTTACTACCTGTCCCGCACCCGCTGGTCACTGCTGAAATCGGGCAAGGAACAGGTGGTTCCGGACGAGGCTCTGCGCGCGATCGCAGCCGTCTTTGATGTGGACCCCGAATATCTGCTTCAAGAGGGCGGAAAGCTGCCCGAGAGAGTCGAAGCCGAGCTGGAACTGCTCCGCAGCATGCGCCGGGCCGAGGTGCGTAACTTCGCCGCCCGCGCCCTGGGCCCCGTGGACCCCGAAGCACTGCGGGCCATCGCGAAAATCCTGGACGAAGACGACTAGCCTCCTTTTTGGTATCGGGGACTGATCCCTTAACTTTGACCCTCCGCACCGCCGCTGTTAGGGTTCAAACATGTCTCACACATGTGTGAGACATGTTTATGGCCAATAAGCTGCGGGCGGGGGCTGATGGTGAACTGGTGAAGAGCCGTCGGGCAGCTGTGACTGGGGGGTCACGTTCGAGGGTTTCACCAAGGTTCACTGCCGACGCCGCCGTCAGCGCTTATGGCGGGTTCGCAGAGCGCGGGAAGCTTGGCGGACCACTCCAGATGTAACGTCCGCTGCCTGTGGGGGGTCAGCGTGAAGTTACGAGGGAAGCCGGTGGAATTCTTCCGCCGGCTTCCCTCGTATCTGCAGGTTTTGGTGTGCGCTGCAGCCTACCCAGGAGGCGCAGCGGCGGGCGGAAGAGCGGACCCGTGAACAACTGCACCAGCAGGAACAGGTGCAGCTGCGGTGTTTTGCGTCGAAGGCTGCGCCGGAAACTAGCGCTCACGCGAGCTGTCCGGGACGTTAGGTGCTCCCCGCCAGCACAGGTTCCCACCCTTTGTTCCCTGCTGGGGCTGGTGTTGCCTCAGCAGTAACACCAGCCCCAAAGGGTGGGAACGCGTGCGCGCTCCGGTCGGTGTGCTGAAGAACCTGCCCCCGAGCCCGAGCCCGAGCCCGAGCCCGAGCCCGAGCCCCGAACCCGAATCGAGCCCCGAGCCCAGCCCCTGTGTCCGCACCCCCGGCGATCCGCTCCTGCCCGTCGTCAATGTCAGCGGGACGGACGGGGCGACGGCGGGCGGCCGGGCTGCGGAGTCGACCGCTCGCCCGGTGCCAGAAAACGTACCCGACGCCGGCCGTCGCTGAGCAGGCGCACGCCGTCGACCATGGTGTCGCGCAGATCCATCAGCGCGAACTGGTACTGCTCCGGCGCCCGGGTTGCTTCGCGCAGGTACAGGGTGCAGGCGGCGGACAGGCGCATCAGGACCCCGGTGTTGGGGGAGCCGCTGCGCAAGTAGGCCAGGGTTTCGAGGATCCTGTCGCGCGCATCCAGCACTGTGCTGCGCAGCCGGGCCTCGTCGTCGGGCCCGGGGACGAGGCGGGGCTCAATCTCTGCCAGGGAGCGCTTCATATGCAGGTCCATGATGAGAGCGTTCAGGGCGGCCGACTCGTCGCGGCGGTCGATGCCGGCGCGGGTGCTCCAACCTGCGCCTATTCCCACAATGAGGCCCAGGACGGGCGCCGTGATTGCCAACCATTCCATGGGAGACCTCCCGGAAGAAGCGTCTCTTGACGGTACCCTCCGGCCCGGACGCGGACCAGCGTTCGGAGCACATCCCGCACCCGGCGGGTGAAGTTCAGCCGCGTCACGGGTCAACGGCCGGGAATCTGTGCGGGGTGGGTCCCGTGTGAAAACTGTGCACGAGGTGTGGGCAGGTTGCGGACCCAACCTGTCCGCAGGCCCCCTGCATCCCCACATGCTGCGTGCCTAGCGTGAAGAGCCGGGGGAGGAGGAAGGACCAATGGGACTCATGGAAATAGAGATGGCCACAATAGTGCAGCGGGAACGCCTGGCTGAAGCACAACAATGGCGGCGGCGAAGGGACCTCAAAGACAGGGCACGGCAGCGGCGGGAGGAAAGACGCACTGCGGCGGGCACCCGAGTGCGGGCACCGAAGGCGGACTGGCCGGTGTTCTCCCTGCGGATCGGCGGTTTCGCGCTGGTGGCATTCCGGACCGTGAAGATTGGGCCGCGGAGCCACCTCTCGTAGCGGCGGAAGCTATTCCTTGACGGCACCCTCGAGCATGCCCTTGATGAAGTGCCGCTGCAGGATGAAGTAGAGGACCACCACCGGCAGGGCCACCAGCACCGCGCCGGCCGCCAAAAGTGCGGTGCCCTGGGTGTACTGGCCCTGGAAAAACGCCAGGCCCAGCGGAGCCGTACGGAACGCACCGGTGGGGGACATGACCAGCGGAATCAGAAACTCGTTCCAGGTCCACATGAACACCAGCACCACCATGGTGGTGATCGCCGGGCGGCCCATGGGCATCAGGATGGACCACAGAATGCGTCCGGGGGAGGCGCCGTCCATCCGGGCGGCATCCACGATCGCCGGGCTGACCCCGCGGAAATAGGTGCGCATCCAGTAGGTGCCGAACGCCACCGACTGCGCCACCTGCGGCATGGCCACCGCCCACACGGTGTCCGTCAGGCCCAGGGCGCGCAGGTCGAAGAACAGCGGCACCACAATGGCTTCAGCCGGCACCATGATGCCCAGCAGAAACAGGTAGAACAGGGCCTGGCTGCCGCGGAACGTCATGGTGCCGAAGGCGTAGCCCGCCAGTACTGAGAGCACCACGGTCAGGGACACCACAATGACGGCCACCAGCACCGACGTGCCCATGTACTGCCCGAAGCGGCCCTCCTCCCAGGCGGCCAGGAAATTGCCGGGGTGGAAGATGCCCTCCCGGCCGGCAGCGGCATCCCGCGGGCCGAAGGCTTCCGTGAGGATGGTCAGCATGGGCGCCAGGACCAGCAGGGAAAAGACGATCAGGACGGCGTAGTTGAGGAACCGTTCAGTGCTGCTGACCTTCACGGGTTCCGCTCTCCGATCCGGTTTACAACCGCGGTAATGAGAAAAATCAGAAGGGTCAGGGTCACACCCACGGCCGCGGCGGACCCCACCTGGCCCAGTTCGAACGCCCGCCGGTACACCTCGTAGCTGGGGACGGTGGTGGAGCTGCCGGGCCCGCCGCTGGTGGTCACATAGATCAGGTCAAAGGTCTTGAGCGAGGCAACAATGGTCAGCGTCAGCGCCACGGTGATCTCGGCGCGGACCGACGGCACAATGATGGCGAAAAATTCCCGCACCGCACCGGCACCGTCCAGGCGCGCGGATTCAAACTGTTCCACCGGAATCCGGGCCATCCCGGCCAGCAGCAGCACCGTCACTAGACCGGTGGAAACCCAGGTGCCAATGAGGCCGACGGCGGGAAGTGAGAACGTGTAATCGCCCAGCCAGGCGCGGGTCAGGAAGTCCAGGCCCACGGCCCGCAGCAGGGTGTTCAGGGTGCCGTCCGGAGCGTAGATCTGCCGCCAGGCAACGGCCACCACCACCATGGCAATGACCTGGGGCAGGAACACAATGGTGCGGAACACTGACAGGCCGTGCACCTTGGCCCGGGTCAGAACGGCCGCGAGGACCAGGCCCAGACAGACCGGCAGGACGGCGTAGAAGAACACAAACACCAGTGCGTGGCCGAAGGCGGCGCGCAGCCGGTCATCGGCAAGGATGTCCGTGTAATTGTCCAGGCCCACAAAGGTGGCCAGGCTCAGCCCGTCCCAGTCGAACAGGGACAGATGAGCGGCCCGGCCCAGCGGATACAGCATGAACGCCGCGTACACGAGGAACGCGGGAAGGATGAATAGGTACGGGACGTACCAGCGCCCGCCGCGGCCGCCCCGGCTGGTCCGCCCGCCGCGCCCGTCCCGGCCCGCCGCCGTCGTCGTCGTATCAGCCTGCGTCTGTGAACTCGGCATAGTCAGCTTCCAGCGCTTCGGTGAACTCCTGCGGGGATGTCCGGCCGTCGAGGACTCCCTGCAGCGCCTCGCCCATGGTGTCGGCCATCGTGGGGGTGGCGTAATCCAGGTAGGGGAGCAGCGCGCCGTCGGCGCTGACGGAGCCGAACTCGGAATACACGTCCTGCAGCACGCCCGATTCCGGGGCGTACTTCTGGGTGTCGACCACGGGGAGGTTTCCGGTGTCCGCCAGGATGGCCATCGCCTCGTCGCTGGTGATGAAGTCGATGTAGGCCGCGGCCAGGTCCGGGTTCTCGGATTCGCTGGTGATGGTGAACGGCAGGCCCGTGCCGCCGGTGGTCTTGGGCGCTTCACCGGCAGCGGCGGCGGGAACAAAGAACCCGGCATCCTCGCCCATGGCGTCCTGCAGATCGGCCGCCAGCCAGGAGCCGCCCATCAGGAACACACCGTCACCGGCGGCCAGCTGCTGCCACGCGGCGTCGTAATCGGTGCCGTTCACGCCGTCGTTGAAGTATCCCTTGGACTGCCAGTCGATGAGTTTTTGGGCGGCGGCCTCATTCTCCGGCGTGGTCCACGACGCGCCGGCGTTGCCGAAGCCCAGCTTCTGTACTTCCTCGGTGGACACCAGGGACCCCTGGACGGGTCCGAACACGTGCAGCGCCGGCCACTTCTCAATGTTGCCCAGCAGCAGCGGAGTCTGGCCGGCGTCCTTGGCGGTGTTCAGAGCCGACTCGAAGGCCGCCCAATCCGCAGGCACATCCAGGCCCAGGTCCTTCAGCTTGGACTTGCTGTAGAAGACGCCCACCACCTCGCCCACCTGCGGAAGCCCGTACAGGTTGCCGCTGCCAAAGGTCGTGCCGTCCTCGCTGTACTGCGAGTACTGCAGCACGCTCTGCGGATAGCGGTCCGCCCAGCCGTATTCCTCGGCCCACGGATCCAGCGGCAGCAGCTGCCCGGCGGCCACAAAGTTCCCCATGGCGTTGCGGCCGTTGTTGGCCTCGACCACATCCGGGGCGTCATCGCCGCTGAGAGCCAGCCGCAGAGTGGTGGCCAGGTCCTCGAAGGACTGCGAATTCCGTTCAATGGTGATGTTGGGATACTTGGCCATGAAGGCCTCGTTGAGCTGCGTCATCTGCTCGTTCTGCCCGCCGCGCACCTCCTGGTCCCAAACCGTGAGGGTCTTTTCCCCCATGGCGCCGATGTCCGTTTGGACGGCGGCGTCCGGGTCCCGTTCGGCGGGAGCATCCCCGGCGGAACCGGGGGTGCAGGCGGTGAGGGCCAGGGCGGCGGCGGAGAGGGCTGCAGCCAGCACCACGCTGGAACGACGACGGCGGGAACTGGGCATGGCTTTATCCTTCAACTGTGCGGCGGATCGGATCTGGGTGTGCTGCTTCTCCCGCGAGATGGCAGAAAGTGCTCTTCCCAGCGCTGGGAAGAGCACTTTGTGGCATCTCGCGGGGTGGTGGGGGTTCATGAAAAGGCCTCCACTTCGGTCAGGAGCCCAAAGGTGGCCTCGGCGCGGCGGACGGCGTTGCGTGCCCTGTCGGGGAGGACATCGTCAAGGAAGCCGTAGCGGCGGGCGACGTCGGCGTCTTCGGCACTGCGGGAAGCGGTGGCCTTGGCTGCGGTCCACCAGTCCACAATGTCGCCCCACCCCGGCGCGGCCAGGGAACCGCCAAAGTGCTGTACGGCCAGGGCGGAGGACAATGAGGCGAAGAGCAGACGCTGTTCCAGCGGCCACTGCTCCAGGGTTCCCACCACCATGGCGGCGGCGAAAACGTCGCCCGCTCCGGTGGAATCCAGGGCGTTTACCCGCAGCCCGGGAACGGATGCGGTTTCGCCGGTGGAGGCATCGGCGGCGATTGCGCCGTCCGGGCCCCTGGTGACGACGGCGAGTGGTACCTGGTCCGAGAGACGGCGCAGCGCGGCGTTGGCGCTGTCCGTGCGGGTGTAGGCCATGGCCTCAACGTGGTTAGGCAGGAAGGCGTGGCAGAGATGCAGATCGGAGAGTACCGCGGGGTCCCACACTTCACTGGGATCCCAGCCGACGTCCGCGAAGACCAGGGTGTCCCCGGCGCCGTAGTCCTTCCACCAGGGTTCCTCGCCGTCCGGCCGGACCAGTTCGCCAAAGACCGCACGGGCCGCCGGGGGTGAACCGATCAGCTCCCGCTGGCTGACCGGAATGGGATGGCCGTGGGTGATCAGGCTCCGGTCTCCCAGCCAGGACAGGGACACGGTGACCGCAGAGTGCCAGTTGCGGAACCTCCGGGAGCGGCCGAGGTTGATGTTCTCCTGCTCCGCCAGCAGGGACCAGGCCCAGGCGCCGTAGGCGTCGTCCCCGAATCCGGCGGCAAGCCCGGTGTTCAGGCCCAGCCGCGAGGCCGCCACCGCCAGGTTGGCGATCCCGCCGGGGAGCGAGCCCATGCCGTCGGCCCAAATCTCGGTTCCGGGCTTTGGAGCGGACGGCAGACCGGTGAAGACGATGTCGAAAAACAGGGGTCCGGTGAGGAACAGGTCCAACCGGGTTTCGGTTCCCACACTGCTGCTCACCTGGTTCCTCTTCCGTTGTTCGGCATCCGTGGGTCTGCACCGTTTGCGGCCGGAGGGGCGTACGGGTGCAGTGGGACGGATGTGACGATGTGACTGGACGCTAGCACGCAGAATTGAGCAGAACAAGCAGCAATGAATGCTTGAAGCTGGCTGATTCTGACTGCTACTGTCAGCCCATGCTCACAGACAGCAGGCGGTCCGCGATCCTGCACCGGGTGCAGGAAACCGGCAGCGCCTCCGTCTCGGATCTGGCGCGCCTGGTGCAGGTCAGCGAATCCACCATCCGCAGGGACCTCAATAGGCTCAGCGGCCAGGGCCTGCTCCGGCGGGTGCGCGGGGGCGGCACCGGAGTTGGCGCGGAGTTTGCGGCCGCTGCCGGTCCTGAACCGGATGACGTCCCCTTCATTGAAGTCGCGGCCCGCTCCGTATCGTCCAAGCAGCGCATCGCTGCCCGCGCGGCCGCGCTGGTAGGCGAGGGCGACGTCGTCGTACTGGACATTGGCACCACCACCGCCCTGATCGCCCGGGAGCTGCGGGGCCGCTCCATCACCGTCATCACCGCCAGCCTGGCCGTTCTGGATGAGCTGCGAGAGGACCCGTCCACCGAACTGATCCTGCTGGGCGGCGTGCTGCGCCGGTCCTATCACTCGTTGGTGGGAACCCTGACCGAGGAGGCACTGCACCGGCTGCGGGCGACCATCTGCTTCCTAGGCACCTCGGGTGTGCAGCCCGACGGCACAGTCATGGACACCACCGGAACCGAGGTGCCGGTGAAGCGGGCCATCCTGGGGGCGGCACCGCGCGCCGTCCTGGTGGCCGACGAAACCAAATTTCCGGGCACCGGCATCCTGCCGGTCTGCCCGGCGCGGGACATCTCCACCCTGGTCACCTCGGCCTCCTCAGAAGCGCGGACGCTGGACCTGTTCCGGCACACAGGAAGCGACGTCATTACCGTATGAAACTGACTCTGATTGGCGGCGGCGGCTTCCGCGTACCGCAGATTTTTGAAGCCCTGGCGGCCAAAGATGCCAGCGCCCGCGTCACCGAGCTGTGCCTGTATGACCTTGGACCGGAACGGCTGGAGGTAATGCGGTCGGTGCTCTTGCAGCTGGCCGGATCCACGCCGCGTCCGCCGCGGATCACCGTCGAAACTGACCTGGACACCGCGCTGCGCGGCGCATCCTTTGTCTTCTCCGCAATGCGGGTGGGGGGCGCGGCCGGTCGGATTGCCGATGAGCGGGTAGCTCTGGACCTGGGCGTGCTCGGCCAGGAAACGGTGGGCCCGGGGGGCCTGGCCTATGCGCTGCGGACCCTGCCCGCCGCCCGGCGGCTGGCCGAACGGGTGGCGGCAGTGGCGCCGGAGGCCTGGGTCATCAACTTCACCAACCCGGCCGGCATGGTGACCGAAGCGATGCGCGCTGCCCTGGGAGACCGCGTGATTGGCATCTGCGACACACCGATCGGGCTGATGCGCCGGGCGGTGCACGCCGTCGGATCCACCCCGGAGGCCGTGGACTTCGATTATGTGGGGCTGAACCATCTGGGGTGGCTGCGCCGGATTTCCGTGGACGGGCAGGACCGGCTGCCGGCCCTGCTTGCCGACAATACCGCGCTGGGGCAAATGGAGGAGGCCCGCCTGATGGGCTTTGACTGGGTCCGCGCTTTGGGCGCGGTACCCAACGAGTACCTCTACTACTACTACTTTCAGCGCGAGGCGACCGAGCGCATCCGGGCCTCGGCGGAAACCCGCGGCGAATTCCTCCAGCGCCAGCAGGCCGGCTTCTACGAGCAGGCCCATCTGTATCCCAACAGTGCGCTGGAGCTGTGGCAGCAGACCAAACACGACCGCGAAGCCAGCTACATGGCGGAGAGCCGCCCCGAAGAGGAGCATAACGGCCGGCAGGAAAGCGACGTCGACGGCGGCGGCTACCAGGGTGTGGCCCTGGACCTGATGGGCGGGCTGACCCACGGAACCTCAGCGACGATGATCCTGAACGTGGCCAACCGGGGGACGGTGCCGGAACTTCCCGACGACGCCGTGATAGAGGTGGCCTGCGACGTCCGGGCGGGCGGGGTTCAGGCACGGAAGGTGGCACCCGTGCGCGCCGATATGCTCGGACTGCTCCAGCAGGTCAAGGCCGTGGAACAGATGACCATCGCTGCGTCCCTGCACCGCGACCCCGTTCTGGCCTGGCGCGCCCTCGCCGCACATCCGCTGGTGGATTCAGTGACGGTGGCGCAAAAACTGCTGGACACCTACCGGCAGGTGATACCGGGCGTGGCCGCGGCGTTTGACTGACCGGGCAGTTCTTTGCGGAGGGCGCATTCCAGCTGCACCGGAGGATTCCTGCTAGGCTCCTCGCTGAAATAGTTTTGTGCTTTTGGGGGAAAGTATCTTGACGCCCTGCGTGTCATGCCGCGCCCTGCCGAGTCTTACTTTGCGCCCTCCAACCATCACACAAGGGAAGTGCAATGAAATTCTGCAGTGAATGCGGTCAGCAGCTGCTCCCGGAAGCCCGTTTCTGCGTGAGTTGCGGAACTGCGGCGCACTCGTCGTCGTCCTCGACGGCGCCGGCCGCCACATCCGCGAGCGGAGCGGTTCCGGAACATCAGCGTCAGCCCGAATACGCAACAGCCGGAGCCCCTGCAGCCGGGAGCTTCGCCTCGGGACAGAGGTACGCTCCGGCGCAGCAGCCCGCAGCTGCCTCCGCCGAACCCCGGAAATCAACCAGCGCTTTCGCGGGGATCCCGGTCAGCGACTACCTCCGCGACGGCGCAGCTGCCCTGGCCCTGATCATGTCCCTGTTCATGGCGTGGAGCTACGGCAGCGAGGGAACGTCCACGGCTGCCACGCGGGTGGACGTTGTTCTCATCACCCTGGTCAGCCTGCTTTCCCTGGGTCTGAGCTATGTCTGGCGAGCCGGTGTTTTTGGGCCCGGGATGGGCTACCGCAGGATCCAGGACCTCAAACTGCTGGCCAATGCACCGTACGTCCTTCTGGTGCTGGTCTACACGGCCCTCAGCCTGATGACGGCTAACCGATTTGACCCGGGTGCGGTCGCAGCCCTCGGCCCGGCAGTGGCCTTCGGCCTTGCCGGGGCCCTGCTGGCGGCGCAGCCGAGGCGCGCCGAAATTGCTCCCGGCGCTGTGGACGAACCCCGTAACCGGCGCTGGATCTACGGTGTCCTGGGTGTTGCCGGACTGGCCGCCGTGGTGGCACTGGTCCAGATCATCCGCTACTGGGTGGCGTATGGCGGTTCAGGCGCTGCGGGCTGGGGAATCGTTGCCACGCTCCTGGCGCTGGCAAGCCCGGCCGTCCTGGTTTTCGTTGCCCTCCAGGTCAACCGGTGTTCCGACCGCTGGCGGCGGGCCGGCGTCGCCCTGGCACTGGGGGCCGGCTTCCTATCGCTGCTGGCACTGTTCGAGGACCTGAGCCTGCTCCAGCTGTCCCTGTCCGCCTTTGTCCCCGGCTTCTCCCTGCTGTTCTGGATGGCGTTCGGCGCAGCGGTTTCGGCTCCGTCTGTGGCACGCCTGACCGAAGCCTCAGCGGTTGCTCCCACTGACACCCGCAACGCTGCGCAGCCACTGCTGTTCCTGGCGGCAGGTCTGAGCGCCGTCCTTGTCCTCGGAGCGGCCATCACGCTGATCACCCTTGCCGTGCAGGGCTACTCGGACGGACTCGCGCCGCAGGTTGTTGCCCTGTTCTTCGGGCTGCTGCTCACCGCCGGAGCAATTCTTACTTTGCGTTTCATGGGCAAGGATCCCCGCTCTGCCTACATTGTGCCCAGCGGCTACGCCGGGATGCTGGTGGTTCTGGGCCTGGTGCTCCTGATCATTTGGTCTGTGCAGGACGAGGACTTCCAGCTTGGCCCGGTCATCATGCTGCTCACCTTTGTGCTGCCGGCCGCCCTTCTTGCCGCCCTGTGGCTGCCGACCGCTTCCCGGGAGCAGTTCCGATCGCTGCCCGCGGCCAACGGATCAGGAACGTCAGGTTTCAACTTCGCCGGTGAACCCAGAACCCCTGCCGGGCAGCAGGGTCCGGTAGGCGGGGAGACGGCAGCATCCGCAGCATCAGCTGCCTCAGCCACGTCCGTCTCAGCCGCGTCCGTCACTGCTTCGGAGAGCGCTGCCGGGAAGGGCAAGCCGGTCCCGGACGCCGGCGCGGAATCGGTGCCAACCGCCGCCGCGGATCCTGCAGAGAGATCTGAAGCTGACCCTGCGGCCGCTGCCTCAACCGCCGACAGCCCCGATGTCCTGGCCGAAGCCGCGAACCCGGAAACACCGCTGGCACGGCTGCAGGAACTGGCGGCGAACCACCCGCAGGCCCGCCCGGCGGTGGCAGCCAACCCGTCCACCTATCCGAGCCTGCTGATCTGGCTTGGGCAGCTGGGAGATCCGGCCGTGGATCAAGCGCTCCGTCAGCGCGCCTGATGAAGCGGCTGGCGGCCGGTGCGCTGTCGCTGGCCGTCATGGTACTGGCGGGTTGCGCGCCTGATCCTGCCCAGAGCAGCGGTCTGCCCACCGCAGGCAGTACAGTTTCGGATTCGGCCGCCGCCCGCACCTCCGCCCCGTCAGCCCCGTCAGCCCCGGCTGACCCGACTACCGAGGCTGGTAGCCCAGGTCTGCCTGCTGCCGGGCCGCGGCTGGCCGCCCTGCTGGGGAATTCCGGCGGCCCAGCGGACGTGGTCCTGCTTGGCGACTCCTTTGCCGCGGGCGAAGGCGCCGGTTCGTATCAGCCGGTGGGCGGTGTGGCCGAGAGCCTGTGCCATCGCAGTGCGGCTGCACTGTTCGCTGATGCAGCCGGCAGCACGGTAGTCCATAATTTCGCCTGCTCGCGGGCGCGGGTGTCCTCGCTGGGAGCGGCGCAGCCAATGCCGGGGCACGGACCGGCGGGTATTCCGGCGCAGCTGGAGCAGCTGGGCGGGCTCCGGCCGGACCTGGTGGTGCTGTACATCGGCGGGAACGACGTGGGCTTCGCCGGGCTGCTGCAGGCCTGCATCGCGGAAACTGAACCCTGCGGCGGGGATCCCACACTCCTGCAGTCGACCGAACGGACGCTGCGGGAGCTGAGGGCACCGCTGGCCCGGTTGTACACCGCGGTGGGAACGGCTGTGCAGGCCCCGGTGCTGGTCCTGCCGTATCCGCAGCTCTTCGACACGGCCCAGGGGGCCTGCGGGCGGCTTTCGCCGAACGAGCAGTCCCTGGGGCTGGAAGTAACCGACGCCCTGAACAGCACCATCGAGCAGTCGGTGGAGGCGGCGGGCCAGCCGAATGTGAGGTATGTGGACGCGTTGGAGGACTCTTTCGCCTTGCGCGGAGCGTGTGGTGACGATCCGCTGGTAGTCACCGCCCGTCTTGGTCCGCTCCTGAATGCGGCGGCGTCCGAATCCGCTGCCCAGGAGGTCCTGCACCCCACTCAGGAGGGGTATCGGGTTCTGACCGGTGACCTGCTGCGGTGGATGGAAGAACACCCCGGCTAGATGCAGCGCCGGGGTCATCCGCAAGCCGAATCTTGAGGATATCTACGGGCATGAAACGGAATTTTCGGATACGCCGGGAGCCTCTGTTAGGCTCCCAAACATTGCACTGTAATTTCCGGGGGGCTATCACTGTGCATGCCCCGGAACTGATCATGGGGGAAGAATAAAAGTGAATTTCTGTATGTCCTGCGGCACTAAACTGCAGCCGGAATGGCGTTTCTGCGCCAATTGCCGTCGACCCGTCGAAGACGGCGGGCCACCTCAGGACAGCAGGGAAGATCCCGCGGCAGACGAGCCGGGAGCCTCGGTTCCAGCAGCGGCCCTGCCGGGTGCAGCTGCCCCCGTGGGCGGTGAACCGTCTGCTGATGGTGCCACTCCCATTATCGAGACGGGCACGCCGGACCACGCGTCCCCTACGCCGCCGCGCGGCGAAGGATTCACGGTGCCGCCGGGGTCCGGCAGCGGGACTGGCGGTGGTGACGGATCCGGGCCGGACGGCCCGGCCGGCGGCGACGCCCCGAATCCCGAAAAGAAGACCAACCGCAAGGCAATCATCCTGGGTGCCGTCGCCGTCGTCGTGCTGGCACTGGGCGTGGGCGCTTTCCTGTTCATCCAGAACATGGTGCGCGGCGGCGCGGGTTCTCCGGAGCAGGTCGCGGAAAAGCTGATGGAATCCATCGAAACCAAGGACGGTATTGGCCTGGTCACCATGGTGGCCCCGGCGGAACGTGAATCCCTGGATAAATTCCGTGAGGGTGTCACCGAAAAGATCGAGGACTTCGGGATTATCGAGGCCGCCAACAAGGTGGGGGAGAACACGCAGGAGGCCGACAGTGAGATCAACTTCGACGGCATCACTGTCACGTTCGAAAACGTGGCTCCGGAGGTCACCGAGGTTGATGACCAGCTGGCCATCCTGAAGTTCACCTCGGGAACCGTCCGGCTGCAGGTGGACCCCGAGCAGACCAAGGGCGCCGTCCGCTCCGGTCTGGAAGCCGCTGACGAAATGGACGCGATCGACGAGACCAAGGACCTCTCGGAGCTGGGCGTGGACGGCGAGGGCCTGCTGCTGGCCGCTGTGAAGGATGACGGCCGCTGGTATGTGAGCCCGCTCTACAGCGGACTGGAAATGGTCACCCAGTACACCGATTCCGAACGCGGCAGTCTGCCCGAGGGCACCGACGGCAGCGACTCACCGGCGGAGGCTGCGCAGGCCCTCATCGGAGCGGTTCCCGGGATCCTGGAAAGCGGCAGGTTCACGGACCTGGGCAATTACCTCACCAGCTATGAAGGCAACGCCGTTCACTACTACGGCGGCGCCGTGGATAAAGCCATGGACGGCGGAACCGGCTTTGGCATGGAGCTGAAGTCCAATACCTTCAAGGACGCGGAGAAGGACGGTGACCGCGGCCGGGCCGTGGTGGAAGACCTGGAAATGGAAGCTCAAGGCGAAACGGTGCGCCTGACCACCGACTGCATTGAAGTCAGCGGTTCCGAGGAAATCTGCCGCGGCAAGTCCGGCTATGTCATGACCAACGGCAGCTTCCAGCAAGACGCCATTGTGCGTGCCCTGCCGCCGCTGAGCCTGTCCAGCATCAAGGAAGACGGTACGTGGAAAGTCAGTCTGATGGACACCACCACCGACTGGGCCCTGCAATGGATGGATTCCCTCACCCGCGAACAGGCCCTGGCCATGCTGGACCTGGCCCGCAGCGAGGATCCGGCCGGAACCCTGACATTTGGCGAAAAGACGGACCTCACGTTCAACTCCGCCGGTTATGCGGTCAAGACGCTGAAGCTGGACGAAGACACCACGCTCCAGGGCGCGGCGGACGGGAGGGACTACAGCAGCTTCACCGTCTACTCGCAGGATGGCCGCGAGGAAATCACCTCCTCCAGCAGCTACTCCCCGGTTGAAACCCCCGCCGGGGAATACAAGGTTGTCATCTTCGCCGGCTCGGAATGGGCCGATGAGTTCGCGGAGAAGGGCAACGATGTGCAGTACTCCGGTTCCATGGTGCTGGAGGAATTCACGGCACCGCCGATGATCGACGGGTATGAGAACGAGCAGTACAACTACCTCACCCTCGATGATTACCCCGGTCCCACAAAGACCCATGTCCTGGATGTTCCCAAGGGCGGCGAGGTGGAACTGCTGGTGACTTCCGAGGGCTACGGCTCGGCCTGGGACAAGCCCGGAACGCTGGCGCTGACCCTGGACGGAAAGACCTACAAGGTGCCCGTGACGAATGACCTGGAGGACCTGACCGTTCCGGTGACGGAAGGCATGGGCCAGGAGCTGACGGTTGAACTGCAGAAGGGTGCCGGCGGCGGCGACGAGGTCGACTACACCCTGGAGCTTGTTGCCAAGTAGGAAGTCTGCCTGAGGAAGGAAGTCTGCCTGAGTGAAGAAACCGGTCGGTGCGCGCGTTGCACCGGCCGGTTTCTGCTTCTGCTGACCGTAGGCTGGGACACATGCAGCCTCAGCCCGTGATCACTGTCCTTGCCGGAAATAAGCCTGTGACGGGGCTTTGTGAGCTCCAGCGGGAGGCAGAGGTCAGGGTTACCGATGCGGCCGGCCTGCCCCATGCCCTGGCCGGTGCGGACATCCTCTACCTCTGGGACTTCTTTGCCGACGGCGTCCGCCGCGCCTGGCCCGCCGCCGGCTCGCTGCAGTGGATCCATGTGCCGGCCGCCGGAGTGGACAAACTGATGTTTCCCGAGCTGGTGGCTTCCGACGTCGTTCTGACTAACGCCCGGGGCGTCTTCGACCGGCCCATGGCCGAGCATGTGCTGGCGGCCCTGCTGCACTTCGCCAAGAACTTTGGCCGCGCGTTAGCCCAGCAGCAGCAAAAGCAGTGGAACCGCTACGCCACTTCCGATCTGGCCGGGGCTTCGGTGCTGGTGGCCGGAACCGGAAGCATCGGCCGCTGCACCGCGAGGCTGCTTACCGCCGTCGGGATGCAGGTACAGGGGCTGGGGCGCACCGCACGCACCGGCGATCCGGACTTCGGTACCGTCCACGCCAGCGCCGACTTCGCCGCCGTCGCCGGGAACTTTGACTATGTGGTGCTGGCGGCGCCGCTGACACCGGCATCGCGGGGCATGCTGGGGCGGGAGGTCCTGGCAGCTCTGAAGCCGACGGCGGTGGTTATCAACGTGGGCCGCGGAGCCCTCGCGGATGAGGCGGCGCTGGAGGAAGCCCTGCGGACCGGGCAGCTGGCCGGTGCGGCGCTGGATGTCTTCGAGACCGAGCCGCTGCCGGAATCCAGCGGACTCTGGGCGCTGGAGAATGTGCTCATCACGCCCCATCTCTCCGGTGATGCGACCCATCAACTGCCGCTGCTGGCACAGCAGTTTGCGGACAACCTCGCCGCGTGGAAATCCGGCCGGCCGATGATGAACGTCGTTGACAAGAAGCTGGGATTCGTCGCGTCGTAGTGCTCGGCGTCGGCTGCCGTTAGGCGGCGTCGAGTGTCGCGACGATGCGGCTTTCGCGGCGTGCGAGTGGCATCGTCTCTACACTCGACGGGGGAGAGTGGCATCCTCACGACACTCGACGGCGATGGCGGGGAGGCGGGGAAAGCTGAGCCGCCCTTGGCCCTAAACCCAGCCCCAATCCTCAGCCCCCGAAACCCTGGGCCCGGAAACCTTGGATCCCGAAACCCTCGGATCGAGTGTCGCGGTGGTGCCGTTTTGCTGCGTCGAGTGTAGCGAGGATGCGGCTTTCGCGGCGTGGGAGTGGCATCGTCTCTACACTCGGCGGGGGAGAGTGGCATGTTCTCGACACTCGGCATGGGCGACGGCGGGAAAGGAGCCGGCCGCAGGCTCCCGTATTCCGTTGCGATCCACTTACCCGTTGACCCTGCGTCGACCCCGGATAAGACTGGGGGATCGACTGCTGACGGAATTCAACGAAGAAGGAAGTGCGGCGTGAAAGCTGTCCGCGTGCACCGCTACGGCGAGGATCCACACATTGACGAAGTGCCCGAACCGAAGATCACCGGCCCCTGGGATGTGATTGTGGACGTGGGGGCTGCCGGTCTGTGCCGGACGGACCTGCACGTCATCGAGGGCCAGTGGGACGCGATCCAGCATCCCCGGCTGCCCTATATATTGGGCCACGAAAACGCCGGCTGGGTCCGCGAGGTTGGCTCCGCAGTCTCCAATGTGGCCCCCGGGGACACCGTGATCATGCATCCGCTGGTGACCTGCGGCCTGTGCGCGGCCTGCCGGGAAGGTGTTGACTCGCACTGCGAGAACGCCCTGTTCCCGGGACTGAACACCGACGGCGGCATGGCCGAACAGCTCAAAACCAACGCCCGCGCAGTGGTGAAGCTGGACCCCTCGCTGCAGCCCGCGGACATTGCGGCACTGGCCGATGCCGGCCTGACCGCCTACCACGCGGTCCGCAAGGCTGCGCCGCTGCTGTATCCCGGCACCCAGGCCGTGGTGATCGGCGCCGGCGGGCTGGGACACATCGGCGTGCAGTCGCTCAAAGCGCTCACCGCCGCCACCATCACCGTCATTGATACCTCCGAGGCAGCCCTGGAACTCGCCGCAACGCTGGGAGCGGACACCGTGCTGCGCAGCCCGGACACGGCAGCAGTCCTGGAAGCCACCGACGGGGGAGCACACGTGGTCTTCGACTTTGTGGGCGAACACGGCACCGAGGCGCAGGGTCTGGAGATGCTCCGTAACCGGGGCAGCTACTATGCGATCGGCTACGGCGGGGAGGTGCGGATTCCCACCATTGAGCTGATCTCCCGGGAGATTTCCGTGGTGGGGAACCTGGTGGGCACCTATCAGGACCTGGTGGAGCTGATGACGCTCACCGCCCAGGGCAACATCACCCTGCACACCACCGCCTATGACCTGGACGATGCAATCCAGGCCATACACGACCTCGACGCCGGAAAACTCACCGGCCGCGGCATCCTCATCCCGCCAGCAGGAGGAAGAACCCCATGACGTATCCGGCCAAATATCCCACCCTCAACGAAACCACCCTCACGCCAGAAGCCCGCGCCATCCTCAAGCGCATCATCAAAACGGCCTTTCCGCATCCCGGTTTTCCGGAGGAAGCCTACGAGCGGATGACCAGCAGGATTGTCACCGAAGCCGATGCCTCCACATGGTTCCGGGTGGTCCTGACCCAGGGGCTCATTGCCCTGGGCGCCCAGTCGGAGGAACCCTTCCTGGAACTCTCCGACGAACGGGCGCTTGCTGTGCTGCGCCGGGTCGCCGATCTGGAGTTCTTCGGCTTCATCCGCCGCACCACCGTATTGAACCTCTACGATGATCCGCAGGTCTGGGACGTGCTGGGGTACGAGGGTCCCTCCTTTGACAAGGGCGGGTACCTGCACCGCGGCTTCGACGACTTGGACTGGCTGCCGACGCCGCGCGTGGACGGCCCGGAGATTTCCGTACCGGACTCCGGGCCGCTGCCCTATCCGGTCACCCAGGCCGGCCAGTCGCCCCAGTCACCCCAGTCAGCGCCGGACCGCGACGCCGCGGCCGGATCGGCAGCCGCCCGGGCCGCCGGACCCGCCCCGGACTCAGGCACCGGATCCCAGGCACCGAAGCAGCACGGAGGAGGAAGCAAATGAGCGAAGCAATCAGCAGTTTCTCTCCCACCGGCTCCGCAGACCCGCTCGCCGGGTCGGCGCGCTTTGAGCTCGACGACGAGTCCGTCGTCGTCGTCATCGGTTCCGGAGCCGGCGGCGGCACGCTGGCCCACGAACTGGTGGAAAAGGGCGTAAAGGTGGTGCTGCTCGAAGCCGGGCCGTTGCTGACCAACTCGGATTATGTGAACAACGAGTGGGAAGCGTTCAACCAGATGGCCTGGCTGGATCCGCGCACCACCTCCGGTACTTGGCGCATCGCCCGCGACTTTCCCAACCTGCCGGCCTGGATTGTGAAGGCGGTGGGCGGCACCACCACGCACTGGTCCGGCGCCACCCCGAGGTTCAAGGCGCACGAGTTCGCGGCCCGCACCGCGTACGGACGGATCGACGGCGCCAACCTGCTGGACTGGCCGCTGACCCTGGAAGACCTGGAACCCTACTATGACCGCGCCGAGCGGAAGATGGGCTCCACCCACGTCCACGGGCGGCCGCCGCTGCCGGCGAACAACAATTACAAGGTCTTTGCCAACGGTGCCGAGAAGCTGGGCTACCGGCACTTCGCCACCGGCCCCTACGCCACCAACGCCGAGCCCTACGACGGACGGCCCGCTTCCGTGCAGGACGGCTTCAACTTCCAGGGCGACAAATCCGGTGCCAAGTGGTCCACGCTGGTCTCGGAGATTCCCAAATCACTGAAGACGGGCCGGCTGGATCTGCGCCCGGACAGCCAGGCGGTGCAGATCACCTCCACGCCCGAGGGCAAGGTGGACGGCGTGGTGTACGCCGACGGCGGCGGGCAGCTGCACCACCAAAAGGCGAGGGTGGTGGCGGTGGCCGGCAACGCGATCGAAACGCCGCGGCTGCTGCTGCTCTCGGGCTCGCCGCTGTTTCCGGACGGGCTGGCCAATTCCTCGGGCCAGGTGGGGCGGAACTACATGCGCCACACCACCGGCTCGGTGTATGCGCAGTTCGAGGCGCCGGTGCACATGTACCGCGGGGAAACCATGGCCGGGCTGATCGCCGACGAGTCCCGGCACGATCCGGACCGCGGATTTGCCGGCGGTTACTACATGGAGACCATTTCGCTGGGTCCGGCGTTTCTGGCCTCCTTTGTGGATCCGGGCGCCTGGGGACCGGGCTTCGCGGCGATCCTGGACGGCTACCGGCGCACGGCCGGACTGTGGATCGTGGGGGAGGACTTGCCGCAGGAAACCAACCGGGTCACGCTGAACACCACGGTCACCGATCCGCTGGGACTGCCGGTGCCCAACGTGCACTTTGACGATCATGCCAACGACGCCGCCATGCGCGAACACGCGTACGGCCAGGGCTCCGCGCTGTATGAGGCAGTGGGGTCAACGTCGGTGGTGCGGACGCCGCCCTATCCCTCCACCCACAACCTGGGCACCGCCCGGATGAGTGCCCGCCCCGAGGACGGGGTATGTAACGGGTTTGGCCAGACGCACGACGTGCCGAACCTGTTCATCTCCGACGGCTCGCAGTTCACCACCGGCGCCGCGGCCAACCCCACACTGACGATCGTGGCGCTGGCCATCCGGCAGGCCGAGTACCTGTCGGCGCAGATGGCGTTGGGCGAGATCTGAGCCCGGCGGTGACTTCTCCGCAGGTCGCCGTGCTCGGAGCCGGCATCCTGGGCGTTTCCACCGCCGTGCAGCTGCTGCGCGGCGGCGCCTCGGTCACGCTGGTGACGGAGGCGCACCCGGCCAGCGGGGCGTCGGGGCGGTCCTTTTCCTGGCTGAATTCCGGCGGCGGCTACTCGCCGGACTATCACCGGCTGCGGCTGGCCGGCATGGACCGCTACCGGACCCTGCTCGCGGAGAACCCGGACATCGACTGGCTGCGTTTCGACGGCGGACTGTACTGGGAGATGACGGCGCCCGACGGCGGTGCCTCCCAGACTGCGGCCAACCCGGCGCTCGCTGCGAGATGTGAGGCGCAGCAGGACCAGGGGTACGATGCGCGGCTGGTTCCGGCGGACGAGATCCCCCGTGTGGTCTCCGGTCTGGATCCCGCGGCCCTGCCGCCCACACTGCTGTTCAACCCGGGCGAGGGCTGGGTGAGTTTGCCGCACCTGATCCGGCACCTGCTGCGGGAGTTCGAACTTCGCGGCGGCACGCTGGTGACGGCTGCGGGTCCGGTCTCCGTCGCGCTGGAGGCAGGGGCCGCCGTCGGGCTCCGCAGCGGGGGCGGGGAACTGTACCCGGCCGACGCCGTTGTGGTGGCAGCCGGCGCCGGCACACCGGAGGTCCTGGGGAGGCTGGGGGTCGGGCTGCCGGACAGTTCGGAGCCGGCGATGCTGGTGGTGACCGCGCCCAAGGTGCACGGCCTGCGGGCGGTGTTGAATACTCCGCGGGCGTCCGTGCGTCCGCATCCGGGTTCGAGGCTGGCGATGGATTCCACCTGGTATCTGGACTCGATCACCCGCAACGAGAACGGCGGCTGGTCAGTTGATCCTCAGATGGTGCTGGATCTGGTGGACGAAGCGTCGGCCCTGCTGGCCGGGCATCCGCGGCTGGTGGCGCAGAGCTGGCGGATCGGACTGAAGCCGGTGCCCGGCGACGGCCTACCCGTGCTGGGGGAGCTGGCCGGGGTACCCGGCTGCTACGCCGCGTTTACGCATTCCGGGGCGACCCTGGGACTGATCGCCGGAGAGCTGCTGGCCCGGGAGATCATGACCGGACGGCGGCATCCGCTGCTGGCTCCGTTCCGCCCGGAGCGGCTGGCCCCTGATGCTGCAGTGCCCGGCGGCTAAGCTTCCTGCGGGGAAAGAACGGCTGCGGCCCGCTCCAGGGCGCCGGGAATGATGGAGTAATAGGCCCAGACACCGCGTTTTTCGCGGTGCAGGATGCCCGCGTCCACCAGGATCTTCAGATGATGGGAAATGGTGGGCTGACCCAGCCCAAACGGTTCCGTCAGGTCACAGACACAGGCTTCCTGATTCTCCTGTGCCGCGATCAGGGAGACCAGCCGCAGCCGAGTGGGCTCGGCAACCGCCTTCAGCAACCGGGCAAACTGTACGGCCTCCTCGGCGCCCAGTACCTCCCGGGTCAGCGGGGTGCAGCAGGCGGCGGCAACCGGATCAGCGGCTGTGGGTGTGGTGTTCACGCTTCCATTATGCACAGATTGACATCCGTCGATGTCTGCGGAGATACTCAAGAACCACATATCGATAGATTTCGATGCTTGCCCTGGCAGGCTTTCAGAGGAGTTACGTGAGCACCCCCGCCGCACCACCCCACACCGGTCAGGTCACCGCCCGGCTCTCAACCCTGGACCGGTTCCTGCCCGTGTGGATCATTGCCGCCATGGCCGCCGGACTGCTGCTGGGCCGGCTGGTGCCCGGCATTGGATCCGCGCTGGATTCGCTCAAGGTGGCCAACGTGTCGCTGCCCATCGCCGTCGGGCTGCTGGTGATGATGTATCCGGTGCTGGCCAAGGTCCGCTACAACGAAACCCGCGCAGTGGTGGCGGACCGGAAGCTGATGATCACTTCGCTGGTGCTGAACTGGGTGGCCGCACCGGCGTTTATGTTCGCCCTGGCGTGGATCTTTCTCCCGGATCTGCCCGAATACCGCACCGGACTGATCATTGTGGGTCTGGCCCGCTGTATTGCCATGGTGATGATCTGGAATGACCTGGCGTGTGGGGACCGTGAAGCCGCGGCCGTGCTCGTGGCCATCAATTCCGTCTTCCAGGTGCTCGCGTTCGGCGCACTGGGCTGGTTCTATCTGCAGGTCCTGCCCGGCTGGCTCGGCCTGGAAACCACCAGCACGGGATTCTCCTTCTGGGCCATCACACTCAGCGTCCTGATTTTCCTGGGGATTCCGCTGCTCGCCGGCTTTCTGACCCGCACCCTCGGTGAAAAAGCTAAGGGCCGTCACTGGTATGAGGGTACGTTCCTGCCGAAGCTGGGCCCCTGGGCACTCTACGGACTGCTGTTCACCATTGTGCTGCTGTTTGCCCTGCAGGGGGACGAAGTCACGTCCCGCCCCCTCGACGTCGCCCGGATCGCACTGCCGCTGCTGGTCTATTTTGTGGTGGTGTTCGGCGCCGGCATGCTGCTGGGCAAGCTCCTGAACCTGGGCTATCCCCGCACCACCACGCTGGCCTTCACTGCGGCGGGCAACAACTTTGAACTCGCCATCGCGGTGGCGATCGGCACCTACGGCGTGACGTCCGGGCAGGCGCTGGCCGGCGTCGTCGGCCCGCTGATTGAGGTCCCCGTGCTGGTGGCCCTGGTCTACGTTGCCCTCTGGGCGCAGAAGAAATACTGGCCCGCAAACGAAGCCGCCCGCTCCGCCGTACCCGCACCCGCAGGAAAGATCAACCCATGACCACCACGCCCAACGCCGCCAAGCCCTCCGTTCTGTTTGTCTGCGTGCACAACGCCGGCCGGTCCCAGATGGCCGCGGCCTACCTGCGTACCCTCGGCGAAGGGCGGATCGAGGTCCGGTCCGCCGGCTCCGCGCCGGCGGACTCCGTCAACCCCGCCGCCGTGGAGGCCATGGCCGAGGACGGCATCGACATGTCCGCCGAACTGCCCAAGGTCCTGACCACCGAGGCGGTGCAGGAATCCGACGTCGTCATCACCATGGGCTGCGGCGATGCCTGCCCGATCTTCCCCGGCAAACGCTACGAGGACTGGGCGCTCGAGGACCCCGCCGGACAGGGCGTGGCCGCCGTCCGGCCCATCCGCGATGACATCAAGGCCCGGATCCAGGATCTGATCGCCGACCTGCTGCCGACACTTCCCGTTGCCGTGATCGGTGCCGGGCCCGTGGGCCTGGCCGCAGCCGCGCAGCTGCTGGAACGCGGCCTGACGCCGATCATCTTTGAGGCCGGCGAAACACCGGCCGCCGCGGTGGCGGACTGGGGACACATCCGTCTGTTCTCGCCCTGGCAGTACGACGTCGATCCCGCCGCCCGCCGCCTGCTCACCGCCGCCGGGTGGCAGGAACCCGCCACCGAGACGCTGCCCACCGGTGCCGATCTGTGGGAGCAGTACCTGCAGCCGCTGGCGGCAATTCCGGCGATCGCCGGGGCGCTGCACACCTCCAGCCGGGTTCTGGCAGTCAGCCGCGACGGCCTGGATAAAACCCGCGCCGGCGGCCGGGAAAACACCCCGTTCCTGATCCGTGTTCAGGACGCCGAGGGAGCGATCACCGACTACCGGGCCTGCGCCGTCATCGACGCCTCCGGAACCTGGCACACGCAGAACCCGCTGGGCCGGTCCGGACTTGCCGCACCGGGGGAGGCCGAAGCCTCTGCGGCGGGGCTCATCACCGGACCGCTGCCGGACGTTCTTGGTCGGGACCGGGCCCGGTTTGCCGGCCAGCACGTCCTGGTGGTCGGAGCCGGACATTCGGCCGCAAACACCCTGCTGGCTCTGGGCGAGCTGGCAGAGCAGGAGCCCGGCATCCGGATCAGCTGGGCCATCCGCAGCGCCTCGGCCGCCGGCGTTTACGGCGGCGGCGACCTCGACGAGCTGCCCGCCCGAGGGGCACTGGGCAGCCGGCTGCGCGCCCTGGTGCAGGAGGGGCGAATCGAGCTGTATCCCTCCTTCACCATCACCGGCTTCAAGGCCGCGGACAGCCTGGTCGTGCAGGGCAGCACGCCCCACGGCGAAAAGCAGCTGGACGTGGACCTGCTGGTTCCGGCCACCGGCTTCCGTCCGGACCTGGACCTGCTGCGTGAAATCCGGCTGGACCTGGACCCCGTGGTGGAAGCACCGCGGGACCTCGGCCCGCTGATCGACCCCGAATTCCACAGCTGCGGAACGGTGACGCCGCACGGCGCCAGGCTCCTGTCCCATCCGGAAAAGGACTTCTACATTGTTGGCATGAAGTCCTATGGCCGGGCGCCCACGTTCCTGATGGCCACCGGCTACGAGCAGGTCCGCTCCATTGCCGCGGCCCTGGCCGGAGACCAGCAGGCCGCCGACGACGTGCAGCTGGTGCTGCCCGAAACCGGTGTCTGCTCCACTGACCTTGGCGGCAGCTGCGACGCTCCGGCAGCTGAGCCCGCGCCGACGTCGTGCTGCAGTGCGCCGGAGCCGGCGTTCCTGGGCATTCCCACCGGCCTGGCCCACGGGAGGTCCGCCGAACGGTGAGTGCGCCGCGGGTGCCCGGCCCGCACTGAGAATCTCGCAGGTATTTGCGTGTTCTGCGCGGAAGCCGCCGCTCTGCGCTAGGCTCCCCGCATGGGGAATCAACAGCGCACGCCGGAAGAGGAATACCGCCACTACGCCCGGCCCGAACCAGGACGCACCGGAAACTGGGTCGAAGTGCTCGACGACGGCAGCGGCCGCGGAGCACAGGCGGACGCAGAACCGGTTGCCGGCCAGTCTTCCGGCTCTGATGAACGTCCGGACTCCACCGGCGCGGACAACGGCAGCGTGCCCGGGCAGGTGCCGGCGGGCCCTCCGGCGGTGCAGCGCCGGAATCTGAGCCTGTGGGCAGCGTGGGCGCTGGTGGCATTGACGCTAATTGCCGGGCTGGGATGGCTTTTTGGGGTCTTCGAGCCGAATTGGGATACCTACGCGGTGGACACCGCCGGCCCCGGCGCCTCCGATGTGACTGCTGAGACCACGTTGCTGAGCCCGGAGCTGGAGTCCAACCTGTACTCGCTTGGGCCCTTCGCGATGGTCTTCGGAATGCTGGGCGCCGTGATCCTGCTGACGGTGCAGGCACTCCTGTTCCGCCGGGCCTACCCGGCAGCCTGAATCCCGTTCATCAGTTCAGGACGGGCTGCGGCAGCGCACCCACCGACGCCGGATCGGCCAGCAGCCCGGCGAACACCAGTTCCGCCGCGCCCACCAGCAGCAGTTCGGTGCCAAGGGCGGCACGGCTGATAGTCACGCCGCTGCCCAGCCCGCCGATGGCGCCGTCCGCCACCGCGGCCTCCAGCCGGCCGGGGGCAAGAGAGTGCAGGACGCCCAGGAAACCGCCCAGGACGATCGTGCCCGGATTGAAGATGTTCACGAAGTTGGTCAGTGCCACCGCGAGGAGGTCCAGCTGCCGGTGGGTCTCGGCGCTCAGTGCGGGGGAGCTGTCCCGGACGATGGCGGCTTCGAGCTGGTCCTGATCGGCATGTTCCAAGCCCAGAATGGCCAGCAACCTGCCCAGGCTGACCTCCGTTTCCAGGCAACCGCTGCGGCCGCAGTGGCAGGGTGTGCCGCCGGGGGTCACCACGGTATGGCCCAGTTCCCCGGCATATCCGCTGGCTCCGCGCAGCGGCACACCGCCCACCATCGCGCCGCCGCCGATGCCGCTGGCGCTGCCGTTGAGGTAGACGACGTCGGACGCTCCCACGGCGGCGCCGAAGAGGCTCTCGGCCAGCGAACCGAGATTGGCGTCATTCGCGGCACGGGCAGGCAGTCCCAGCCCGGCGCTGAGTGCGGCGGCGAGCGGCTCATCGAACCATTTGAGATGCGGTGCCAGGAGGACCGTGCCGATGGTGCTGTTGACCAGTCCGGGCACGGCGGCCCCCACCCCCGCCACGCGGGTCATCCCGGCCAGCTCGGTCTGCATGCCTTCCACCACGGCCCTGGAGATGTTGACGGTCTCGGCAACCGTGGGCAGGGATCCGGCGTCGTACCGCACCCGGCGGTGAACCGTACCGCCCAGCCCGATCAGGCCCACGGTGACGGCGTCGACGTCGGGATGCACTGCAATGGCCGCAACCCGTTCGTTTGCGTGGACCAGCGGGCTGGGCCGTCCCACCCGCTTGAGGGCCGGCGGATCAGTCTCATAGGCCAGCCCCAGTTCGCCCAGCTCGGCCACGAGGGCCCCCACGGTGGAGCGGTTGAAGCCGCAGAGCCGGGTCAGCTCGGCGCGGGAGAGCGGCCCTCGGCGGTGCACCAGCGTCAGGATCCGCGAGAGGTTCTGGGCGCGGATGCTCTCCGTGCCGGAGGAAGTGCCGGTGCTCATGCTGCTGCCGTTTCTGCTGGAGGTGGTGTCCGGACCCGCGCTGGCTGCTGTGGCAGCGACGCGGACCGTTTCTCACCCTAACCCCCACCGCCGTGCTTTGCCTGCTTTTGTTGTCGCAGATGAGTATTCCCGCGGATCTGGCCCTGTATACCGATGCGGTCTTGAAAAAACCATTGACACTGGAGGTATTACCGCCATAAGTTGTTGTTCCCAACTAATATCGGCTCTTGGAGTGAATAGTGACAACGACGCCCTCACCATCCGACCGTTTTACCTTTGGCCTCTGGACAGTGGGCTGGACCGGCAACGATCCGTTCGGTGTTCCCACCCGTGCAGATCTGGACCCGGTGGAGGCCGTGCACCGGCTGGCCGATCTGGGGGCCTACGGCATCACGTTCCACGACAATGACCTGATTCCGTTCGACGCCACAGCGTCCGAGCGCGAGCGGACCCTGAAGAACTTCCAGGCAGCCCTGGCCGAGACCGGCCTGAAGGTCCCTATGGTGACCACCAACCTGTTCAGCCATCCGGTGTTCAAGGACGGTGGATTCACCTCCAATGACCGCTCCATCCGCCGCTTCGCGCTGCGCAAGGTCATGGCCAACATGGACCTGGCCGCTGAAATGGGTGCCGAAACCTTCGTCATGTGGGGCGGGCGTGAAGGCGCCGAATATGACGGCTCCAAGGATTTTGCCGCCGCCTACGACCGCATGAAAGAAGGCGTGGACACCGTTGCCGGCTATGTCAAGGAGAAGGGCTACAACCTGCGCCTTGCGCTGGAGCCCAAGCCGAATGAACCCCGCGGCGACATTTTCCTGCCCACTATCGGCCACGCCCTGGCCTTCATCAACGAGCTGGAGCACGGCGACATTGTGGGCCTGAACCCGGAGACCGGCCACGAGCAGATGGCCGGGCTGAACTTCAACCACGGCATCGCCCAGGCTCTCTGGGCAGGCAAGCTCTTCCACATTGACCTCAACGGCCAAAAGTCCATCAAGTTCGATCAGGATCTGGTGTTCGGCCACGGCGACCTCACCAGTGCGTTCTTCACGGTGGACCTGCTTGAAAACGGATTCCCCAACGGCGGCCCCACCTATGAGGGTCCGCGGCACTTCGACTACAAGCCCTCCCGCACCGAGGGCTACGACGGCGTCTGGGAATCCGCCAAGGCCAACATGTCCATGTACCTGCTGCTCAAGGAACGCGCCGTCGCTTTCCGCGCCGATCCCGAGGTGCAGGAAGCGCTGGCCACCTCCGGGGTGTTCGAGCTGGCCGAGTCAACCCTGGACGCCGGCGAAAGCACGGCGGAGTTCCTGGCGGACACGTCCTCCTTCGACGATTTCGACGCCGACAAGGCCTCGGAGCGCTCCTTCGGATTTGTCCGGCTGAACCAGCTCGCGCTGGAACACCTCATGGGCGCCCGCTAGAACGCTTCCGCCCTGCCGCCGGGTCCGTTGTTACGGGCCCGGCGTTGCGGTGTCTGACGAGAACGACGACGAACAAGGAAAGGTACCGCCATGGCATTGGTCGCCGGAGTGGACAGCTCCACTCAATCCTGCAAAGTGGTCATCCGGGACTCCGCCACCGGCGCCCTGATCCGCTCCGGAACCGCACGGCACGCGGACGGCACCGAAATTGATCCGGAAGTCTGGTGGCGCGCGCTGCAGGAGGCGGTGGACGCCGCCGGCGGATTAAACGACGTCGAAGCCGTGGCGGTCTCCGGCCAGCAGCACGGCATGGTGTGCCTGGACGAGGACGGCGCGGTGGTCCGCCCGGCCCTGCTGTGGAATGACGTCAGGTCGGCGGCGGCTGCCGAGAAAATGGTCGCCGACGCCGGGCCCGACGGCGCCCGCTACTGGGCGGGGGAGACCGGCACCGTTCCGGTGGCCTCCCTTACCGCCGCCAAGCTGCGCTGGCTGGCGGAAAATGAACCCGAGAATGCAGCGCGGACCGCCGCGGTGTGCCTGCCGCACGACTGGCTGAGCTGGCGGCTGGCCGGCTTCGGCCCGGGCAGCGGCCGCGCCGGACTTCAGGCGCTGCGCACTGACCGCTCGGATGCTTCCGGGACCGGGTACTGGTCCCCGGCCACGGGTGAATATCTGCCCGCTGTCCTGGAAGAGACGCTGGGACATGTGCCGTTGCTGCCGCGCGTACTGGGGCCGCTGGAAGCGGATCAGCGGACGCCGTCGGGCGCTGTCATTGCACCGGGCACCGGAGACAACGCCGGTGCCGCCCTGGGCGTAGGAGCCGGGGTGGGTGACGTCGTCGTCTCCGTGGGTACTTCGGGTACCGTTTTCGCGGTGACGCAGGATCCGTCCGCCGACGCGACGGGGCTGGTGGCCGGTTTCGCCGACGCCACCGGCCACTTCCTGCCGCTGGCCTGCACACTCAACGCGTCAAGGGTCCTGGATGCCACCGCGGCGCTGCTGTCCGCGGACCTTTCGGAGCTGACCCGGCTGGCGCTGGCCGCATCGGACGGGGCGGGCGGGTTGAGCCTGGTGCCGTACTTTGAGGGCGAGCGGACCCCGAACCTTCCCGAGGCGACCGGTTCGCTGCATGGAATGACGCTGGCGAACTTCACGCCGGAGAACCTGGCCCGGGCCGCCGTCGAAGGCATTGCCTGTTCCCTGGCGGATGGGCTGCAGGCGCTGCAGGACCTGGGCATTGAGGTGCAGCGCGTGATCCTGGTGGGTGGCGCGGCCCGCTCGGAGGCGCTGCAGCATGCTGTTTCCGCGGTCTTCGGGCTGCCCGTGAGCGTTCCTGCACCCGGGGAATATGTGGCCGACGGCGCTGCCCAGCAGGCTGCGGCCGTGCTGGCCGGTGCATGGCCCGAGTGGACAGCGGCGAGTGAGTCGGTGGTGAAGGCTGCTCCCGCGCCGCAGATCCTGGCGCGCTACCGGCAGGCTGCGGCCACGGCACGGTAGGTTTGGCCTTCTCTGCTTTCTCGGCCAGTGTGGGCTTCTCGGCCGGGCTAAGCGGCACGGGCGCCGAGTGTCGAGTTAGTGGCCCTTCGCCGCGTCCATTGTCGCGGCGATGTTGGAATGCGCGCGAGAAAGCGGCATGATCGCGACACTCGTTGGGCGAAAGCGGCACGACGTCGACACTCGGCGGTCAGTCGCTAGCCGACAGCCACGGCGCCAGCCGTTGCAGCCTCGGACGACGCCCCGGCGGCGGTCATTTCCCGCAGGAAGTGCACGGCGGCGACGTCGTCCTCGGCACCTCCGCCTTCGTGTCCGTTGAACGGCCACGCCGTGATCTGCTTCGGTCCGGCGTAGGCATTGTAGGCGGCGTAGACGGTGGACGGGGGAGTGACAGCATCCATGAGTCCGGCTGTGAACAAAGCCGGAACCGTGGCCTGGGCAGCGAAGTTCACGCCGTCGAAGTAGCGCAGCGTCTCCTGTGCCCGATCGGCCTCGGTGCGGTGGACGGACAGGAAGTCGCGCACTTCGCGGTACGGATAGGCGTCCGTGATCTGCAGGGCGCGCGGGAAATCGGAGAGGAACGGAACCCGTACCACGGCCCCGCGCAGACCGGGGCAGAGCGCCGTGGCGGCCAGAGCGACGGCGCCGCCCTGGCTGATGCCGGTCACTGCCACCCGGTCCGGATTCACGACGGCCAGCTCGCGGGCCGCTTGGACGGCCCGGACCGCGTCGGTGAACAGCCGGCGGTAATAATAGGTCTGCGGATCCAGGATGCCGCGAGTCATGACGCCGGGAACCTGCGGCCCGCCGCTTCCGGCACCGTCCGGCGTCGCGCCCTTGCTCCAGGAGGCGCCCTGGCCGCGGGTGTCCATGTGGAGGTGCGCAAAGCCGGCACCGGCCCACAACAGATTTTCGTGCGGTTCACCGCGCCCGCCGCCGTAGCCAACGAATTCCACCACGCACGGAAGGGCTTCCGCGGCGCCGTGCGGCAGCCGCAGCCAGGCGCGCACCGGCTCGCCGTTCCAGCCGGCAAACTCCACGTCATACACATCGATTGTTTCCAACACCGTGGGCTCCGCAGTGACCGTCAGGTTCAGGGGGTGGGACCGTGCCTCATCCAGGGTTTCGGACCAGAACTCGGCGAAATCGGCCGGGCGGGTCTGGGAGCTGGTGTAGGCCCGAAGCTGGTCGGCGGGCAGGTCGGAATACATGGCGGGGAAGTCCTGTCTGTCAGGGGATGCGGCAGTGCAGCGGTGAGAGCCACGACACAGTGTATCCGCCGGACGGGCGCCGGTTCCCATCGGTGCCACACTCCGGACGCCCTGCCTCTCGAAGTCACGCTCCGGGACCGCTCAGCCCAGCTCGTGGATGGAAAAGGCCGCGAGAAAACCCAGCGCGGCAATCAATCCAGTGAACATGTGGCTTTCCTCGAAGGCCTCCGGAATCATTGTGTCCGCCAGCATGGCCAGAATTGCTCCGGCGGCAATGGCCGTAATGAAAGCAATGAGTTCAGCGGGGGCGTCCTGCAGGGCCATAAAGCCAACCATCGAGGCTAGCCCGCAGATCACCGCAATGCCGCCCCAAACACCGAAGACGTACTTGGCGCTGCGCCCGGATACCTTCATGCCCGCGGTGCTGGAGAGACCTTCGGGGACATTGGATATGAACACTGCCGCCAGCATGGCCGGGCTGACCGCCGAAGCCGTCACCAGTCCGAGCCCGAGCACCACGGATTCGGGAATTCCGTCCAGCAATGCACCGATGGCAAGGGCGCTGCCGCTGCCGGACTGATCCGCTTCGCGCGGCTGCTGGGAACCGGAACGCTTGCGGTGCCGTGCGCCGGCCCGGGCCAGCAGAAGGTTGGCGCCAACGTAGGCCACGGCGCCGGCCATGAAACCGGCAACCGTGGGCTGGAGCCCGCCGCCCCGGACTGCCTCGTCAACAAGTTCGAACGCCAGCGCCGAAATGAGCACCCCGGAGCCGAAGGCCATGATCGAGGAAACAACCTTGGGGTGGATCTGCCATCTCCAGGCGATTCCGGAGCCTACCACCAGTGCCGAACCGGCAACCGTTCCCCACAACAGTGCCGCAAACCACGAACCCAAAGCGTGTCCTTCTCCAGAAATACCGATATTCGGTACTCAGGATACTTACTTTTTGCGGGCTATTTTTCCCTAACTTCGGCGGCGGCTACGGTATCAGGGTGCACGACGGCGGCCTCCAGCCTGGCCACCCCGCCCCGCCGGTACGCCGGTGTGGCCACGGCAAGGATGAGGGTCATCAGCACGCAGCAGCCGATGATGACGCCGGACATGGCCAGCGCACCGCCGCCGAAGACTCCCACCAACGGACTGACGACGCCGGCGATTCCCACCTGCAGGGCTCCGATCAGGGCCGCTGCGGAACCGGCCATGTGACCGTAGTTGCCCAGTGCACTGACGGTGGCGTTGGCGGCGATCAGCCCGTGCATGCCCAGCACCAGCCACAGGCCGGCGGCCAGGCCAAAGACGCCGCCCAGCCCGGTGAGGATGATGACCGGCAGCAGCAGTGACAGCCCCAGCAGGACCGGAATGGTGATGCGCATGATGCGTGTGGGGGAGGAGCGGTGCACCAAGGCGGCGTTGACCTGCGCGGAGAGCACCATGCCGGCCCCGTTGACGGCGAAGACCAGGGCGTACTGCCCGGGGGTCAGGCCGTATTCGTCCTGGAAAACGAACGGAGAGCCCACCACATAGCTCATGATGACGGCCATGCCCAGCCCGGGAATCAGGGCCAGGGCGAGAAAGTGCCGGTCCCGCAGCAGCACCCGGTAGCCGCGGAAGGCGCTGGGGCCTCCGCGGGTTCGCCGCCGTTCAGCGGGCAGTGTTTCGGGCATGAACCGCCAGACAATCAGCACCAGCACCAGGCCGATCAGGGCCAGGGCCACGAACACTGCCCGCCACTGCCAAATGCTTGCTACCGCCTGGCCGATCGTGGGGGCCAGCAGCGGCGCCAGCCCAATGACGAGCATCAGCCGGGACAGCAGCCGTGCGGCGTCCGAGCCGGAAAAGCGGTCCCGGATGACGGCGATTGCCACCACACCCGCGGCAGCATTGAAGAATCCCTGCAGAACCCGCAGCCCAATGAGCGTGCCGATGTCCGGCGCTACGGCGCAGAGCAGGGAGACAACGATGTGCAGGCTAATGCCGATCAGCAGCGGAAGCCGCCGGCCGACCCGGTCCGAAAAAGGGCCGATGACCAGCTGCCCGACGGCGGCGCCAATGAGGGTTCCCGACATGGTGAACTGCGCAGCGGCCTGGCTGGTGTTCAGCTCCGAGGCGACGGTTGGCAGCGACGGCAGGTACATGTCCGTGGTGACGGCCGGAAGCGCCGCCAGGGCGCCCAGCATCAGGATGTACTTAATCCCTGGACGGTAGTTCGGGCGGACGCCCTGGGTCCTGGGGGGAAAGCTCAACGGGGCTCCTGTTTCAGATGCGGGTGAGGTAAGGCTCAGAGGAAGTGAAGGGAAGGAACGCCGGCGGCGGCCCCGTCCAGCCTAGGGGTGCCCCGGTGAGGGGAACAAGGGTGCAGGGCAGTGGCGTGCGCCACTGTGAGTCCCGAAACCGGCCCGGTCGTAACTAGGACCGGTCGGCCGGCGCCCGAACGGCGTCCAGAAAGGTTTCCGCCATCAGCCCATGGTCCAGGCGCAGGGCCACCTCGATGACCGGCACGGGACCGGCGTCGCCGTGGTGCTCGCTTTCCCCGGGCTGCAGCCGGCGGTCCACCAGGGTTTGTCCGCGGCTGTACCCGGACAGTTCCACCCGTACCGGATAACGCAGCAGCTCCACCGTTTCCGGAACCGCGATCAGGCAGGCGGCGCCGGCATCACCGATGGTCACCGGCTGCGGCTCCGCAGCCCCACCCCGGAGCCCGCTGACGGTGAGGATCTCCCCGACCAGCCGGGCGCCGTCGTCGTCCGCGTCCGCCAGCGGAAGGTACTGGCCGGGTTCCAGCGTGGCCTGCATGAAAACATCCAGCCCGTACATGAGGGTGGGGATGCCGCTGTGGATCACCATGGCCAGCGCTTCGGGGTCGTGCCAGGCGTTGAACTCGGCGTGCGACGTCGCGTTCCCGACGCCGGCCGAACCGCCCATGAACACGATGCGCTCCAGCTTGCGTGCGGTGGCCGGATAGGCCCGCAGGAACACGGCCACATTGGTCAGCGGGCCCAGCGCCAGCAGGGTCACCGGAACCGGCGAGTCCTCGATGGTGCGGTGCATCAGCTCGACGGCGGCCAGGGTGCTGGGGGAGTGCGGGCTGCGCGGCAGCTCCAGGCCGCCCAATCCGTTGGCGCCGTGGAAGGCATGGGCGTTCCGGGGCTCGTTGATCAGGGGCCGCTCCGCGCCGCGGGCCACGGGCACGCCGCCGGCACCGGCTGCGTGCAGCACGTCCAGGGTATTGCGGAGAACCTGGTCGACGTCGGTGTTGCCGGCCACGCAGGTCACGGCCAGGAGATTGATCCGCGGATCCCGGGCCAGGAACACCAGCGCCAGCGCATCGTCCATGCCGGTATCGACGTCGGCCAGGACGGCGGCGGCTACGGGGGCGGGCCGGGCATCCGGCGAAAGAACAGGCGCAGGATCGGCCACAGGGCTTGGTGCAGGGGTGTTCGCAGCTGCGGATGCAGGGCTGGGGGTGCTCATTGGGACTCCGTCAGTTTTGGGATTCCAGTCTAGCGAGCACGCTGACTCTCGTTGACCGTGAAACAGGCACGTTTCACACTGGGAGGAGCCCGGCGACGCAGTATCGGCCGCGGGTTCCCGCCACCGTGAAGAGGCGAATTCCATGGATCAGAGATTCAGAAACTACACCGACTGGCAGGACACCGCCGACACTCTGCACCTGTTCCTGCAGATGGCGGGCAAAGTGAAACTGGCCCGCAGCTACAAACGTCCGGAGTGGGCGCATGTTCGGCTGGACACCACCATCCAGGGCATCGGTACGGGAATTATCCCCGCCGAGGGCTGCAACTTTGAGATTTACTTCAACCTGGCCCAGCACCATGTGGACGTGCAGAACAGCCTGGGTGTGCGGGTTCGAATTCCGCTGCTGGACGGACTCAGTGTTGCTGATTTCCACCGGGAACTGATGGCGTCGCTGGACATGATCGGCACTCCCACGCCGATCAACACCACGCCGCAGGAGTTCCACGATCCCACACCCTTTGACCGGGACACCAAGCACCGCTCCTATGACCGGGACGCGGTGGAGCTGTTCCTGGCGAACCTGCAGTTTGCCTATCGGTCGCTGTCGGGTTTTCTGGCGCCGATGCGCGGAAAAGTGGATATGCCCGCGTTCTGGTTCGGCACCATGGACCTTTCCGGCAACGTGTACAGCGGGCAGCCCGCACCGTACTCGGGGACGGACCCGATCGGCAGGAACGGCTTCGACGAGAAGTTCTTCGAAGTTGGTTTCTGGCCCGGCGACACCAAGATGACAGCGCCGTCGTTTTACGCCCTGCCGTATCCGTTCCTGGCGGACATCGGCAGTTACGGGTCGCTGCTGGCACCAACGGCGGCGCAGTTCCTGGCTCAGGAGAGCGAGTTTGTCTTCCGGCTGGAGGATGCCTTTGCCGCGCCCGATCCGCAGCAGGCTGTGGAGGAGTTCTGCCGGTCCAGCTTCGGGATCCTGCAGCGGGTGGACCGGTGGAAGGACCTGGACTGGATCACCGAACCGCTGACCTACGGCAGCTAGCTGCCGCGAAACCCGGCGGGTACGGACCTAGCGGGTGTAAGGGCGCAGCGGCTGCGGGCCGGGTCCATCAAAGGGTTGATCTTCCTCGCATCGATGCTTCCGGGAGCCCGGCCGGAACGGCTGCCGCGATACGATACTGACAAGACGTTGGTAACGTCGCGTTTGCCGCAAGCATCCACCCCGACCGAGAGAGCCTGATGACTCCCCGCACTTTGTTCCGCAGCCTGGCCTTTGCCGAGGCCGTCACCTGGACCCTGCTTCTGGCCGCCATGTTCACCAAATACGTTTTGGACAACGAGGCCTTTATGCCGATCGCCGGCGGCATCCACGGGTTTGTGTTCCTTTCCTACGCCGCCAGCACCGTCTTTGTGGGCGTCAACCAGAAATGGTCTGTTGGCACCATCTTTCTGGGCCTGGTGACGGCGGTCATTCCCTACACCACCATTCCTTTTGAACGCACCATGGACCGGCGGGGAAAGCTCGACGGCGGCTGGCGGCTTGCCCCCGGCGGTGAGGCCCCCGCCGGTGCCGCGGAGAAGATCCAGGCTGTGGTGCTCCGCCGTCCGGCCGTGTCCGTGATCGTGGCCCTGGCGGCCATCGCCGTCGTCTTCACCGTGCTGCTCATCCTGGGCCCGCCCGTTTCGGTGAGCTAACCTCTCTACTATCGGCCGGCGCCCGGGAGCAGCGAATAGCGGCGTTCGGGCCGGCCGGCACCGTAGCGCAACCGCACTTCGACGCTTCCTGAGTTCGTCAGATACTCCAGATATCGCCGGGTGCTAACGCGGGACATGCCCAGCGCTTCAGCTGTTTCAGTGGCTGAAAGGTCACCCTTGGCGACAGTGAGCGCTGCCGCCACAAGCCGGAGGGTTTCCACGCTGCACCCTTTGGGTAAAGGTAGCTTGGCGGGGCGGTCACAGCCGAACACATGATCGATGTCCGTTTGCGTTGCACTTTCCGTACCCGAGACCAGCGGACGGTACGTCAGCCGATAGTGCTTCAGCCGCTCTCTGAGATCAGCTCCTGTAAACGGTTTCATCAGATAATGGACTATGCCGCCGCGAAGCGCACGCCGGACGGTGGCTGTTTCCCGGGCTGCACTAATAACAATGACGTCCAGTTCGGGGGCAACTTCCCTGAGCTGCGCCAGGAGGTCAAGCCCGTTGATGTCTGGAAGGTGGATATCAAGGAGCGCAAGATCCGGCTCCAGACGCAGAGTTTCCTTCAAGGCAGTGGCGCCTGTGTGGGCCGCGCCGACCACTTGGAAGCCTTCTGCCTGACTGACGAATCCGGCGTGGACCCGGGCCACCATGAAATCATCATCGATGATGAGTACTTTGATCATTTGCTGGTCCCCTCTCTGACCGGTTGTTCCACAGGTGCCGGAAGTCGTGCCGCGAAGACAGCTCCGCCGTCATTCCACACCTTGACGTCTCCGCCCCGGCGCATGCAGGTGAGCCGGGTAAGGGCGAGCCCAAAGCCGCGGCCGCCCGCGCCCTTGGCGTCCTTGGTGCTGAATCCCTGACGGAAGATGTTCCTGCTCATCTCGGTACTGACCCCGGGGCCCGTATCCCGGACGAGGATGTTCAAACCGGCGGTATCTTCGGTGATGGTGACGTGGACTTGGGCTTCGGTCCCGCCGGCCGCAGCGTCTATGGCATTGTCTACCAGGTTTCCTACAACGGTGGTGAGATCGAGGGTGAGGTTCTCATCAGCCCGTCCCATCCTGGATTCGCTGTTTAGTTGCAGGGAGACTCCTCGCTCGGCCGCCAAACTCGTTTTGGCGATAAGCAGCGCTGCCAGCGTGGGGTCCCCGATGCAGGAGGTAATTCCCTGGTGCAGGCTGCTGCGGCTGCTGCTCACGCCATTGACATACGTCACCACATCGTCGAATTCCCGCAGCTGAATCAGTCCGGAGATTGTGTGGAGCTGGTTCGCGAACTCGTGGGTCTGGGCCCGCAGCGTCTCAGTGATTGTCCTAGTGATACCCAGTTCCGCCTCCAAGTAGGAGAGCTCGGTGCGGTCGCGCATGGTGGTGACAGATCCCAGCTGGCTGCCGCGGGAACTGAGCGGCTTGCGGTTGAAGACCAAAACCCGATCGTTGACCAGGACAAGCCGATCTGTGCCCACCTGCTCGCGGGTAAGGACGTCCTGCAGGATTGGCTCAATTTCCATATCCGCCAACGTGCGGCCCACTGACCCCGGCGGCAGGCTCAGCATCCGGTAGGCGCCGTCGTTGGCCAGAGTAATGCGGTTCTGCATGTCCAGCGCGAGTACGCCCTCTTTAACGCCGTGCAGCATGGCCTCCCTGTGCTCCACCAAGGAGGTGATCTCCTGGGGCTCCAGACCCAGGGTTTGGCGTTTGACCCGCGCCGCCAAGAGCAGCGAGCCCACCGTTCCCAGTACACCGGCCACGGCGAGGTAGATCAACAAGGTAGGCGTTGCAATGCTCAGCCGTTCCACCACGGACGGGTACTCCATACTGACAGCGGAAATTCCCACTATTTCACCGTCGTCACCCAGTATTGGAACATGCGCAGAAACAAAAGTGCGCCCAGCGGTTTCCGTCAGGCCGGTCCAGGACCGTCCGGAGAGTACATCGCTGGAACCGAGATCCAAGACAGTATCAATCTCGGCGGGGTCGGGGGAGGTGAGGATCCGCCGGTTCGGAGAAGCCAGGATCGCTGAGCGTGCCCCGGATACTGAGCGAACTGATTCAGCGACGGAGGGCAGAGCTGCCCCTACTCTGGGATGGGCGTTCGGTAGAAGGGTTCGCACAGCAGGCATCGATGCCATGCTCTCCGCGGCTGAAAGGGCTTTGCGGGATTCCGTCCGCAAGGTGGATGCTGCGGACTGCGTGATGGATAGGGCCAGCACTGCTACAAAGACAGCAAACACAATCAGGGACTGCAGTCCCAGATACTGGGAAGCCAGGGACAATCGCCAGCGCGGCTTCTTTGCCGCACCGTAGTGCTTTTTCAGCACAGGATTCTTCCTCCGGTCAACGCGCCGTCTCGGGCAAATGGATTGTCCGGACACCCGGATGGCAAGAGACTATACCGTTCATTGGATTCCAATTCCCGTCAAGGTGAACACAATGAACACAACGTACACAGTGACCACAACAGTGACGTGCGTCACAAGCAAATCCTAGGGTGAGGAGGCTTGCACGTCACTACAAGAAAAGGTTGTTCAAATGCGCCCAATGAAGGGTCTGCGGCTGGCTGCAGTTGTTACCGGGATTGTGCTCTCCGCTTCCGCCTGCGGAGTGACTGGAGGAGCGGAAGCTGAGGAGGGCGATGGATCATCAGCCGGGGTTTTGTCCGGCCTCCGGATTCTGGTTCCCAACACTCCGGGCGGAGGTTATGACACTACCGCCCGCGTCGCAGCGAAAGTCATGGATCAAACCGATATCGCTTCAGGCACCGAGGTTTTCAACCTTGCCGGAGCGGGCGGCACCGTCGGTTTGGCGCGGATTGTCAACGAAGAGGGCAATGGTGACCTGACGATGCTTATGGGGCTGGGGGTTGTGGGCGCCAGCTACACCAATGACTCTGAAGCAAAACTCACGGAGACCACACCGCTGGCCCGTCTCATCGAAGAGCCGGGCGCCATTATGGTGTCGAAGGATTCTCCGTACCAAACAATGGATGACCTGGTCCAGGCCTGGAAGAAAGACCCGTCGGCCATCTCAGTAGGCGGTGGCTCCTCCCCGGGAGGCCCCGACCACCTTCTCCCCATGCAGCTGGCTGACACGCTGGGCATCAATCCGGCGGATGTGAACTTTGTATCCTACGACGGCGGCGGTGACCTCCTGCCGGCCATCCTCGGAAATAAGCTCGGGTTCGCTGCCTCAGGTGCCGGGGAATACATCGACCAAATCAAGACCGGCGAAATCCGTGTGCTGGCGACCAGCGGGGAAGATCGGCTTGAGGGTGTAGACGCACCTACGCTCACAGAGTCGGACATTGACCTTGTCTTCACTAATTGGCGCGGCATCGTTGCCCCTCCCGGAATCGACGACGACGATCGGGAGAAGTTGGTTGCCGCGCTGGAGAAGATGCAGGGCACCGATGAATGGCAAGAAGCCCTGGCCACGAACGGCTGGACGGACGCCTTCATCACCGGTGAGGAGTTCTCCGCCTTCCTCACGGAGCAGGACCAGCGGGTCTCCGACGTCCTGTCCAAGCTCGGGCTGGCATGAGCCAAACAGTTAGTCCGCTCAAAGGCCGCTCCGAGCTGGGGATGGCTCTCCTGCTCGGAGCGGTGGGAATCATCGTTATCTGGGACGCAACAACCCTGAAGGTTGCATATTCCAACTCGGACCCGGTGGGACCGAAGACGCTTCCCTACATTGTGGGCGGGCTCCTCCTGGTGTGTGCGGCCCTGCTGGCGAGGGAAGTCATGAAGGGCGGGCACGGCGAAGTCGAAGGAGGCGAGGATATTGATCTCAGCCACGGAACAGACTGGCGCACAGTAGTCCCTCTGGTGGCCGCGTTCATCGCCAACATACTTCTCATCGACATTCTTGGCTGGGTTGTTTCGGGCGCGATCCTTTATTGGGGCAGTGTTTGGGCTCTCGGCAGCCGGCACTATGTCCGGGACGCAATTGTTTCCGTGGTGCTTTCACTGATCACGTTTTACGGTTTTTACCTGGGCCTGGGCATCAAACTGCCTGCAGGTGTCCTGGACGGAGTGCTCTGATGAACAGCTTGAATCTCCTGATGGATGGCTTCGCCACTGCCGCGACGCCGATGAATCTGCTGTACGCGTTCGTGGGCGTGCTGCTGGGAACCGCTGTTGGAGTGCTGCCCGGCATTGGCCCTGCCATGGCAGTGGCCCTCCTGCTGCCCGTTACCTACGGCATGGAACCGACAAGTGCCTTCATCATGTTTGCCGGAATTTACTACGGCGGCATGTACGGCGGTTCCACCACATCCATCCTGCTTAACACGCCGGGTGAATCCTCCACTGTCATTACTGCCATCGAGGGCCACAAGATGGCCAAGAGCGGCCGTGCCGCGCAGGCTTTGGCGACCGCAGCCATCGGATCCTTCGTGGCCGGAACCATCGGCACCGCGCTGTTGGTGGCGTTCGCGCCTCTTGTGGTAAAGTTTGCCGTGAGCCTGGGTGCTCCCAGTTATCTGGCCATCATGGTGCTGGCGCTTCTCGCCGTTACAGCGGTACTGGGGACCTCCAAACTGCGTGGTTTCGCATCCCTTGGACTTGGGCTGGCCATTGGCCTGGTGGGAATGGATCCTGTTACCGGCCAGCAGCGGTTGATTTTCGGTATGCCTCTGCTCGTCGACGGGCTGGATATCGTAGTGGTTGCGGTGGCCATCTTTGCCGTCGGGGAAGCACTATGGATTGCAGCGCATCTGCGCCGGACGGCCTTGAGCATTATTCCGGTTGGGCGGCCATGGATGGGCAAAAACGATTGGAAACGATCGTGGAAACCCTGGCTTCGGGGCACAGCATTTGGTTTTCCTTTCGGGGCCTTGCCTGCCGGCGGTGCTGAGATACCCACGTTCCTTTCCTACGTCACCGAAAAGAAGCTCTCCAAACATCCGGAGGAGTTCGGGCACGGGGCCATTGAAGGTGTAGCCGGTCCGGAAGCTGCTAATAATGCCGCCGCTGCGGGAACGCTGACACCAATGCTGGCTTTGGGCCTGCCAACAAATGCCACGGCCGCCGTCATGTTGGCTGCCTTTGTGCAATATGGCATCCAACCCGGGCCATTGCTGTTTGAAAGCGAACCTGAACTGGTCTGGGCCCTGATTGCCAGCCTGTTTATCGGCAACACCCTCCTGCTGCTGATCAATCTGCCGCTGGCACCGATGTGGGCCAAATTGCTCCGGCTGCCCCGTCCATATCTGTACGCCGGCATCTTGTTCTTTGCCACATTGGGGGCCTATGCAGTGAACCTGCAGGTGTTTGACCTTGCGATCCTGCTGGTGCTGGGCATCCTGGGCTTTGCGATGCGGCGTTTTGGCTTCCCGATCCTGCCGCTGGTGATCGGGCTGATCCTCGGACCACGGGCTGAAGGGCAGCTGCGGAAAGCGCTGCAGCTTTCCGCGGGAGACATTTCGGGATTGTGGAGCGAACCAATCGCCGTTGCGGTGTATGTCATTGCCGCAATTGTCCTGGCCTGGCCGTTGTTCATGAAGCTGTGGCGCAGGAGTCATCCGAAGCCGGCAGCCTCGATGGAACGTGCGCCGGCCCTTCCCACGGATCCGGACGAGGCAGCGTTGGACGCGCAGTCGGAAACGGTCGGCGGACAAAGCGGCTCACCGGCAGATACCGAAATTTCCGGAACAGAGACACAGGGAGCCGAAAAGCCATGAGCATATTGGTGGGATACATCAACACGGCCGAAGGGCTGGCTGCCTTGGACCGGGCCGTGGAGGAAAGCACACTGCGCAAGACGTCACTGGTGGTCATCAACACTTCCCGCGGAGACGCCCTGGTTGACGAGAGGTACCTGCAGGCAGATGACATCCAGTGGCTCCGGACAAAAATGGATGACACGGACACAGACTATGAACTGGTCCAGGCAGTGCGCGGACAGGACGCTGCGGAGGAAATCCTGACCGTAGCCGAGGAACGAGGGGTTGAACTCATCGTTATCGGCCTGCGGCGTCGAACTCCGGTGGGCAAGCTGATCATGGGCAGCACTGCGCAGAGAATCCTGTTGCAGGCGCACTGCCCGGTGCTTGCCGTAAAGAGTTAACCCTCCCCCGCGAACATACAGAAAGTGCACGTCTCAACGCTGAGACGTGCACTTTCTGTATGTTCGGGGGAAAAGGGGGCCGGGGAGGGCCGAAATGACCCGGTGGGATGGAATTCGGAACCCCTGCAAGAACGGAATCCAAAAGTTCACCTGCGGTTTCCTTGCTTTCGTTTAATCGCCGTGGGTACTGTGGCGCCATCACTGCACGCCGATGGAGCAACTTTGCCCTCCGGATGGGAATGACTGAATGAGGGATTTCGGCAGGGCGGAAAGATGAGCGCCCCGGGAGGCACGGCAGCGGAAACCGCTCCTCAACGGAGACAGATACCTCCTCCGTCGGAGCGCACGGCGGACCGCGGAAGCATCAGGGCCTGGTGGTATTTGGTCCCGGCGCTGCTGGTCTTTGCAGCGTTTCTGTTTTATCCGCTGGGACGGTCGGTGTTTTTATCCTTTCAGGGAAGTGACCTTTTTGGCCGTCCCTCCGGCTTTGTGGGTCTGGACCACTATGTCCGGATGTTCTCCGATTCCGGGTTCCGGACGGTCATGCTGGTAACGCTGGGATTTACCGTCCTGACAGTGATTCCGTCCATTGCACTGGCCCTGGTGCTCGCCTTACTGCTGCACCAGAAAATTAAAGGCGTGCGGTTTTTCCGGACCGCCTTTGCCCTGCCCTTTGCCTATTCGGTGGCCACGGCATCGGTGATCTTCGGGGTGATGTTCAATCAGGCCACAGGGGTGCTCAACGGCATGCTCGCGTTCTTTGGCGTGGACCGGGTTGGGTGGCTGACGGATCCTGCCTGGGCACTGCTGTCGGTTTCCCTGGCCACGGTCTGGATGCAGCTGGGCTACAACCTGCTGGTGCTGTCCGCCGGACTCGGAGCAGTGTCCGAGGACGTGGTGGAGGCGGCGCGGCTTGACGGCGCACACGGGTGGCGCATGCAGCGCTCGATCATTGTGCCGCTGCTGACCCCGCAACTGTTTTTCCTGCTGGTCACCGGAACCATCCATGCCCTGCAGAGCTTCGGCCAGATCCATATCCTCACCAAGGGCGGCCCGCAGGACAGCACCACCACGCTGGTCTACTCAATCTACGAACAGGCCTTTGCGAACAACAACTCCAACTTTGGTTATGCCTCGGCGCAGGCCGTGGTGCTGCTGATCATTGTGGTGGTGGTGTCCGTGGTCCAATTCGGCATCCTGGAGCGGAAGGTGTTTTACCGGTGAGCCGCACAGTAACCGCGGCCGCTGCCCGAGGCGGCTCCCGAGCCGGTGCCGGAACCGGCTCCCCGCGGGGGCTTGCCCGCACCCCGCGGCGGGTCCGCCGTCCCTTGACCGTGGGCCGTGTCCTCACGTATCTGGCGCTTACTGCCGGCGCCGTCGTCGTGCTCTTTCCGGTGTATTTCGGTTTTGTGGGCTCCTTCATGGGCCCGGGAGACATCAATTCCTATCCGGCGTCACTGTGGCCGTTTGACGGGTTCCGGGCGGAGAACTTCACCGGAGCCCTGAACAGCATTCCGCTGGGCAGGCAGTACGTGAACTCGGTGGTGATGGCCGGCCTGATCACGCTGGGCCAACTGGTCACCTCCATGCTGGCCGCCTACGCCCTGGTGTTCCTGAAGGTCCGCTGGCGCTCGTTCTGGTTTGCGTTGTTCCTGTGCAGCATGATGGTGCCCTCCGAGGCCATCATCATCCCGAACTATCTGACGATGAGCTCCCTGGGCCTGATCAACAGCACTCCCGCCCTGGTGCTGCCGTTCCTGGCCCACGGATTTGGCATTTTCCTACTGCGCCAGGCGTTCCTGTCCTTCCCCGTGGAGCTGTGGGAAGCGGCGCGGATCGACGGCGCCGGGCACTTCCGCTTCCTGGTCTCCGTGCTGGTGCCGCTGTCCAAACCGACGCTGGCTGCACTGGGCATCTGGTCCTTCCTGTCCGCCTGGAACATGTATTTCTGGCCGCTGCTGGTGACCCAGACTCCGGAGATGCAGACTATCCAGATTGGCATCACGCAGCTGCGTTCCGCGGATAACTTCAACGCCGGGCTGGTCCTGGCGGGAACCGTACTGGCCATTATTCCCACCCTCCTGCTGGTGATCTTCGGCCAGAGGTTTATTGTCCGCGGCCTTACCGCCGGTTCCATCAAATGACCGCCCGACCATATCGACCTGTGAACCACCGATGAAGGGGAACTACATGCGCACCACACGACGACGTCGAATCCTGCCGCTGGCGGCCGGAACTGCGGCCCTGGCTCTGGCGCTGTCCGCCTGCGGCGGCGGGGGTGATGATGCGGCCGACGGCGGCGCGGCGCCGGCCGCCGATGTCCTGGAACAGACCGACGGCGTCACCGAGGTTAATTTTTGGCATTCGATGGACGGCACCAACGGTGAGACGCTCGACGCGCTGATTACTGAATTCAATGCTGCCAATGAGGGCAAGATTGAGGTCAAGGGCGTCTACCAGGGCGACTATGACACCACGATCACCAAATACAAGGCGGCGGTGCAGTCCGAGAGCACTCCCACCATGGTGCAGATTTATGACATCGGCACCCAGTTCATGATCGATTCCGGGGCGGTGCTGCCCACCCAGGCCTTCATCGACCGGGACGAGTACGACGTGTCGGATCTGCAGCCCAACATCGCCGGATACTACTCGATCAACGATGAGCTGTGGTCCATGCCGTTCAACACCTCCATGCCGGTGCTCTATTACAACAAGACCCTGTTCGAGGCCGCCGGGCTGGATCCGGAAACTGCTCCGCTCACCCTGGACGAGGTGGGCGCAGCCGCGGATACGCTGTCCAAGGTCAACGGCGGGCCGGCGGAATTCGGCTTCAACGCAGCCATCTACGGATGGCTGCTGGAACAGGAGATTGCTGCCAACGGCGAGCTCTACTGCAGTCCGGACAACGGCCGGTCCGGCGAGCGGGCCACGGAGTACACGCTGAACAATGATTCCGCCGTGGAGTTTGTGGACTGGTGGAAGGACCTGGTGTCTACAGGCGTTGCAGGGAACACGGGCCGCGCCACGGCGGATGCGCAGAACGCGTTCAAGAGCGGCACCATTGGGATGACGCTGGAATCAACGGGCGCCCTGCGCGGAATGCAGAAGGCTGCCGAGGAGCAGGGCTTTGAACTGGGTGTGGGGTTCTATCCGAAGATTGAGGAGAACGACTCCGGACCGATCATCGGCGGAGCCTCGCTCTGGATTTCCGGAGAGGGACACTCCGATGCCGAGAAGGAAGCCTCATGGCAGTTCATGCAGTTCCTGGCCGAGCCTGCCACCCAGGCCACCTGGCACACCGGCACCGGCTATTTTCCCATCTCCCGGGCTGCCCTGGATGAGCCCAAAGACGTGGCCTGGCGCGAGCAGTACCCGCAGTTTGATGTAGCCGTGCAGCAGCTCGAAGACACGCAGCTGACGTCGGCAACACAGGGCTGCTCCGCCGGATCCATGCCGCAGGCCCGCAAAGCTGCAGAGGATGCCCTTGAAGGTGCCCTGCTGGGAGGAGACAGCAAAACCGAACTCACGGATGCCGTCACTGAACTCCAGCGGGAAGTGGAGAACTACAACAACTCAGTGAAGTAGCCTCCTGCTGTACCCGGGCCCGGCGGCAGGCGTCCGCTGGCCCGGGCCGCCCACTCAACGGCTGATGGAAGACATGGCAGTGACAAATACCCGGATGCAGGCAGGCGGCCGTTCGCCGCTGATAGTGGGACACCGCGGCAACAGCGGGCCGGCCCCCGAAAACACGGCGGCCGCCTTCGCCCAGGCACGGGCGGCCGGTGCCGATTTGGTGGAAACCGATGTCCGGCTTTCCGCGGACGGGGAGCTGTTTCTCTTCCATGACTCCACGGGGACACGGACAACGAACATAGCGCAGGTGTATCCGGACCGTGCCGGGCATCCCATCACCTCATTCACCGCGCATGAGCTACGTGCCCTGGACGCCGGGTCCTCTTTTGGAGGCCAATATGCCGGCGAAAGGATTGTGTTTCTCTCCGAACTTCCCGCCGCCGTGGGCTTTGCCCTGGGCATCAATCTGGAGATCAAGGCGCCCGGCGAATCTCCGGGGATGGAGGTTGCTCTTGCCGCCGCCCTTAAGGCTCCGGACTGGAAACGGCTCATGGAACAGCATCCGGTGGTTGTCAGCTCCTTTGACCCGGGCTCCGTTGACGCCTTCTCGCAGGCGGCACCGCACGTGCCGGTGTGGCAGCTGGTCGAGGCCGTCCCGGATGCCCGGCTCCTGGCACTGGCGGCAAACAGGGTGGAGGGTATCGTGGCCGACCACCATTTCCTGACAGCGGAAAGCGCAGCGGACGTCAGGGCAGCAGGCCTGGGGCTGTGGACCTATACGGTCAACTCCGAGCAGGAGACCACCGCCATGCTGGTCCTTGGCGTGGACGCCATCATTACGGATTACCCCGGTGCGCTGGCGGAGAGGCTGAACAAGGCCTCCGGATAAACCCGACAGCGGGGTGTCCTTTGCGGGAATTGGTATATTTTGCGGGTTAGCTCTCATTCACCGGCACGATTCTTTGGGGGGAAACCATGCCACCCAACACACCCGCCTGATCCCCTGCCTGTCCTGGCGCTGACCGTTACCGTGCTGCTCGGCGGCTGCAGAGGGAGCAGCGCTGGCTCCGGCAACGGCAGCGCTGACAGCAACCCGAACTCCGGGGCCACGGGAAAGGCCGAAGCGGTCAATTTTGAGCACATCAGCATTTTTGGCGGTGACGCCGAGGTTCCGGCGGACACGGAAAGAGTTCCGCTGGAGCAGTCAGGATACGCGCAGGAGGAGATTGCGGCACACGAAGGAATGCTGTTCTCCTATGACAACGGAGCCCTGTTTGTCAGCGATTACACCACCGGAAAGGTGCCCGCCGGTTTTCCGGCCGAGGACGAGCCGGGGCGCAACACGTTGTACAACGGATACACCACCATCGACCAGACCACACTGCCCGTCGCCGCGGACGGCTACCTCTACTTTGCCAACCGGTATGTGGAAGGGGGGCCTGCCGGAGGTCCTGGCCACCACCACGGAATGCCCGCAGATCACGGTGCAGGACGGCGTGCTCGTCTATCTTGCGGACGGGCTCCTCACGGCCCTGGACACCGACACCGGCAAGCAGGTGTGGCAGGTGGACTGCGATGTCGAGGCCATGATCGACGTCGTCATAGCGGTCAGTGAGAACGCCGTGGGGGTGATGCACACCAACACCTTTGATGCCTTTGACCTCGACGACGGCACCCGGATAGCGGACCGCAGCGCAGATACCTGGTTCCTGGGGCTGGCCGCCGGGCCGGAGGGTTTTTACCTCGCGGGGAGCCGGGAGGTAAGCGGGTCGCCCCGGTCCGTTGCCGCGGACCTGCACCGCATTAGTGGCACCACGGGGGACACCGAAACCATTGGCGGTACGGCCGCAACGGACGATCCCGACCTGGGCATTTTCCAGATGGCAGTTCAGGACGGGACCATCTTGATCAAGAGCGATTTCGAAATCCAGGCCCTTGACGAGGCCACGGGTGAAATGCGCTGGCTGGCCACCGTTCGGGACGAACCGTACAACAGCGAAGAGGAACCGGACCGGCCGTTCATGGAACTGCACGCGAGTTTCGACGGCGACACGGTCTACGCCTACGCCACCGGGGAGGACGCCGACGAGGAGACGCAGAACCGCTTGCTCGCGCTGGACACCGGGACCGGCGAAATCCTTGCCAGCTACGATCTGGACGCCGGCGACTCCTCCACCGGACCGCGGCTGGACGGCGACAACCTGGTGTTTCTGCTGAACAGCCACACGGATCCGGAGCATGAGGCGCTGGTCCTCCCGAAAATCCGCTAAGGGTGGCGGGTGCCCTGCCCGGCGAGCACCGCCCGGTAGCCCTGGCGGTAGGTGGGATAGGCGAACTCAAAACCGGTGCCGCGCAGCTTGGCATTGGAGAGTTTGCGGTCTCCGCCGCGACTGGCGGGCCCGGCGGTGTCCGCCGGGAGGTCCCGTCCCAGCTCGGCGGCCAGGAACCGAAGCACCTCGGCCAGATCCACGGGTTCATCATCAACGCCCACATAGAGCGGTTCCGGCGCCGGATCCTGCGTCATCAGATGCACTATTGCGGCGGCGGCGTCGTCGCGGTGGATGCGGTTGGTTAGCTGCGGCTGCGCGGGAACCCGTCCGGTGCCGGCGGTGACTGAATCGATCAGCCTGGTGCGTCCCGGACCGTAGATCCCGGAAAGCCGGAGCACCACGGCGTCCGGCCGGCGGGCGTGCAGCAGTTCCTCGGCCTCCAGGATCACCGCACCGGTGGCGGAGGCCGGTGCGGGCGGCGTTGCTTCGTCCACCCAGTCACCGCCGGCGTCGCCGTACACCGCTGTAGAGGAGACAAACAGGATCCGCCGCGGATGCACGCCGTCGCGTTCCAGCGCATCCAGGACATTCGCCGTTCCGTCCACGTAGGCGGCACGGTAGGCCTCTTCGCTGCGCTGGCCGGCGGCCACGGAAATGACGACGACGTCGGTGTCCGCAGGAATGCGCGGCAAGTCACCGCTGGAGCCGGTCAGGTCAGCGGCCTGGCCGCTCAGCGGGGCGGGAATGTTCTCGGGGGAGCGGCGCCATCCGAGCACGGAAAAGCCGGCCGCGGCGAACCGCAGGCCGGCTTCCGTGCCCAGATCACCGCAGCCGGCAATCAGGACAGTCACTGGACTCTACTCGGCCAGAGCGGCGAGAACGGCGTTGGCCACGTCCTCGCTGGACTGGGGATTCTGGCCGGAGATCAGGTTCCGGTCACGGACCACAAAGCTGGTCCAGGCCGGACCGGATTCCACAATGGCGCCCTTGTTGCGCAGTACGTCCTCGCAGAACCAGGGGGTGTTTTCCCCGGTGCCGCCATTGAGCTCTTCTTCATCGGTGAAGACGGTCAGCTTGCGGCCGGCAAAGACAAAGTCGCCGTTTTCCGTCTCGGCGCTCAGCAAAGCGGCCGGGCCGTGACAGAACGGAGCGATGATCTTTTCATCCTTGTCGGCTGCAATGAGGATCCGGCCCAGGTCCTTGTCGAAGGCCAGATCAGTCATGGGGCCGTGTCCGCCCGGCATGACCACGGCGTCATACTCGGTGATCTCCACGTCCGTCAGGGGAAGGGGAGAGGAGAGTTCGGCGTCGATGAAGGAGAGGTAATTGGTGAAGGCGGTTGCCCGCTCTTCGCCGCCGGCCTGCTGCGGATCAAGACTGACCGCATCCACCGTGGGCTTCACGCCGCCCGGGGTGGCAATTCGGACGGTGTGGCCGGCTTCGCGCAGGACGCGGTGCGACTCGGCGAGTTCCTCGGCCCAGAAGCCGGTGGGGTGCTCGGTGCCGTCGCGCATGGTGAGGGAATTGGCTGCTGAAACGACCATGAGGATATTAGCCATGGGGTGTACTCCTTCGGTGGGGAAAATAGTGGTTGTTCTGCGGGCTGTACCGCTTACTTGCTGGCGGCGTCGAGCTCTTCAAACGTGGCGTCATCAAGGGCCAGATCAGCCGCGGCGAGGTTCTCCTCAAGGTGCTTCACGGAGCCGGTGCCCGGGATCGGCATGATGACGGGGGAGCGGCGCAGCAGCCAGGCCAGCGCCACCTGCGAGTCGGTGGCGTTCAGGCGCTTCGCGGCTTCGGCCACGGGGCCGCCGGGCTGAGCCAGCTCGCCGGCGGAAATGGGGGCCCACGGGATGAAGCCGATGCCGTTGGCCTCGGCATAGTTCAGTACGTCCTCGGAGGAACGGTCGGTGAGGTTGTAGCGGTTCTGCACGGTGGAGACGGTGAAGAACTTTCCGGCGGCTTCCAGCTCGGCAACGGAGACCTGGGAGAGACCGAGGGCCTTCACCTTGCCTTCCTGCTGCAGATCGCGCAGCACGGCAAACTGCTCCTCGGCGTCGACCTTGGGATCGATGCGGTGTAGCTGCAGCAGATCCAGGGACTCAACCTTGAGCTTCCGCAGGCTCAGCTCCACCTGCTGGCGAAGGTACTCCGGACGGCCCACCGGTACCCAGACATCCGGGCCGGTGCGGACAAAGCCCACCTTGGTGGCAATCCGCACCCCGTCCGGGTAGGGATATAGCGCTTCAGCAATGATCTCTTCGCTAATGTTCGGGCCGTAGGAGTCGGCGGTGTCAATGAAATCGACACCCAGCTCCACGGCGCGGCGCACCACGTCAATGGCTGTGCCGCGGCTTTCCGGCTCGCCCCAGACGCCTGGTCCCACAATCCGCATGGCGCCGAAACCAAGGCGGTGTACGGTGCCGAGGTCCAACAGATCGATGGTGGGGGACAGGGCGGGTGAAGTTTCCGTCGTATCAGTCATGTAGGCGTCAACAGGGCCCGACACCGGGTTTATTCCTCAGCATCCTTATGACGCTGCTCCGGCTATCTTTAAACCGTGGGGATTCCCGGTGAGAACAAAGAGCTGAACAAGCCGAACAACCTGCTGATGATGGTGGAGCGGGCAGGCCCGCGGTTCTTTTACGCCGTGTTGATCGCCTTGATGCTGGCGCTGTACTTCTGGGGCTTCCACCGGGTGCTGCCCGTGGCATCGGTTTTTCTTGCACTCGGGATCGCCTACGGTGTTCTCCTCTTTCGTGTGGTGTCCCTGTCAGGACGCGCTTCCATGGCGATGAGCCTGGCATGGATTTTGATTTACTACTCCATGTTCTCCGTCCAGAATGCTCTGGCGATTCCGGCAGCGGGCCCGTGGTTCATCGGGTTCCTCGTAGGCGGGATAGCAGGCGGCCACGTCTGGTCCGGCCCGCGCGCAGGGACGGTCTTCAAACGGAAACACCAACGCCGCCGAAATGCCGACGGCAGCTTCCCCGGCGGGTGGCGATTAGCACTGGCTAACGGTTGCTGCGCGCTTTTGCTGCTCGGACTGGGCGCCGGCCATTTCCTCCTCCAATCACCCACCATGCCCGTAGGTATCCTCCTGGCGTGCTCTTCTCTCTCCGGTTGGGCCCTGTTCCGTTTCGGTAAGACCACGCTGTGGACCTTTGTGCCGCTGTGGGCGTCTCCCTTGCTTTTCCTCGTGCTGCTCCTGCTGGGCGGTGCCACCGGTCAGCTGGCTCTGGGAATGGTTTTTGCCTACGGTCTGACGGCGGGCATCCTGATCGGTGGACGGTACTGGGCGGGGGACCGGTTCGGTGAACCTCGCCCGCCGTTCGCAGGGCAGGGCCCGCGGCGTCGGCGCAAGCGCAGGTCAAAGCAGATCATGAAGAAGAAGAAGACGGGCCGCGGACACATCCTGTCCGCCAGTGGGGTTCCAACGCCCTAGCCTGCGGCCTATCTTTTCGGCATGGACTGGAAAATCGAACTTGTGCCCGTGCCGGTGTCTGACGTCGACGCCTCCAAAACCTTCTATGTGGACCAGCTCGGGTTCAATGCGGACTTTGATGAACGGGTGAATCCGGAGCTTCGCTTTGTGCAGCTCACGCCGCCCGGATCGGCCTGTTCCGTGGTGATCGGCCCGGGCACCACGGACATGGTTCCCGGCAGCCAGCGGATCCAAGTAGTGGTGCCCAGCGCCGCGGATGCCCGGCAGCACCTGGCGGATCACGGGGTGGCCGCCAGCGAGATCACCCCGTTGGATTGGGGGACCTTCGTGTATTTCAGCGACCCGGACGGCAATCAGTGGTCGTTGCAGGAGCTGCCCGCAATTCCGCCCACGCTGCCGTCGGAGGCCTCCTGACAGCCCGCAGTAGCTGACGGAAGAGACAAGGAGCTGACCACCGGCCGGCGCGGAGGAAACAGGACCGATTACCGCGTGGCTTCGGCCAGGTACTCCAGCACGTGCCGGTAGGTGTGCCCGGTGGCCTTGGACATGCCGATTTCGCAGGTCCGGTTCACGGAGGCGTAGGCGGCGAACTCCCGCTCGTTGATTTCCGCCGCCTGCGTGTCAGTGGCCGAGGCCGTCAGCTCCGGATGCAGCAGTCCACGGTCACCGGCAAAGGCGCAGCAGCCCCAGCTCGGCGGCACAAACACTTCCTCCGCCGTGGCCTGGGCAATGGCGTGCAGGGCGTCGTTGGCGCCCAGCTGGGTGGAGGAGCAGGTGGGATGCAGTGCCATCGAGGGCAGCTTCCGGGTCACGGTCAGCTGCGGCAGGACGGTGTCACGGACAAAGTCGACCGAATCGATGAACTGCAGCCCGGGATAGTCCGGGCTTTCACCGGCCAGCCGCTTCATGGTGTCCAGGCCCTCGGTGCAGGACGCGGCGTCGCAGACCACGGGCAGCGCGCCGCCGCCGGTGGCTTCCCACAGGTTGGCCAGCACCCGGTCGGTCATCACCGCATAGCCCTTGGCGAAGCCCTTGGACTTCCAGGGCGTGCCGCAGCACAGGTCCCCGATGCCCGCCGGAATCCGCACGCCGATTTCCGCGCGGCCGCACAGTTCCAGGAAAGCCGCGGAAACGCCTTCGCCGCCGTCGGCCGGGCCAAACATGGTGCCGATGCAGGCCGGGAAGTACACGGCCACCGCGTTCGGATCCTCCCGCGGCGTCCGCTTAAACCCGCCGGCGGGCAGCACGGTTTCATAGGCCGGAACATTCTCCGCACCTGCCACGGCGCGGGCGACGGCGGTGGCCGCCTTGGGCAGCAGCGCCGGCATGGCGTTGGCCAGGCTCAGCGCCTTGCCGCCGGCCACCGTGACGGTGGACCAGTGCTCGGCGGCGGTCTTCCAGCCTGTGTCCGCCACCACGCCGGCGTTTTCCTTGCGGAGCCGGCGCACCAGGTCTCCGGTATTAATCAGGACAGGGCAGGCCGTGACGCACATGCCGTCGGCCGCGCAGCTCTGGACGCCGTCGTACTCATAGTCCTTGCGCAGTTCCCTGGCCAGGGCGGCGTCTCCGCGGGCCTCGGCGGCGGCGATCTCCCGGCGCAGGACAATACGCTGGCGCGGGGTGGTGGTGAGGTCCTTGCTGGGGCAGACCGGTTCGCAGTAGCCGCACTCCACACAGCGGTCCACCTCTGATTCGACGGTGGGCGCCACCTTGAGGTCCGCAATGTAGGACGCCGGGTCATCGTTGATGATGACGCCGGGGTTGAGCAGGTTCGGCGGATCTACCAGCGCCTTCAACTCGCACATGACCTCATACAGTTCGTCGCCGTACTGCCTGCGGACAAAAGGTGCCATGATCCGGCCGGTGCCATGCTCGGCCTTGAGCGATCCGCCGTTGTCCAGCACCAGGTCCACCATCTCCTCGGTGAAGGTCTGGTAGCGTGCCAGCTCCACCGGATCGTCAAAGCGCTCGTTGAGCATGAAGTGGATGTTGCCGTCCTTGGCATGGCCAAAAATGACCGAGTCCTGGTAGTGGTGATCGCCGAAGAGCCGGGAGAGCTCCTTGCAGGTTCCGGCCAGGGACGGCACCGGAACCACAATGTCTTCGAGGAGCGCGTTGGTGCCCGAGGGGCGGGCGCCGGCCACCGTGGTGTACAGGCCCTTGCGCAGGTGCCACATGGCGGCGCGGTCCTTGGCGTTGTCAGTCATGGCGAAGGGGACGGTCAGGGCCAGCGATTCAAAGAGCTCCCGGGAGCCGGCGCGCTTGTCTGCGAGTTCCTGGGCCGTGCGCCCCTGGTGTTCCACCAGCAGTGCGGCATGGGACACGATGTCCAGGCCGCGGAGCTCAGGCGGAGCAGCGGGGTCCGCGGCGGCAACCCGCAGCGACGTCGAGTCCATCAGTTCGATGGTGGCCAGCCCGGTGGCCACCAGCTCCGGAAGAGCGGTGGCGGCACGGTCCAGGGAGTCGAAGAACATGAGGCCGGTGGCAACCTTGGGCAGGGCCGGCACGGTGCGGAACGTTGCTTCGGCCACGAAGCCCAGAGTTCCCTCGCTGCCCACCATGAGGTGGGTCAGGATGTCCACCGGGCTTTCATAGTCCAGGAACGAGTTGAGGCCGTAGCCCATGGTGTTCTTCATGGCGAACAACCGCTCGATGGTGGCCACGGAGTGCGGGTTGGCCACAATCCGGCCGCGCAGCCGCAGCAGGCCGTCGAACAGTTCCGGTTCCAGGGTCCGCAGTTTGGTCTCGGCATCGGCGGCGGCAGTATCAATCACCGTGCCGGAGGCAAGGATCAGCACCATCGATTCGATGGTCTGGTAGGTGTTGAACTCGGTGCCGCAGGCCATGCCGGAGGAATTATTGGCCACCACGCCGCCGATGGTGCAGGCGATTTCCGAGGCCGGGTCGGGGCCCAGCTTGTAGCCGTGCGCGGCCAGCCGCGAGTTCACGGCCCGCACCGTGGCGCCGGGCTGCACCCGGACCCGGGCGCCGCCGTCGAGCACCTCGATGCCGCGGAAGTGCTGGCGGGTGTCGATCAGGAGGCTGCTGCTCTGGCTTTGGCCGGACAGGGAGGTGCCGCCGGAACGGAAGGTGGCCGGGATGCCGAGTTCGCGGCTGCGCCGCAGCAGCGCACCGACCTCCTCGGCAGTGCGCGGGGTTGCCACGGCCTCGGGGATCATCAGGTAGTGGGAGGCATCGTGCGCCATTTTGCGCCGGTCGATCTCCCGCGTGCTGATGTTGTCCGTTCCGAGGTCAGCGATTGAGGCGGCTGAGGGGGCGGGGGCTTCCGTGTGCAGGCTCATGTTTTGTTCCAACCGTTCCAGGGAGCTGCGGTGCTCCGCCTCTAAATGTAGGCCGGTTCACGCCTGGACGAAAGTTGGTCAGACCACACCCCGCTCGCCCGCAGACTACTTGCCGGCCGTTCCTGCTGGATCCTCGGGGGGAATCTGAGCGTAGAACCACTCGATGTGCTCGCGCAGCAGGCGGGCGGCGTCCTCGCCCCGGCCGGAGGCTACGGCGTCATAGATGCCGTGGTGCTGGTGCTGCAGGTGCTTCATGACCGCCGGCCAATCCTCCATGACGTCCACGGCGTTTTTGACATAGCCGCTGATGGCTCCGCTCAGGGAGGCCATCATGGTTTCAATGACCGCATTGCCCGCCAGGGAGCTGAGCTCCACATGGAACTGGGCATCCAGATGGTGGAAGGCCTCCCGCTGGATATCCGGTGCGTCCATGGCTTCCAGCAGTGCTGCGGCGCGGCCCAGTGCCTCATCCGCTGCCTTCGACGGTGGCCGGGCCGCGGCAGTGGCAGCCGCCCAGGTCTCCAGCAGGACCCGCGTCTGGACGATGTCCGCCACCGGCAGCCGGCTGCTGGCCATGTGCAGGCGCAGGGCGGAGGAGAGTCCTGCCGAGGGCTCGGAGATGATGATCGCGCCGGATTTCGGTCCGGAACCCGAGGAGGAACGCAGCACGCCCATGGCGTCCAGGATGCGGATGCCCTCCCGGACCGAGGCCCGGGAAATGCCATAAGTTTCAGCGAGCGTCCGCTCTCCGGGGAGCTGGTCGCCCAGGGAGATGGCGCCGGAACGGAGATCGGCTTCAATGTTTTCCAGCAGCAGATCGTAGCTGCGGCGAGGTTGGTCGGTCACCGCTCCATCCTGCCATGTGCCGGAGCCTGGAGACGGTCCCCGCCGCGGGGGATCCGCTACGGCAGCATCCAGCCCAGAATCGGGGTGGACTGCAGATAGACCAGGGTGCAGAGCACCAGCAGCAGGCCCACGCTCCAGCCCACCACCTTGCGCAGCAGCACCGATTCCTGGCCGTCCAGCTTTACCGCGGTGACGGCGATGGCCAGGTTCTGCGGGCTGATGAGCTTGCCCACCACTCCGCCGGTGGTATTGGCGGCCACCAGCAGGTTCGGATCGATGCCCGCCTCAATGCCGGCGGTCTGCTGCAGCCGGGCGAACAGGGCGTTGGCGGAGGTGTCCGAGCCGGTGACAGCGGTGCCCACCCAGCCCAGAACGGGGGAGAGGAAGGCGAAGAACGCGCCGGTGCCGGCCAGCCAGGTGCCAATGGACACGGTCTGCCCGGAGAAGTTCATGACATAAGCCAGGGACAGGACGGAGAGAATGGTCAGGCCCGCCCAGCGCATGTTCCAGATGGTCCGGAAAATGTCCGCCACACCGTTGCCCACCGTCATCGCGTACCGGCCGCCGTCGTCGTACTTGGCGTACACCGCGCACACGATCAGTCCGGTGATCAGTAGCAGTGTGCCGGGGCTGGAGAGCCAGTTAAAGGTGTAGATGGTGGAGGAGACGGGCTCGCCGGCGTCGTTGAGCAGCCTCTCATGCAGCCAGGGCCAGGGAACCTTGATATCGGTGGCGGCCAGCAGTGCCGGGATGTCCGCGCCCCACTTCCACAGCTTGGCGATACCGAAGATGAGGATCACGAGGAAGTAGGGGAACAGGGCGAGCAAGGTACGGGAGCGGGTCAGCGAGTCGCCATCCTTCATGTCTGCGGAACTGCGGCCGCGGCCGCGCGCGCCGGAACCGGCGGTGGTGAGGGAACCGGCTGTGGAGAGGGAGCCGGCGGCGGCCATGGCGGTCAGGCCCATGCGCTCGCGGGCGGCCTCCAGGCCGCGGGGCTGCCAGAACTTGAGGAAGACGACGGCGGCACCCAGGCCTGCCAGTGCCGCAACAATATCGGTGAGTTCGTAGGAGAAGAAGGTGGAGCACAGTACCTGCGCCAAGGCGAAGGCAACGCCGGTGATGACAGCGGCCGGCCAAGTGTCCTTCACGCCGCGGCGGCCGTCGAGGATGAAAACCAGGATCAGTGGAACGAAAACGGCCAGCAGAGGTGCCTGGCGGCCCACCACCATGCCGATGTGTCCGGCATCCAGGCCGGTCAGGGACGCGGCGGTGGTGATCGGGATAGCCATGGCACCAAAGGCGACCGGCGCCGTGTTGGCCACCAGCACGGCCGCGGCGGCCTTGAGCGGTTTGATGCCCAGGGCCACGAGCATGGTGGCGGTAATGGCCACCGGAGCGCCGAAGCCGGCCAGCGCTTCCAGCAGCCCGCCGAAGCAGAAGGCCACCAGGATGGCCTGGACGCGCACGTCCCCGCCGCCGATCACGTCGAACACCCGGCGCAGGTCTTCGAACCGGCCGCTGAGCACGGTGATCTGGTAGAGCCAGATGGCCATGATGACAATCCACAGCACCGGGAAGGCACCGAAAACGGCACCCTGGGTGGCGGAGAGCACCGCCAGGCCCGCCGGCATCGAAAACGCGAAGACGGCGACGGCGAGAGCCACCAGCAGAGCGATCCCGCCCGCCACGTGCGCCTTGACCTTGACATAGGCAAGCAGCACAAAGAAGGTCAGCAGCGGCACCAGAGCCACCAGCGCCGAAACGGCAACACTATTGAGCACTGGATCGGTGCTGGGAATGAACGACTCCACAGGGTCCTCCGCGTAGTTCTGGGCAAGAAGATGGTCAGACCATAGTGGTCTGACCACGGAAGAGTCTAGCGCAAGTCACGGATCTCTGTGATGGTAGTCACCAGCGTGTTGGGCTTGGACGTGACCGGCCCATCATGTTCTACTATGGTCAGACCACACGTTCGGGGTGCGCCCCGCTGAAAGGCAAGCCATGAGAATCGCTCTATTCGCCACCTGCATCGTGGATGCGATGTATCCGCGCACCGCCAGGGCAACCGTGGCCATCCTGGAGCGGCTGGGACACGAAGTGGTGTTCCCCGCCGGCCAGGCCTGCTGCGGCCAGATGCATGTGAACTCCGGCTACCTGCCCGAAGCCGTTCCCGTGGTCCGCAACCACGTGGAGGCCTTCGAATCGCAGGAGTACGACGTCGCCGTGGCACCTTCGGGTTCCTGTGTTGCCTCCGTGAAGCATCAGCATCCCATGGTGGCGCGCTCCTGCGGCGATGCCGGGCTGGAGGCCCGCGCCGAGGCAGTGGGGGCCAAAACCTATGAGCTGTCCGCGCTCCTGACCGATGTGCTGGGCGTGACGGACGCCGCCGCACAGCTGGGCTCCTTCTTCCCGCACAATGTCACCTACCACCCCAGCTGCCACGGCATGCGCCTGCTGCGGCTGGGCGACCGGCAGCTTAACCTGCTCCAGAGCGTGGAGGGCATCTCGGTGGCGCCGCTGCCGCAGGCGGACCAGTGCTGCGGGTTCGGCGGGACGTTCTCGATGAAAAACGCTGACGTCTCCAGTGCGATGCTGGAGGATAAAGCCGCCAACATCACGGCCACCGGCGCGGAACTGTGCTCCGGCGGCGATGCCTCCTGCCTCATGCACATCGGCGGGGGACTGTCCCGGCAGGGCAGCGATGTTTCCACCCTTCACTTCGCTGAAATCCTCGCCAGCACCAAGGAGAACCCGGTCTCCGTCACCGGAGAAATCCTGGTCAGCGGAAAGGCCTCCCGATGAGCAGCACTTACCTGGGCATGCCCACTCTTCCGGTTTTCGGACAGGGGAACATCAACGCCACCGAACCCTTTCCCACCGCCGCGAAGCGCGAACTGGGCAACACCCAGCTGCGTGCCAACCTGGGCCATGCCACGCACACCATCCGGGACAAGCGGCTGCGCGTGGTGGGCGAACTGCCGGACTGGGAAGACCTGCGCGACGCCGGCAGCGCCACCAAGGAAGCGGTCATGGCGCAGTTGCCCGAACTGCTGGAGCAGTTTGAGGAGAACTTCACCGCCCGCGGCGGCATCATCCACTGGGCCCGCGATGCGGACGAGGCCAACGAAATTGTCCGGGACCTGATCCGCGAGCAGGGCGTGGACGAGGTGGTCAAGGTCAAATCCATGGCCACCCAGGAGATCGGCCTGAACGAATACCTCGAAGAGCAGGGCATCGCGGCCTATGAGACAGACCTTGCTGAGCTGATCGTCCAGCTGGACCATGACAAGCCCAGCCACATCCTGGTGCCCGCCATCCACAAGAACCGTACCCAGGTGCGGGAGATCTTCCTGCGTGAAATGCCCGGTGTGGATCCGGACCTCACCGACAACCCGGCGAAGCTGGCCGAGGCCGCGCGCACCCACCTGCGCCGCAAGTTCCTCTCCGCCAAGGTGGCCATCTCGGGTGCAAACTTTGCGATCGCGGACGCCGGCACCCTCGCCGTCGTCGAATCCGAGGGCAACGGACGGATGTGCCTCACCCTGCCCGAAACCCTGATTACCGTGATGGGCGTGGAGAAGCTGCTGCCGTCCTGGCAGGACCTTGAAGTGTTCATGCAGCTGCTGCCGCGCTCCTCCACCGGGGAGCGGATGAACCCGTACACCTCGCTGTGGACCGGAGTCACCGAAGGTGACGGGCCGCAGAATGTGCACCTGGTGCTGCTGGACAACGGCCGCAGCGCCGCCCTGGCCGATGAAATGGGACGCTCCGCGCTGCACTGCATCCGCTGTTCGGCCTGCATGAATGTGTGTCCGGTGTATGAACGCACCGGCGGCCACGCCTACGGCTCCACCTACCCCGGACCGATCGGCGCCATCCTTTCACCGCTGATGACCGGCATTGTTTCCGAAGAGAATAATTCGCTGCCGTACGCCTCCTCGCTCTGCGGTGCCTGCTACGACGCCTGTCCCGTGAAGATCAATATTCCGGACATCCTGGTGCACCTGCGCGCGGAGGATGTGGACAGCAAACGCGGCAAGAAGAAGCTGCCCTCCCAAATGGACCTGATGATGAAGGGCGCTTCCTGGGCGTTCTCCTCCGGCAAGCACCTGGGACTCTTGGAAAAGGGCCTGCCGCTGGGCCGGATCGCCGCCGGGCGCAAAAAGAAGATCACCAAGCTGCCCGGCATCGCCGCCGGCTGGACCCAGAGCCGAGACATTCCGGCTCCGCCCGCTGAGTCCTTCCGGGACTGGTGGGCGAAGGACCACAAGGATCCGGCCTCCGCCGGCACCGATACCACCACTACGGGAGAACAGGCATGAGCGCGCGGGAAGACATCCTGGACCGGCTGCGCTCGGCACTGCGTGACAAACCCGCGGTGCCGGAAATCCCGCGGAGCTACCGTGCGGACTCCGGAATGAGTGCAGAAGAGCGCATCGAAATGCTCGTGGACCGGCTCGTGGACTACAAGGCCGGTGTCACCGTTGTTGATGAACCAGGGTTGGCCCCGCGGATCGCTGAGCTGCTTCTTGAAGCCGGCAGCTACGTGGTTCCCGCGGGGATCGACGGTGCCTGGCTGGCGGACGCTGAAGCCCTGGCTCCCGGTCGGCGCCGGGTCGACGCCGCGGGCGCGCCGCTGAGCGTGGCGGAACTGGATGCGGTGGACGCCGTGGTCACCGGCAGCGCCGTATCCGTGGCGGAAACCGGCACAATCATCCTGGACGGGAGTCCCAACCAGGGGCGCCGTGCCATTTCCCTGGTTCCGGACCACCACATCTGCGTGGTGCGTGAAGAGGATGTCGCCGGCATCCTCCCCGAAGCCCTGCGCCGGCTGGACGGAACCCGGCCGCTGACCTGGATCAGTGGCCCCAGCGCCACCTCTGACATTGAGCTGGAGCGTGTCGAAGGCGTGCACGGCCCGCGGAACCTGGACGTGATCATCGTCCGGTCTTAGCAGCTGCAGGTTAGGCCGCGAGCCGGTCCCCGGCGCGGACAATATCCTCCCGGAGTTCCTCATCCAGGGGAACGATCTTCTCGAGCGGGACCCCAGGCAGGGCGGTTACGCCGGTGACATCCGCGAGGAACCCCACGGTCTGCTGAAGGGATTCCATCGCCTCGGGACGGTGCAGCTGGAACTGGTACTCGTGCCCCAGGGCCGGTTTGTAGTCCTTCGGCCAGAACCTGCGGACCAGGGGCACACCAAGCTCCTCCAGCCGGTCCGCCAGGGGCAGGGACTGCGTGAGGGTCAGGTCGTCACCGTTTCCGCTGGAAATGTAGGTGGGCGGAAAGCGGTGATCCACGTGCTGCAGGATGGACATGTGCCTGGCGGCATCGGTGGCGGCCCAGTTCCTGGACCCGGTGTAGGACCAGAGTGCCTTCCTGAGTCCCCAGCCTATGGGACCGGCCAGCCGGGCAACGGACGGGAAATCGAAGACGCCGCAGTTCAGCAGGATTCCGCGCAGCTGGCTGGGGGCGGCAGCCGGGACAACGCCGGTGTCCCGGGCGTACTCCGGGTTGGTGATGGCCAGCGCCAGTTGTGCGGCTAGTTGCGCACCGGCGGAGTCGCCGGCCAGGACAATCCGGTCAGCGTCCAGCCCATAGCGGTCCGCATGGTCGCGGATGAAGCCCAGTGCGGCATTCAGCTCTTTGACGGCGGTGGGATAGACCGCTTCGGGTGAGATTGAATATCCGACGCCCGCCACGGCGTAGCCGTGCCCGGCGAGAACCTTCAGGTAGGGCGCCACGTCTTCCTTGGAACCGGAAATCCATGCGCCGCCGTGGATCCACACCACCACCGGAAGCGGTTTCCGGGCAGTGGCCGGCAGGAACAGGTCCAGGGACGGGTTGCCTTCGGGCCCGAGGTAGCGCAGCCCGCGGTGCCGGGTCACGCTGAACCCGGGAATGGAGGGATGGACTTTCTTCTGGAATTTGCCCGCACCGGAAAACACTCCGCGAATGAGCATCGCCGACGGACGGGGATGCCACTGCAGGGACGCGGCGGCGGCGAGTCCAACAGCGGCAACCGCTCCGCTCAGGAGCCCCACCGCAGTAAGCGAGGAGATCTTCATCCTTTTAAGTTAAGAGCCGGTTCTGGGAGGCCTTTGGCGGATTCCCCGCCAGCCAGCGGCTTCCGCCTGACCGGTGCGAGCAATCTCATGGCCGCTGGTGGTCGGCGGCACGCTGTGGGGATCAGGTGAGTCGTCTTTTTGCGAAAATCACTCTGGCGGACCGCCCGCGGTGTTCGTACTGTGCCCCTTCAACGGCGGAACTAATACCGCCGCCTGACTGGGGGAGGGATGGGTATGTGGGTTTTTCTCGGAGGAAGCCTGGCCGGCGTGGTCCTGGGCTCGCTGGCATCCGTGGCGGTACTGCGCTGGCTGCGGGGCGCACGCGAGAAGCGTGCGCTGCAGGCACTGATCATGCAGGTGCATCTGAAGCGGGTGTTCGCGGAAAACGGACCCGGCGCCTTGGAACCGGAGTTTGACCGGGCGCGGTGCCGCTCCGCCGTCGCCGATATCCGGGCGCAGGTGCGGGACACCCTGAGGGAGGTTCGCCCCGGATCGTCCTCGCCGCAGTCCACCCTGTTGGAGATGCACCGGGCCTGTGAGGCATATCTGTACGAGACGGAGCGCGGCGGCAGAAACTATGAGGCGTGCCTGCAGGAGCTGAGGCTGATCCTGCATCAGGGGGCCCGGCGGCTGAGCGGTGTGCGCCACGTCCAGTATCTGGCCCCGGGGCAACGCTCGGCCGTGCGCCGGGAAATGCTGCTGGCCGGCGCCAGGGCACGGACCGCAACACGGCACCGCGCGCCTGCAGTCGGCGCACGGCACGGGGCGTCGCGGGTTGGTGCACAGCCGGTGCCGGCCGGTCCCGGGCATGCGGTCAGGGCCCGGCAGCCGGTGGAGCATCCCTCGGGCCAGCCTCTCCGGAACCGGTAGCTGCTCAGGTGCTGTTTCCGGAGGTCCGCAGTAACGGGCCTTCCGGAAGCATGGCCTCAGGCCAGTTCCGGGGTGCCGTCCACCAGCCGGTTCAGCTTCCACGGATTTTCCTGCTGCAGCGGGGCCGGCAGGAGGGCATCCGGGATGTTCTGGTAGGCCACCGGGCGGAGGAAGCGGTCGATGGCCAGCGTGCCAACCGACGTAGTGCGGCTGTCGGAGGTGGCCGGGAACGGACCGCCGTGCACCATGGCGTGTCCTACTTCCACGCCCGTCGGCCAGCCGTTGACGAGGATGCGGCCCACCCGGCCCTCGAGCACGGGAAGCAGCCCGCGGGCCGCCGGGTAATCGCCCTCGGCCAGATGCAGGGTTGCGGTGAGCTGCCCCTCCATGGAGCGTACGGCCTTGGCGAGTTCATCAACGCAGGTGTAGCGGATCACCAGTGACGCTGCGCCGAAGATCTCCGCCTGCAGCGCATCATTGGCCAGGAACGTTGCCACGTCGGTGGAAAAAATGCTGGGCGCGGGTGCGTTGAGGGTGTCGCCCTCGCTGCCTGACGCCAGCAGTTCAACGCCTGGCTGGCCGCCCAGCGCTCCAACGCCGTCCTGCCAGGAGGCGGCAATGCCCTTAGTCAGCATGGTCTGGCCGGCCGCGGCTGTCACGGCCTGGCCGACGGCGGCAACAAAGCGGTCTCCCGCCTCCCCGGCGGGGGCAAACAGCAGGCCCGGCGCTGTGCACAGCTGTCCGGAGGAGCCGGTGACGGAGGTGACGTAGGCACTGCCGAGGGCCTCGGCGTCGTTCTCCAATGCGCCCTCAAAGACAAAGACCGGATTGATGGAGCTCATCTCGGCGTACACGGGGATGGGTTCACGACGGTTGGCAGCAGCGTTGACCAGGGCCATCCCGCCGGACCGGGAGCCGGTGAAGCCCACGGCCTTGATAGCCGGATCGGTGGCCAGAGCCTGGCCGATCACGGCGCCGGGTCCATAGACCAGGGAGAACACTCCCGGATGCAGGCCCAGGTCCCGGACAGCGTCACTGATGGCCCGGCCGGTGATTTCCCCGGTGCCCGGGTGGGCATTGTGGGCTTTGACGATCACCGGGCACCCCGCGGCAAGCGCGGAAGCGGTGTCGCCGCCGGCCGTGGAGAAGGCCAGCGGGAAATTGCTGGCGCCGAAGACAGCCACAGGCCCCAGGGGAAGCTTGCGCTGGCGGATGTCCGCACGGGGCAGGGGGGTGCGGTCGGGCTGGGCGGGGTCCACGCGGACACCGCGGAAATCGCCCTGCCGGATGACGGCCGCAAAGAGGCGCAGCTGGCCGGTGGTACGGCCGCGTTCGCCGGTGATCCGGGCTTCGGGGAGCCCGGTTTCCGCCATGGCCCGCTCAATCAGCGCCGGTCCGGCGGCTTCAATGTTGTCCGCAATGCGCTCCAGGAACGCGGCGTGGGTTTCCGGATCCAAGGAGCTGAAGGAGGCGGAGGCGGCTTCGGCGGCTGCCGTTGCTTCGGAGAGCTGCGCGGTGTCCAGCAGCGAGTACTCCGGCGTCAGTTTATCTCCGGTGGCCGGATTGACACCGGCGGAGGTGCCGCCACGGCCGGTGACGGAGTGTCCGGCGATGATGGAATGGCCGGTGAGGTTCTGGTCGGCAGTCATAGTGTTCCTAATCGTCGATTTTGTATCAGGCGCGGGCTGCGGCAACGGCGGTGGAGGGGCTGACGCCTGCCCGGGAGATGAGGTCAGTCAGGTCCGCGAGGTCCTGTTCCGTGAGATCCTGCAGCGGGGGACGGACGGATCCGGCGTCGCGTCCCACGGCCTTCAGCCCGCCCTTGACGATGGAAACGCCGTAGCCTTTCACCCGGTCACGGATCTCAATGTAGGGCAGGACAAAGCGGTTGAGTTTCTCCGTCACGGCGTTCCGGTCCTGGTTGCGGACATCGCGGTAGAACTCGAGGGCGAACTCGGGAACAAAGTTGTACATGGCGGAGGAGTAAGTGCTCATGCCCAGCTGGAGCAGGGGCAGGGCGAAGGTTTCCGCTGTGGGCAGGCCGCCGAGGTAGAAGAGCCGGTCGCCGTTGGTGGCGTACACCTTGGTGAGGTGCTCGATATCTCCCACGCCGTCCTTGAATCCGATGAAGTTGCCGTGGCGCTCGGCCAGTCCGGCCACCGTGTGCGCGTCGTAGCGTGCGTTGGCCCGGTTGTAGACAATGACGCCGATGCCCACGGCGCTGGTGACCGCATCCACGTGGGCGGCCAGCCCGGCCTGGTCGCATTCGGTGAGATAGGGCGGAAGCAGCAACAGCCCTTCGGCTCCGGCGGCTTCGGCTGCGCGGGCAGCAGCCACTGCCTGGGCGGTGGAGCCGCCCACTGAGGCGAGTACCGGGACGATTGATCCGGCTTCTTCAACGGCAATCCTGACGGTCCGGTCCAGCTCGGAGGGCGTCAGGCTGAAGCCTTCTCCGGTGCCGCCGGCGGCGAAGAGGCCGGCAACGCCGAAGCTGGCCTGCCAGGCCAGGTGCTCACGGTACTTTGCTTCGTCAAGCTGCAGATCGGCGTCGAACGCCGTCACCGGGAAGGAGAGAAGACCGTCTTTGAGGGTGGTGGCTAGTTCGGAGGGCGTGTACTGCGCCATGATGCATCGTTCCTTAGCAGAGGTGCCGTTTCGGCGGATACGGGAGTGTGCCCAGCCTAGGAAGTTCTTTCATGCCTGTCTAAGCCCTCTTTTATATGATTCGATGCCCTAAAGGTATTGCTATGGTTAAGTCCGGCACTTCAGAGGTGTTCGATCAGCTGAGCCAACGCGGGGTTCGCGGAATCGTGGTTCCAGATCGCGTGCAGTTCCACGGCGTCCGAGGCGACCTCGTCCAGCCGCAGGTAGGAGACACCCTCCAGCTGCAGGGTGCGGGCTGACTCGGGGACTATGGCGACGCCGCGGCCGGCTGCCACCAGAGACACCATGGTCAGAATTTGGCTGACGGTGTGGATGACGTTGCGGTGCTCGATGGGCATCAGGCGCACGGACAGGTCATAGAAGTAGCGGGCTTTAGTGGGCGAATGCATGATCAGCGGTGTGTCGCGCAGGTCCGCGGAGGTGACGGGACGGTCCGGGATATCCAGCGGGTGGCCGGCCGGAACGGCCAGCATCAGATCTTCGGACAGCAGCAGGCGGGACCTGAACCGTTCGGTGTCGAACGGAGGCCTGGCCAGGCCCAGATCCAGGTCACCGGTGGCCAGGGCGTGGATCTGTTCACTGGTTACGAGTTCCTGCAGTTCCACGTCAACGCCCGGCAGGGACTCGGCGATCACTTTCAGGACCGGACCCAGCAGGCTGAAGCCGGACGCCGCGGTGAAGCCGATCCGAAGGATGCCGGCGCTGCCTTGGGCAATCAGCCGTGCCGTATGGGGAGCCCGCTCAGCTGCTGCCACCAGTTTTCGGGCTTCGGTGAGGAAGGCACTGCCAGCCGGGGTCAGGACCACCTTGCGCTTGTCGCGTGCCAGCAGTTCCACGCGGACTTCCCGTTCCAGTTTTTGAATCTGCCGGCTTAGCGGAGGCTGCGTCATGTTGAGCCGGACTGCGGCGCGTCCAAAGTGCAGTTCTTCGGCCACTGCAATGAAGCTCCGCGCCTGATCCAAAGTGAACATGATGCCTTTCGTGGTTTTTCCTCAGTTGTCCGAGCTTGGACTTCACCAGCGGTCAGTGCAGCTAGTTCCGGGTTCCCGCAACGGCCTCGAGCCGGTGCCGGGACCCGGCGAAGTGCATGCGCATGGCTGCCGCGGCGGCAAGGGCGTCGCCAGCTGCGACGGCGTCAAGGACGGCCCGGTGTTCCAAGGACACCGGGCCGATGCTTGTTCCCGGGGCCGCCGTCTGCAGCCGCTCCCTGGGCATGGAGATCAAGGCCGGCCCCAGATTCTGCAGGGCGTCGGTGAGGTAGGAATTTCCGGAGGCTTCGGCCACACCGTGATGGAAGGCTCCACCCGCTCCTGCAGCCGGGCGACCGCCTGCCGCACCACGGTTCTCGACACCCCGTGCCGGGAAATCAGGGTGCTTTCACTGGGGAGACGGTCGCCTGGGGCGATCCGCCCTTCAACGATCTCTGCCCGCAGTACGCCGGCAAGATCAGAGGTCAGGTGGGGACACATCCACTTATCGTCGCATGGGCTTAGGCCAGCCCGAACTGCACGCTGTCCAGGCCCGGGACTGTTCGCTGAGGCTGAGGCTGACGCCGAGCCCGGGACGGTTGGGTACCAGCATGCGTCCGCCCTTCGTCTCCAGGCGTTCGTTGAACAGCGGGTCCAGCCAGTCGAAGTGCTCCACCCACGCTTCGCGCGGGTACGCGGCGCCTGGGTGGCCACGCCGGAGCGGCCCACTGAAGCTCCAGCCCAGAGCAGTTTGGTGTAGATCCTGCCGTTGTCATTGGGGTCCTCGCCCAGCATTCCCTCGGCAACTTCCTTGGCGTGGGCGTACTGGGCCGGACCGCCCGCGCGTTTGGAATAGCGAACCCCAGGCCCTGATGGCCCTGTTCCGTGGTGATTTCCGCAAACAGAAAGACAACCTCTGTCATCGGCTTTTCATGCAGGCAGGGGAAGGGCTAGAACCGCCCGGAGCTGCCCGCTCCTGAAAAGCTGCCGCCCGAGCTGCCGTAACCCGTGGAACTTGACGCTGAAGTGCGCGCTTCCTCCACGCTGTGGGTGCCCTGTTGGATACCGGTGTTGAAGCTGCCCACGGTGTAGTAGAAGTACGCAGGGAAGGCCGTGTCCACGATTCCCGGCCGGTAATCGCCCCGTCCCCTGCGGAGCGGTTTTTCAACGACCTTTTCCAGCTCCTTCTCCATGAGCCGGCGCTCGCTGTCGGTCTTCGCCCGGGCCGAAATGACGGTGTCCGCGTGGTTTTTCAGCAGGTCCGACAGCTCTGAGCGGGCAGCCCGGATCTGGTCCAGCGCCTGCTCGGGGGTCATGCGGTTTTCAGCCAGATCCGCGGAAGCGCCGGCAAGGTTTTCTCGGGTGTGCTGCCGGAACGACAGCAGCGCCTGGGCCGTCGCGGAGCCCTTGGCCACGGCCTCCTTGCCGTCCAGCAGATCGTCAAGGCGGTCAAGATCTTCGTAGAGCGGCCCGGCCTGGCGGTCCCACGCCCGTTCCCAGCCCGGAGCTTTGTTGAGCAGCGCATTGGTGTCCGCTATGACGTCATCGAGGCCGTCCAGTTCCCCGGCGGCGTCAGCGTACTCCTCAATCACGGCGGTGCTGCTGCTCTTCATCAGGTCCTTCTCGGAGAGGGCATGGGCGGCGTTGTTGAGTTCGGTGGCCTTGTTATAGCGGGTCATGAACGTGCGGTACTCCTCCAACACCCGTGACCCGTAGGAGGAATCGTCCGGAATGGAGTTGGCGTTGACCTCGGTGGCATCCAGGTCCCGGGTCACGCTGGAATAGCTGGCGTCCGCCTCAGTGAGGAGCTTCCGGTTTTTGTTGCGCCGGTTCCGGCGCACCACAACGTAGGAAATGACCGAGCCGGCGGCGGCAATCGCGGCGACAATAAAGATCAGGATGGCGCCGGGGGAGAGATACCAGGGCCGGTTGATCAGCTTGGCTGCTTCCTCGACGGAGGTAATGGTCCCGTCAGTCCACTGCGCCGCACGGAACAAGTCCCCCGCCTGTTCCCGGATGTCCTCCTGCCGGTCCAGGGAGATTTTGCGGTCCTCGCCAAAGTATGTGCCCGTCCACCGGCCGGTGGGGTCCAAGGCAAAGATAAACAGGCCGTCGGCCCATTTCTGGCCGTCTTCACTGAGCCACTCCGGGTGCTCGTCGCGGGCGAACCGCAGGACTTCTGCGTTGATGACGGTTCCGTCCTCATTGCCCGCCGGCCCGTTGTAGGTGTAAACGGCAACTGTGGTGGGCTCCCGGAACTCGACGCTCTCCAACGCGGGCACCAGCTTGTTGGTGTCCAGGACGCCTGCTGTGTCTTCTATGATCACCTCGTCCGGAGTGACGGCGGCGGCAGTACCGGCGCCTCCCGTCAGTGCGATCAGGATGAGCAGCAAAGTGGTCAGTATCCGGCGCATGGTTCCCCCAGTGTCGGTTGTGGCTTTAGGGCCGAGCTTAGCGGGGTTCGGCCCGAGAGCCCGTCCGCTGCGGTTCGTCGAGTGATGGGCTGGTACGGCTTTGACCCGTCGAGTGTCGCGGTCGTGTCGATTTAGCGCGGGCTAAGTCAACCGGTTAGTGCAACACGGGGTTCAGGCTGCTGCGGGTTGCAGCAGCTCAGCAAGTTTCTGAGCCGGGGTCGCCATGCCCAGGGTTGGTCG